>CABXZJ010000005.1 GCA_902516685.1 uncultured Formosa sp.
ATCCGCGCTGTTCCCACAAAGTCTTTTTGTAAAATTTATACGCATCCATATATATGTAGTCAAATCGAACTCCAGCTTCAAACTGCCAATTTTCGTTCAATTTATAATCTGCCACAGAATAAATACCTAAGTCATATTTTTCGTAATCCGGTATTAACCTTCTCACTCCAGTATCAGGATTTGCAAAATTATCTTGGAATCTTCCCATTACTCCTGTTTTAAAATTCAAGAATTCATAATCTGTGGAGTAATCAACTAAAATTGTATGAGTTTTCAATTCCAAATCTAATGCAGGCTTATCTCTATCATTACCTACACGAATATCATATTCAAATCTTCTATTATTTTGAAAATCATATTGAAAATTTAATTTTCCATATCCAATAAATTTTTTAAAACCTTTAATTCTTGCAAGTTGATGAGTTACGTCTTGTTTTGGATAATTTATTTCATAAGTAAAATCCCTAACAACTAGTGGTATATTACTATTTATAGATCTTATTTGATCTCCTGCACTATGAGCATGTGAAGAACGTAAAATACCTAATTCTGCATTGAAATAAGCATAATATCCTTCAATGCCATAATTAAACCTGTTTAATCCCATTCGTAAAGACATATCTTTTTCATTAAGACCAGTGTTGCTCATAACATAATCCGCAGCTTCAACATCCCCAAAACGCTTCATTGTACCTTGCAACGTTCCATATATTCCATTTTTATAACTTTTGGTTAATTTTGAAGTGATACCCCCACCACGGCCATTGGATCCTGCAGAAATCATTGTTTTGCCATAAATAGTGTCTTTTACAGGTATCTTAAAACCTTCGGCAATTATGATTCCTCCCATGGCATCACCTCCATATTGCAAAGCACTAGCATTTTTAATAACAGTAAGTCTTTCAATCGCATTTATATCAATGTTGGGAGCGTGTTCTTTTCCCCATTCTTGATCTTGCATTCTAACACCATTATTAATCATAATAATACGGCTACTGTGTAACCCATTAATAATTGGTTTGACAATTGCATTCCCTTTATTTAAAGAAGAGATTCCACTCAAACTATTAAGTGCATCTCCAAGTGATCCTGTACTGTATTGTTCTAATGTTTCAGTTGAAACTTTATTTTCATAAACGGATTTACTTTGATCATCATAAGAATTCCCTTTAACTATAATCTCATTGAGTTCTTCAATATGGTGCTCCAGCTTAAAATCACGATTGGTGTTTCCGTTAATATTGATTTTAAATGTAGTGCTCTCACATAAGGGGTGTATTAATTTTATGGAATATTGTCCTTTACAAAGATTTGAAATATTATAACGTCCATCTAAATCAGTTTGAGCAGTTTTATTAATTTCATTGAAGACTAGAGTCGCACCAGACAATAAGGATCCATCGTGTAAGTCTGTGACTTTACCCGAAAGGGAATATTTACAATTTTGGGAATTTGCTAAACCACTAATAATAAGTAGAATAGCAATAAAATATTTACGCATTTAATTTCTATAACAATATTGATATTCTAAAATAGAGTTGTTAAGAAAAAAACGGTGGTGCGCGAAGTTTTTTGTTGTTAGTCTCTAAAGAGTAGAGGTGTAAATATACATAATCAGAAGCTGTCGATTCAGATATATCTATTTTTTTTAATCCATTGAAAAGTTGCAATTCGTAATTAAATGACAACATATTATAATCACAAGTTTCGCATTCTGAGGTATATTCATGAATGTGAACATTATTATCATGACATTCTAAATGCGTATGCGATTGAAAATGATGCAGGAAATTAACAGTAGAGGGAAAAACAAAAACCATCCATAAAAAAATGGATGTGTAATAGTTTTTAATTTGATTTTTGTGCTTCATTGTCTTTAAGAAAACAAATTTAAATAAAATAAAATAAATTATTTAACTTATATTAATTAAATGAGAAAATGTCAGTAATTTGCAAATTGTTATTTTTTCGTATTTTTTAGGGTGACTTGTGTCAATCTCATGAGTACCGGCAGTAAATTAAAGTTAATATAATTAAATTAAAAAATTACCATGCTAAAGAAAAAAGCAGTCATTGTTTCTGGATATTTTAATCCTATCCACAAAGGCCATTTGGAATACTTTAATAATGCGAAAGACCTAGCTGATTTTCTAATTGTTATTATAAATTCGGATTTACAGCGTGCTTTAAAAGGGAGTAAAGAATTTCAACTTGAACAGGAAAGATTATTTATTATTTCCAATATTAAATCTGTTGACAAAGCAATTTTGTCTGTGGATAAGGATCGAACAGTCTGTGCTACGTTAGAAAAAATTTCTAAGGATTTTGGAAATACCTACGACTTAGCTTTTGCAAATGGTGGTGATCAGAACAATGATACTATTCCAGAGCGTTTTACTTGTGAGAGAGTAGGTATTACTCTTATTGATGGCCTTGGTGATAAAATTCAATCTAGCAGTTGGTTATTAAACAAATAACCACGCAATTTTAAATTTAGAAACGCGTTATAAAAATGAATTTGTTTTTAATCTAATAATTTATGAAAGTAGGAATTACATTTTCAACCTTTGACCTCTTGCATGCTGGTCATATAAAAATGTTGGAAGAAGCAAAACGTCAATGTGATTATTTGATCGTTGGATTACAACTAGACCCTTCAATAGAGCGACCAGAGAAAAATTCTCCTTCCCAATCCATAATTGAACGATACATCCAATTAAAAGGTTGTGTTCACATTGATGAAATTGTTCCTTATGTTTCTGAGCAGGATTTGGAAGATATTTTACGTTCTTTTAAGTTAGATGTACGCATAATTGGTGAAGAGTATAAAGGTCGACAGTTTACTGGAAAAGATTACTGTAAAGACAAAGGTATTGATATATACTACAATAAAAGAGAACACCGTTTTTCTTCAAGTGGACTTAGAAAACAAGTAAAAAAAGCTGAAGATAAGTAATGTATGTAGAATTTTATAAAACTGTAAAAAAAGAATTAGAGTCCATTGGATTCAATATTACTGATTCAGATTTACAACGCCCTTGGGGCGGTTTTTTTTATGTAGATGAGAATCAAGCCCAGGATTTTTCAAATTATTTTTTTGATGGTCTTGATGTTAATACTTTAAAAATAGAAGGTAAATTAAGTCCTAAAATATTAATGGTTAGGCCAAATGTAAAATTATCATGGCAATATCATAATCGTCGTGCTGAAATTTGGCAGGTATACCAGGGAACAGTAGGAGTTGTACAATCTACCACTGACATTGAGACAGAAATGAAATCCTATGGACCTGGAAATCAAATAAAACTTGATCAAGGAATTAGACACCGATTGGTAGGTTTAGATAATTACGGAGTTGTAGCTGAAATTTGGCAACATACCGACTCTGTTCCATCAGATGAGGATGATATAATTAGAGTTCAAGATGATTTTGGAAGATAATAAGCAAACATTTAAAATTTTAATAACTGGAGGCTCTGGTTTTATAGGTTCTCATGTTGTTAGACGTTTTGTAAATAATTATCCTAATTATCACATTTATAATTTAGATGTATTAACATATGCAGGAAACCTAGAGAACCTTAAAGATGTTGAAGATAAAATTAATTACACGTTTTTACGTGGTGATATTAGTGACGAAGATTTTATTAATTCAATATTTGAAAAGTTTAAATTTGATTCTGTAATTCACTTGGCAGCCGAGTCTCACGTTGATCGCTCTATTACAAATTCTTTAGCTTTTGCAAAGACGAACATCTTAGGCACTATTGTACTTCTTAATGCATTTAAAGAATTATGGAAAAATAATTTTAATGGTAAACGTTTTTATCATGTTAGCACTGACGAAGTTTATGGTTCTTTGGGAAAAAGCGGTCTCTTTCTAGAGAATACTCCATACGATCCAAATTCTCCATATTCAGCTTCAAAGGCAAGTTCTGATCATTTTGTCCGAGCCTTCGGAACTACATTTGGTGTTCCTTATGTAATAACCAATTCCTCCAATAATTATGGGCCGAACCAGTTCCCTGAAAAATTAATCCCACTTTTTATTAATAATATTATAAATAATAAACTACTTCCAGTATATGGAGACGGTAAAAATATTAGAGATTGGTTACATGTAGTTGACCATGCTATAGCTATTGATTTGGTATTTCATAAGGCTGAAAATTTCGAGACTTACAATATTGGAGGATTTAATGAGTGGAAAAATATTGATCTGGTCAAACTTCTTTGTAAACAAATGGATGAAAAATTAGGTTATGTTTCTGGTTCAAGTGAAAAGCTCATAAGACTTATTGAAGACCGACCGGGTCATGATTTAAGATACGCCATTGATGCTTCAAAAATTAGTAAGGACTTAGGTTGGAGTCCAACAATGAGTTTTGAAAAAGGACTTTCAAAGACTATTGATTGGTATTTGGATAATAAAGATTGGCTCAACAATGTTACATCTGGTTTTTATAAGAACTATTACAATCAACAATACGCTAAGACATGAAAGGAATAATTTTAGCAGGTGGTTCAGGGACAAGACTCTATCCTATAACAAGAGGAACATCAAAACAATTATTGCCTATTTATGACAAACCGATGATATATTACCCCTTGTCAGTACTGATGCTTTCAGGTATAAGAGAAATTTTGATTATTTCAACATCTGAGGAATTACCAAATTTTCAACGTCTTTTAGGTAATGGAAATGAACTCGGTCTAAAGTTATCTTATAAGGTACAGCCCTCGCCTGATGGTTTGGCTCAGGCTTTTATTATTGGAGAGGCTTTTATTGGTTCTGACGACGTTTGTTTAGTTTTGGGTGATAATATTTTCAATGGTCATGGATTTTCTGATTTATTAGCCAAATCGATATCTAATGTTAAAGATGATAATATGGCTACTATTTTTGGGTATTACATGAGCGATGCAAAGCGTTATGGTGTTGTGGAATTTGATGCTACAGGTAACGTATTATCAATTGAAGAGAAGCCAAGTAATCCCAAAGGGAACCATGCAGTTGTTGGATTATATTTTTATCCAAACTCTGTAGTTGAAATTGCCAAGAAAGTAACTCCCAGCAATCGTGGTGAGTTAGAAATCACCTCAATTAATCAAGAATATTTAAACCGTGGAGAACTAAAAGTAGAACTTATGGGACGTGGATTTACTTGGCTAGATACTGGTACTCATGAATCTTTGATTGAAGCTTCAAATTATATTAAAACGATAGAAACAAGACAGGGACTAAAAGTAGCATGCTTGGAAGTTATTGCATGCCAAATGGGTTATATTAGTAATCAAAAGCTAATAGAGCTAGCAGAACCTTTAAAAAAGAATGGTTACGGTCAGTACATGATTAAACGTGCTAAAGAATTTAAATGAAATTTATAAAACTTGAAATACCAGATATAATTGTTTGCGAACCTAGTGTTTACTATGACAAACGTGGTTATTTTACTGAAACTTTTAGGCAAGATAAGCTTAATACCTTTCTTGGATATAATGTGAATTTTATTCAAGAAAATGAAACAAAATCTTCTTACGGAGTTTTAAGAGGATTACACTACCAGACCGCCCCTCATGGCCAAACAAAGTTAGTAAGAGTTAATCATGGTGCTGTTTTGGATGTAGTGGTTGATGTCAGGTTAGGGTCTCCAACTTTTGGTAAGCATCTTTGTGTTGAAATTAGTGCTGAAAATAGAAGACAATTATTTATACCAGCTGGCTTTGCTCACGGATTTGTAGTTCTTAAAGATGATACTAGTTTCTTGTATAGAGTAGATAATTATTACGATTCTAAAAGCGAAAGAGGTATCATTTTTAATGATAAGAATTTGGGAATTGATTGGCAATTAAGCCCTGAACTAATTAAGCTTTCTGACAAAGATAGTAAACACCCATTGTTCAAGGATGCTGACTACTATAATCCATAAAACAATGCATAACATATTAATTACTGGTGGTAATGGTCAACTTGGTTCTGCAATAAGAGATATAGAGCCTAATTTTCCTAATTATAAGTTTTTATTCACTCACAAGAATAATTTAGACATTACTGATCATATCTCTGTAAAAGAATTTATTGAGAATAATAACATCAATACTATAATTAATTGCGCAGCATTTTCAGATGTTGATAAAGCCGAATCTGAGATTAAATTAGCAAATGCTATTAATCATTTAGCAGTTGCCAATTTAGCTAAACTTTCAAAAGACAATAAAATAAAGCTTGTTCACATATCAAGCGACTATGTTTTTGACGGTTCTAGTAAAAAGTCATACATTGAAAATGACAAACCAAATCCAAAAACAGTGTATGGTAAAACCAAATTAGATGGTGAAATAGCAATAAAAAAAATAAATCCTAATAATTCTATAATTATTCGTACATCATGGTTATATTCTTTTTTCGGAAATAATTTTATGAACACTATGATTCGTTTAGCAAAAGAAAAAAACGATATAAATGTTGTGAGTGATCAACTAGGATCTCCAACCAATGCTGGAGACCTAGCTAGTTTAATATTAAACATTTTACCAAGTATCAATAATAAAAAAGTTGAATTATATCACTTTGCTAATGAAGGGTCTTGTAGTTGGTATGACTTTGCAAAAGCTATTTTTATTATAAATAACATTGATATAACCCTAAACCCCATTAATAGTAACCAATATCCAGTTAAGGCTCAGAGGCCCAAGTATTCTGTTTTAGATTCAAGATTGATTAAAAATAAGTTTAATCAAAGTATACTTAGTTGGGAAGAATCTTTAAAGCTATTAAGAAATTAGCATAATGAATGAAAATGTCAAAAATAAATTAGGATTTGTACCTGAGTATGATTTATTATCTTTGGTGAAAGGAGTAATTAAATTGGATTTGTAATTATTTAAAAATTAAAATGAAAATTAAATCTATTTGCTGTATAGGGGCTGGATATGTAGGTGGACCAACAATGTCTGTTATTGCTCAAAAAAATCCCAATATAAAAGTTACGGTAGTTGATCTCAACGACCAGCGCATAGCCGATTGGAACGATAAGGATTTAAGCAAACTTCCTATTTACGAGCCAGGGCTTGATGAGGTAGTTTCTGAGGCCCGTGGAAGAAATTTATTTTTTTCAAATGAAGTAGATAAAGAAATTAATGATGCTGAAATGATATTTATATCTGTTAATACTCCCACTAAGACCTATGGTGCAGGTAAAGGAATGGCTGCAGATTTAAAGTATGTAGAGCTTTGCGCACGACAAATTGCCAAGGTATCCAAGACAGATAAAATTGTAGTTGAGAAATCTACCCTTCCTGTAAAAACTGCCGAGGCTATTCAAAATATATTGGACAATACTGGTAATGGGGTGAATTTTCAAATTTTATCTAATCCTGAGTTTTTAGCCGAAGGTACAGCTATGCGTGACTTGACCGTGCCTGATCGAGTACTAATAGGAGGTGATTCCTCCACTAAAAAAGGTCAAGATGCTATACAAGCCTTGGTCGATGTTTATGCAAGTTGGGTGCCAAAAGAAAATATACTAACAACCAATGTATGGTCTTCTGAATTGTCTAAACTCACTGCTAACGCCTTTTTAGCACAAAGGGTCTCTTCAATAAACTCTTTATCTGAGCTATGTGAGGCCACAGGCGCCAATGTACAAGAAGTGGCAAAAGCCATTGGAATGGACAGCCGCATTGGTTCAAAATTTTTACAAGTTTCTGTTGGTTTTGGAGGGTCTTGTTTCCAGAAAGATATTCTTAATTTGGTATACATCGCTAAATCTTTGGGTCTTACTGAAGTCGCTGATTACTGGCACCAAGTAATTCTAATGAACAACCATCAACGTGATCGTTTTTCGAAAAACATTATAAAAACACTTTACAGTACAGTCAGTGGAAAAACTATTACTTTTCTGGGCTGGGCTTTTAAAAAAGATACCAACGATACTAGAGAATCTGCAGCTATATATGTAGCGGATTTACTTATGGACGAGCAGGCCACCATAAAGGTCTATGATCCCAAGGTGACTTCGAAACAAATGCAATCGGATGTAAATTATTTAAATACCAGATCTGAGAAAGAAAACAGTAAGTATTTAAAAACAGTAAATGACCCCTACTTGGCTCTTGAAGGCGCGTACGCTGTTGCTGTGCTAACAGAGTGGGACGAGTTTAAATCTTACGATTGGAATCGTATTTACAATCGTATGCAAAAACCAGCTTTTGTATTTGATGGCCGCAATATTTTGGACCGTGAAGAATTGGAAACTATTGGATTTATTTATAAAGGTATTGGATCCTAAATGGATAATAAAAAAACCATACTTGTTACAGGCGCTGCAGGCTTTATTGGCTACCACCTTTGTGAGTCGCTGATTAAATTGGGTCACTCGGTTATTGGACTTGATAATATCAATGATTATTATGATGTTAATTTAAAATATGCCCGTTTAAATGAGTTAGGAATCAATCGCGAAAAGGCTGAGGTCTTTAATACATTATCTAGCAGCACATTACACATTACTCAAATGCAGTTTATCCGCATGCATTTAGATGATCGTGAAGCGCTTCCAAAACTATTTAATGAATTAAATTTCGAACTGGTTTGTAATTTTGCGGCCCAAGCTGGGGTTCGTTACTCACTTAATAACCCTGAAGCTTACATAGACTCTAATATCAATGGTTTTTTGAATATTTTAGAGTGCTGTAGACATCATAATATAAAACGGTTGCTATACGCTTCCAGTTCCAGTATTTATGGCAATAGTTGTGTGGTGCCATTTACAGAAACTGCCAATGTAGATAAACCAATTAGTTTGTATGCAGCGACTAAAAAGTCAAATGAACTCATGGCGCACACTTACAGTCATCTGTATGGAATCGAAACTATTGGACTTAGATTTTTTACAGTTTACGGTCCTTGGGGACGACCTGATATGGCTATGTTTTTATTTACTGATGCCATTATCAATAAAAAGACTATTAAAGTCTTTAACAACGGCAACCTGTCTAGAGATTTCACCTATATCGGTGACATTGTTGATGGTATTATGGCTACTCTTTTAGAGGATTCAAAAGACACATCGCTTTACAAACTGTATAATATTGGTAACAGCGCTCCAGTACAACTTATGGATTTTATAAAATCTATTGAAAATAATTTGGGTATAGTAGCCAAAAAAGAAATGCGACCCATGCAAGCTGGGGATGTCCATCAAACATGGGCGGATGTAAGCAAATTGCAAAATGATTACGACTATAAATCAAATACTTTACTTTCTGATGGTGTCTTGGCTTTTATTAATTGGTACAAATTGTATTACAATTTGAAATAAAAATCAACTTAGTTTTTTACGTCCTTTCATTAAAATTTATTTTGAATAAGCCTAAAAATTAACAATTTAACTCGTAATTTTTTGTTAATTTTGCGTCTTATTTAATTAACCAATACTATAACGTTTGAAAAACTACATATGAAAAAAAATTTACTCTTCATTTTCTTTCTTGTTATTAATTTTTTAAATAGCCAGGAAACCCATATTGACTTTGACACATACAACCCCGAGGTAACTTTTGAGAGTTGGAATAATTCAAGCACATTTGATGTAACAGTTAATCCAATTATTCCACTTGGGGGCGGAGATTTTTCAGATCCTGTTAACGAATCTATTTATGTTGGACAGTTTACTGCTGGTGCAGATGATGGTGGAAATTTTGATAGTAATATTGGAATTGGTGTAGTTAATCCCACAACTGTTTTTACTTCTCCATTTGATTTAGGCGAATTAAATTACTTTACAATGAAAGTATTTGCTTTGGAAGAAGTTACTTTAACCTTTCATATTGAAAACTCACCTGATTGGGGTAATTTTGAAGAAGCAACTGCAACAATTGGTCCTAATCAAATAAGTCAATGGGTTGAACTTTATTTTGATTTTAATAATGTCTCAAATATTTTTATGAATAATATTGTTATTAAAGTTGATGGACCTGATTGGGTCAGTGGAGATTTTTTATTTTTTGATGAAATAGTAGGTCCACCTTTATATTCGTCTCCTGCATTTGAATATTCACCGGCTGACTTATCTACTGATGTTTCTGTTGGGGTGGTTATGGAAATAGTTACAAATAATAAGTTTTATGATCCAGGAGCTGCTACAATTACTGATTTTACAAATAAAGTTGCTCTTAGATTAGGTGATGAAAATGGAGCAGATGTTGCTTTTCAAGCTTCCATTGTTGATGATAGTAGAATTACAATATCCCCAGACTCAGATTTAGATTACCTAACAACATATTGGTATGGTGTGATTGACAATACAATATATAGTTCAAATGGTACTTACATAACTGGAGTTGGAGCAACTTTTACTACAAAAGAACCCGTTACAGGTGATATTAATGTGATGTTGATTGATTACGAAACTCCAGAAACAAGTATTGCTTTTGAATCTTGGGGTTCAGCTGGTTTTGCACAAACTCCAAATCCTGCCCCGGACGCTGTTAATCCTTCTTCCCAAGTAGGTCAATTTACACACCCTGGTGGAGAATGGAGTTCAACGATTGAAACTTCTCCAACATTAGAAAATATTGATTTTGCTGAGACTCCTTACTGGAATGTAAAGGTTTGGGCAGACAAACCTATCGATATAGTATTTAAACTCCAAAACAATGTAACGCATTGGATAAACAATGAGTTTACTTATTCATTATCAAATGAAGAAATTGACCAATGGGTTCAATTGTCCTTTAATTTTTCGAATGTAACTGCAACGAATTATAATCGTATTCAAATGTGGTTTGATGGAAATACTTCTGGGGGTTCGGTAGCTGGAGATGTATATTATTTTGATGATATCGAAAAAAGCAGTGTTCCTCCACCTGCAGTTGTAACATTTTCACCTGGAGACGAAGCAACTGGTGTTCTTCAATATAGCCAACTATCTATAGAATCAAATTTTCAATTTGTGAATATAGATGGTTCAGATATTGAAAATCCAATAAGTGTTTTAGAATTAAGAGAAAATAATAGCACTGGAGCAGAAGTTTCTTTTTACGCTGCACTTTCAACAAACAAAACTAAATTTACAATTGTTCCAGTAGAACCCCTATCAAGTGGTGCAACTTACTGGTATGGAGTTAAGGATGGAATGATTAAATATGACGAAAATCAATCTACAGTTTCTGGTGTTAATGCTACTTTTTCAGTTACAAATGATGATATGCCTGATATGGTAGTTTACAACGATTTTGATGGAAACTCCCTTTGTTCGCTAACAGAAGCACTAAATGATCCTGAGTCTGGAATTGCTCCTTCTTTTGATTTATTTGCACAAGATCCGATGAATCCATCCAATTCTGTAATGGAGTGGACAAAAGGTACGACTTGGTACGGGTGGGAAAGAATCAATATTCAATTAAATGCCCCATTTGATGCAAGCCTAGGAGATCTTTTTTCGTTTCGAGTTTTTTCACCCGTTAAAACTGGAATCAGATTCAAATTGACAGATGCTTCTTACGATTGGGAACAGACTGGTAACTATGAAACAGGATCTGAAAGTTTTCCTGATCCGTCGATAGTTGTTGAAAATCAATGGCAAACATTTTATTTTAATATTTCTGATTTAGCTGATGGAGTTAGTTTTGACCATTTACAAATTTTTATTGGTCGAGGGGATATGGATGCTGATGTATCCAACACAACTTTCTATGTTGATGATATTATGGGACCTGCTTTAGAAACAGCTTCAAATAATGATTTTGAAATCACCAATGTTGATATTTATCCTAACCCTGCAAATGATATTGTACGAATCAAAAACTTAATAGGGAATAAAACAATCAAGATATTAGATATAAATGGTCGACTTGTAACTCAAACTACTACTGATTCAAATATGTTTTCAGTTGCTTTTCTAAACAAGGGTTTTTATTTTGTTGAAATCAATGGACACATTAAAAAATTAATAAAAAATTAAATCTTTTTTAATTATGGGATAGATTCAATAAAGTCTTGATCCCATTTTTTTAATTTTGATAATTAACACTTGAACTTAAATGTTTATACAAAATATTTTTTCGAAGCTTTTTGTAACTATTGTAGTTTTATTTATTTCAATTTCTAGTTATGCTCAAGTTGCTATAGTTAAAGGAGTTGTTGTTGATGAATCTGGTACACCTTTACTTGGAGCTACAATTATTGTTGAGGGTACTACTAATGGAGTTACTACAGATTTTGACGGAAATTATTTGTTAAATGTTAAAAAAGAAAATGCAATTCTTGTTTTTTCTTATTTAGGGTTTGAAACTCAAAAAATTCCACTTGCAAATCAAAGCATTGTAAATGTTATTTTAAAAGAAGATTTAAATTCACTTGAAGAAGTCCAGGTTGTCGCTTTTTCAAAACAGAAAAAAAGTTCTGTTATTGGTTCAGTTTCGACTATTAATACATCTGATCTTAAATTACCATCCACTAACTTGACGTCTTCATTTGCAGGACAAATTGCAGGGATGATTTCTTATCAACGTTCTGGAGAACCTGGCCAGGATAATGCAGAATTTTTTATTCGTGGTGTAACAACATTTGGGTATAAAAATGACCCACTTATTTTACTTGACGGATTACAAATTACTACCTCAGATTTAGCTCGCATTGAGCCTGATAATGTAGCTTCTTTTTCTATCATGAAAGATGCTACAGCAACATCACTTTATGGTGCAAGAGGAGCTAATGGTGTAATTTTAGTAACAACAAAAGAAGGTAAAGTTGGGAAAGCTAAGATATCTGTTCGATACGAATCGTCGTTTTCAAGCCCCTCAAAAGTAAATGACTTTTTAGGTGCTGTTGATTATATGAAACTATATAATAAAGCTTTACGAGCTCGAGACCAATCTACCCCTTTGCTTTATTCAATACAACAAATTTATGGCACCGAAAATGGAGGTGATCCAAATATTTATCCAGATGTGGATTGGTTTAATGAGTTGTTTAATGACTATGCACAAAACCACAGAGTAAATCTGAATATTTCTGGTGGGGGTGATGTCGCACAATATTATTTAGCATTATCTCACGTCAATGAATCAGGTCTATTAAAAGTTGATCCATTAAATAATTTTAATAACAACATTAATATTAAGCGATCAAATTTAAGAGCGAATGTTAATGTTAATCTAACAAAGACTACTAAAATTGCAACTAAGTATTACTCATTATTTGAACGCTATAATGGCCCAACGGTTAGTGCGAACGATATTTTTGGCATGGTTGTTCAAGCTAATCCTGCGAATTTCCCTAAGGTGTTTGAACCTGACGCAAATACTATAAATTTTAGTCATTCACTTTTTGGGAATAAGGGCAATGGCGGTTTTCCTAATCCTTATGCTGAAATGGTAAAAGGCTACAAAGATCGTTTTTCCAATACCACACTTGCTCAATTTTCTGTCGAACAAAATTTAGATGCCATTACTGTGGGGCTTCGTCTTCGCGGTATGGCTTCTGTAAGAACTTATTTGTCAAATGAAAATGAAAGAAGTTTTACTCCATTTTATTACGGGCTTTCTGAAATTCAGACAGATGAGGGAATTGATTATTCGCTTTATAATATACAAGAGGGTACAGAATATTTGAACGCTCCTACGGTATCAAATGACGGTAATAGTAACTTTTATTATGAAATGGTTGCAGAGTATAATAGAGAATTCAACGAAAAACATGAGTTTGGTGGTTTGCTAGTAGCAAACTTCACTGAAGCATTAAATACTATTGGTGGAGGTAATACATCGTTTTCAACACTTCCGTCTAGAAATATGGGAGTTTCTGGAAGATTTACTTACAACTATGGTAAACGTTATTACACTGAATTTAATTTTGGCTACAATGGTTCAGAAAAGTTTTCTGAGCAAAATAGATTTGGTTTTTTTCCATCTTTTGGAGTTGGTTATATAATGTCTAATGAATCTTGGTTTGAAGAAAAACTTCCTTCTATTAATTTATTAAAATTTAAATACACTTACGGGTTTGTGGGTAATGATGGAATTTCCTCTCCCGAAGATCGTTTCTTTTATTTATCAGATGTGAATTTAAATAACGGTGGAACTGGTTATGCTTGGGGTGCTGATTATAACAACTATTACAATGGATATTTTGTGAATCGATATGATAATCAGAATGTTACATGGGAAGTAGCAGAAAAAACTAATTACGGTTTAGAGCTAGGATTATTTAACAAAATGACCCTTTTGGTGGATTATTTTGAAGAACATAGAAGAAATATCTATATGCAACGCGATTACATTCCAGAAACTATGGGACTAACTACAACTATTAGTAGTAACGTTGGTGAGGTTAAATCTAAAGGTATTGACTTGTCAATAGATTATAATCATGCATTTTCTTCAGGCTTTTATGTTTCCGCCAGAGGCAATTTTACTTATGCTACAAACGAAATTTTAGTAAATGGCGAGCCAGAGTATCAAAATCAAAATTTAAGTAGAATTGGATATCCAATAAATCAGCAATGGGGATATATTGCGGAACGTCTTTTCATCGATCAGGAGGATATTCAAAATTCACCTGAGCAGTTCAATGGTTTTTCATCAAATAATGCTTACATGCCTGGTGACATAAAGTATAAAGATGTAAATAATGATGGGGTAGTTAATGAGCTGGATATGACACCAATTGGAAAACCTTATGTGCCTGAGATTGTTTATGGATTTGGAGTTTCGGCTGGATACAAAAACTTTGATTTTTCCATGTTTATGCAAGGCACAGCAAGGACTTCTTTCTTCATCCAGCCTGAAAATATATCTCCTTTTATAAACGAGCGTAATGCCTTGAGTATTATCGCAGATAATTACTGGTCTGAAAATAATCCAGACCCCAATGCATTTTGGCCAAGATTGTCCACAAATGTCGTTGAAAATAATGAAAAACCATCTACTTGGTGGCTAAGAGATGGTGATTTTCTTAGATTAAAGAGTGTTGAATTTGGCTATACAATTCCTGATAGTTTTGGAAATTTCTTTTCCGAAGTATCAGCTCGACTTTATTTTACCGGATTGAATCTTCTTTATATTTCTAAGTTTGATTTGTGGGATCCTGAAATGGCAGGAAACGGATTAGGATATCCACCTCAAAGAGTGTATAATATTGGTTTACAAGTAAAATTTTAAAAAGATGAAAAAAAGTATTATGTTTAAAAGAGTGTTTGTTTTGTTTTTTCTGGTCACATTTAGTTGTGAAGACTATCTTGATATTGTTCCAGATAGAACACAAGAGATAAGCTTGCTATTCAATAGGCGTGAGACTGCTTTTAATGCGTTAGCAAACTGTTATAGTTATTTACCTCAAAATGACGATATTTATGGCAGCTTTGTAATTGCTTCAGATGAGTTGACAACTCCAATTCAAAAGGAACCAAACTCTACTAAATTAATGAAAGGTGAGCAATCTGTGTCTAATCCAAAAATGAGTTTTTGGTCAGGATTCAGTGGCGGGCAATACCAAGGGTCTCTTTGGGAAGCTATAAGAAGTTGTAATATTTTGATGGATAATATCGATTTAGTTATTGATATGGATCAGGAGGAAAAAAATGAGTGGAAAGCAGAAGCACAATTTCTAAAAGCATATTATCATTTTTTATTATTAACATACTATGGACCAATTCCAATTGTAGATGTTAATATCCCAATATCCGCAGATGATAATGAGGTAAGAATTGAAAGACAACCTGTGGATCAAGTAATATCTTATATTATCCAGACTATCGATGAATCAGTTCTAAATTTACCTTTTCGTGTTACCGGTAGCAATGACTTGGGACGAGTAGATCAAGTTATTGCAAAAGCTATAAAGTCCAGAGTCTTGCTATATAGTGCAAGTCCACTATTTAATGGAAACTCAGAATTTTATTCAGGATTTACAAATAATGATGGTGAAAATTTATTCAATTTAAATTATGATGTTGAAAAATGGCAATTGGTAATCGATGCTACCAATGAAGCAATCATAACAGCAACAGGTCAAGGAGTTTCAATGTATCAATATACCGGAGAAGTTCCAACATTTGATAATTTTAATTACATAAATCCTTTCATAAAAAGTCAATATAATATTAGATATACTGTAACTGATCCATGGAATTCGGAACTAATATGGGGCAACTCTAGCCCCGTAGATAGCTGGTGGAGAATTCAAGCAGGTTGCTTAATGAAGAATCCATCTGCATCATCAGGAGAAGCTGCATGGCAGTGGGTTGCACCCACTATGCGAATGGCAGAGCTGTATTATACTAAAAATGGGTTACCTATTGAAGACGACTTAACATTTGATTACAATAACCGATATGATGTTACGCCTGTTTCTTTTTTACAGCGTTACGTAGCCCAATATGGGCAAAGTACAGCTAAACTTAATTTAGATAGAGAACCTCGCTTTTATGCCTCATTGGCTTTTGACAGAGGTATTAGCAGGAGTTGGGGAGAATTATGGAACCTAAGAATGCGTAAAGGAGAAAATCATGGACGCAATGCCAATACTAGTGATTATCTAACGACAGGTTATGGTTTGAAAAAAATTGTTCACCCAGATTCTGAGGGAGACACTTATTCAAAAATTGTACGTTATCCATTTCCCATAATTAGATTAAGTGAGCTTTATTTGAATTTAGCAGAAGCAATTAATGAGCTTAATGGTCCGTCTCAACAGGTTTATGATGCATTAAATGTTATCAGAGACCGAGCTGGAATTCCGTCAATTGAAGAGAGTTGGGGAGATGCTAATCTAACCTCCGATGTTGGTAAACATACCAATCAGGTTGGATTACGAGAAATAATTAGACAAGAACGTCTAATAGAACTTTCTTTTGAGGGACATAGATATAATGATATTAGAAGATGGAAATTAGGACTTGAATACTTTTCTACCAATGTTAAAGGGTGGTCTGTAGATGAAGAGTCTCAAGCTAACTTTTATAATGTTATTGATGTTGGGTTACGCTCATTTAATTCCCCAAGAGATTATTTTCATCCAATTAGTTTTAATGAGATAAATATAAATCCAAACTTAGTGCAAAATCCAGGTTGGTAAAACTTAAGAAACAGAATTATGAAAAAATTATTTTTAGTACCTCTTTTAATTTTTCTTGTTACAGGATGCTCCAAAAGTGAAGATGGTGATACAACACCTCCTGGAGCATTAACCGTTCAAAATGTGACTCCTACTAATGGAGGAGGCATTATACAATATACTTTACCTGACGATAATGATATTTTATATGTTCGCGCTGAATACACAAATTCTAACGGAATAGATGTAAGCAGAGCATCAAGTAGTTATAATAATACAATAGAAATATCCGGATTAAATCAAACTACTGCATTAACTATTACACTTTACGTAGTAGACGAAAACTACAATCAATCATCACCTATTTATGTTGAACTAATTCCACTTGAGTCTTTTATTTATTTGGTGCAAGAGAGTATTGAAATCACTAGTGATCTTGGTGGATTCAGAATTAATTGGGATAATATTGAATCAAAAACAGTTTATGTTTTTGTTCACATTAATGATGGTGTTGAGGAAGAAATAAGAATTTTATCCTCAAGTAATACTCAAGAATCAATTGCTGTAAGAGGACTTCCCGCTGTTGAAATAAGTATTTCAACTCGGGTTCAGGATTTTGATGAAAACACAACAGCTCTAGAAGAAAAAGGTATATTAACACCCCTTTTTGAAGAAGTAATAGATAAGTCAACCTGGACGCTTTTAGCCTCTCAATCTGTTGACGGAAATGCTTGGGAGGGTGCATCGTCTAATTTTTGGGATGATGTAATTGATACTACAGGAAATAATTCTGATAATAGTTATTTTATGATTTGGAGAGATCTAAATGGAGGTTCACTAAACTGGCCACTAGACTTAGTCATTGACCTAAATAAAAATGTTATAATAACTAGATTTACAGTGTGGCAGCGTGCATATTGGTATAATGGTCCCTCAGATGTTCCTTATTATTTTCAAGAGGAAAATATGAAGAGTTTCAACATTTATACCAGTAATGATGCTCAAACATGGGAGGAGTTAGGCCAATTTGATATCGGTGACCCAAGGGATTCAGAAGGTAATATTCCAACTGCGGCTTTAGAATCTGCTGCTAATGGTCATGAATTTGAACTTGATAATGTTTCTGAACAATTTAGATATTTGAAGTTTAGCGTAACTTCTAATTTCGGAAGTGAAACTTATGTCAATGGTTCTGAAATTACTCTATATGGTTTAGATAATCTTTAACTAACACTCTGATATATGCGATTTATATTTGCTCTTTGTATTTTATTCCAGATATCTTATGGACAGCTTTTAAGTACATCAGGATCTCAAATTATTGATGATAACAATCAGGAAATTCTTTTGAGAGGTATTGGGCTTGGTGGATGGATGCTTCAAGAAGGGTATATGATGAACTCTGTGGGTGGTGCAAATACCCAATATGAGTTCAAAGATAATTTGATTGAATTAATTGGATCCGAAGAAACTCAGATATTTTATGACAACTGGTTAGATAATTTCGTTACTGAATCAGATATTCAGGACATTGCTAGTCAAGGCTACAACAGCGTTCGCTTAGCGATGCATTATAATCTTTTCACATTACCTATTCAGGATGAGCCTGTAGACGGAGTTAATACTTGGCTTGATAAAGGATTTGAAATGGTAGATGATTTATTGAGTTGGTGTGAAACCAATCAAATATACCTAATATTAGATTTGCATGCAGCACCTGGAGGGCAAGGCTATGATTCTGGGATTTCAGATTACAACCCTGATTTACCTTCACTTTGGGAAAGCGATTTCAATAAAAGTAAAACTGTTGCTCTTTGGGGTCAATTAGCAGATCGCTATAAAGATGAACCATGGATTGGTGGTTATGATCTTATAAATGAAGTAAATTGGAACTTAGGTACTTACGATTTAAGAAACTTATATATTCAAATTACAAATGCAATTCGTGCTGTAGATACAAACCATATTATTTTTATCGAAGGTAATGGTTTTGCCAACGATTTCACTGGATTAACACCTCCTTGGGATAATAATTTAGTATATAGTTTTCATAAGTATTGGTCTTACAATAACGAAAATTCGCTGGATTGGGTTTTGGGTATTAGGGATACTTATAACGTTCCATTGTGGTGTGGTGAAACTGGTGAAAATTCCAATACGTGGTATAGAGATGCTTTCAAGCTATACGAAGACAACAATATCGGATGGGCTTCTTGGCCTTTTAAACGAATTGAAACCATTGTCGCCCCTTATTCTGTCTCTTCAAATCAAAACTATGAAGCGATTATTAATTATTGGAAAGGAGAAGCCGCTGCACCTAGTGTTGATAATGCTATCGCTGGTTTGAGTCAATTAACAACAGATATTTTACACTCTAATACGACTTTTTTCGAAGATGTTGTAGATGCTCAGTTACGTTTACCTCAAGACTCTTCATTGTTACCTTATTCAGACCATCAAATCCCTGGAATAATTTATCTTTCAGATTATGATTTTGGAATTAATGGAATAGCATATAATGATAATGACTATGTAGACTACAGTTTAGAGAACGGTATTGATTATCAGCCATGGAATAAAGGTTGGAATTATCGAAATGATGGAGTTGATATTCAATCTAATAATGACACATTTAATTCCAACGGTTTTCATATAGGATATGTTAATGACGGAGAATGGATGAAATACACGGTTAATATTTCTGCTACAGGGTATTATGATCTTAGCATAAGGTACGCATCACCACAAGCAGGAGGGAAATTAAAATTATTTTTAGATGATATTGATGTTTCTGAATCTATTTCTATTTACAATAGTGGTGGTTGGTCTAATTTTGTTAATGGATATTATGAAGGAGTATATTTAGAGGCAGGCATACATGAACTGAAGGTTAAAATCATTGGAGATAATGAGTTTAATATAGGAAGTATAGAATTTATAAATTCAGCAACAATTCCAACTTTTGGTCCAATAGGATCAAATGTTCTGAGTGATGAAAAAAGTATTAGATTGGTTTTAAACCAACCAATTTCTAATGATCAAGCTATAGAAAGCAATCAATTTATTATTAATATCGATGGGGTTTCAAGTACTATAGAATCTGTTCAAATTGATCCTACAAACAATCGAGTAATATTATTTGAAATGGAAGATTTTTTAAACTTCCAACAAAATATTACAATTGACTATGTAGGTTCAATTATAACTTCTAGTTTTGGTAGCTCATCACTTAATGAATTTTTTAATTATCCGGTAAATAATAACCTTCCAGAGAGAGGCTTAATTCCCGGAAAAATTCAAGCTGAAGATTATAATAACCAATATGGTTTAAGTGTTGAGGATACCAGTGATGTATTTGGAGGTCAAAATATAGGCTCAACCGATACTGGAGATTATGCTGAATATCTTGTTTTAGTAGAAGAAACAGGTTTGTACGAATTAGATATTAGATATGCAGCAAGTTTTCAACAAGGAATTATGCAGTTAGAAATGATTAATAATGACTCCAATCAAAGTCTAGGTTGGTTTACCATTCCAATTACTGGTGATTGGCAAAATTGGTATACTCTATCAAGCGACATTCAACTAACCAAAGGAGCATATACTTTAAAAATGACAGTATTGCAGCCAGGGTTTAATATTAATTGGTTTAATTTTACTTTAACCGAAAGTTTAGGTTTTAATAATGATCTAAATAATAATTCACACATCAAAATATATCCGAATCCAGCTGAAAATATTTTAAATATTGATTCAGAATCAAAATCTATTGATTCCATGACCTTATTTGATATAAACGGTCGTCAAATTTCTCAACACATGTATTCCACTTGTCCTACGAAAATTTTACTTAATGTTCCAAATATTGATTCTGGTATTTATATTTTAAGGATTACATCCGGTGAGCAAGTTTATCATAAAAAATTATTTAAAAAGTAGTTATAAATTAATTAAACCAATATGAAATCAATTAGTTTAACATGTTTTGTAATTTCTATTTCATTTTTATTAAACATGTCTTGCAAAAAAATAGCGATTCCATCTTCTGATGAGTGGCAAGTTGATTTTTTTGATGATTTTCATTCATTTGACAGTAATAATTGGCAAGATCAGCGTATTTGGGTTAATAATGAAACCCATTGTTATGTTCCAGATAATGAATTTAACACTAGGGAAGTTAGTAATGGTACATTAAAACTAAGAGTTGTTAATATTGAAGAAAAACGTCCATGTGACAATTACGATAAGCAAGGGAAAATTCATCCTGATACAAAATATGTAGCGGGTCGTATTGCTTCAAAAAACCGTCAGGAATTTATTAAAGGCAAATGGACTGCTCGTTTGCGTTTACAAAATAACGGTCAGGCCAGTATGTTCCCTGCTTGGTGGATTTTAGGATCGCAAAATAACGAGCCGCCTGTACAAGAAGCAGACGAATATATTTGTTGGCCAACCACTGGTTCAGGAGAAATAGATATTTTCGAACATCATGGGGATCATCAAAAAGATCATTTTACCACAGGTGCAATAAAAAGTTTAGGAAAATGCGGAGAAGGCGACTGGTGGAGCTTGCGAAAAGGATTTGACGCAACATTAAATGAATACCACGACTATTCAGTAGAATGGGAGGGTTCTGATCTTTTGTATAGGCTAGATGGTGATGAGATTTATAGAAATAAAGGTTTGGGAGATAATTATCCTGAACCAATGTTTGCAATTTTAAATTTTGCCAAAATTACCGATTCACCAATGAAAGGTGAGTGGGTAATGGAAGTAGATTGGGTAAAACATGAATTCAGAAAACAATAAATTTAAAGTTCTACAAAATGATTTACTATAAAAAGTTCTTTTTAATTGTAATTCTTATATTATTCTCAAAATTAATTATTGCTCAAAAATCTAAATTAACCAATGCTAATCTCGATTTTATAAATAAACCAATCGAATTATACACTACGGCAAAAGATACGGATTTAAGATTGAGTAAAAGAAAAAATAAAATATTCAAACCACGTGTTCAGCCTTTAGAAACAGAGGTTTCAATTTTTATTAATCCAAATAAGACTTTTCAAGAATATCTTGGAATTGGCGGTGCTATCACAGATGCATCATCCGAAGTATTTTCAAAACTAAGCTCCGAAAAACAAAATGATTTTCTTCAGGCATATTATGGCAATAATGGAATAGGATATAATATAATACGAACTAGTATACATAGTTGTGATTTTGGTCTTGGAAGTCACACTTATATTGAAGATGGCGATACAGAACTGAAATCTTTCTCAATCGAAAAAGATTTAGAAAAACGTATTCCAATGATTAAGAGAGCTCAAGCACTTATTGGCGATAAATTAGTTTTTTATGCAAGTCCTTGGAGTCCACCTGCATTTATGAAAACTAATAATAACATGCTTCGTGGTGGTAAATTAATTCCAAAATACCGACAGCCTTGGGCAAATTATTATGTAAAGTTTATTGATGCCTATGAAGCATTAGGCATTCCTGTTTGGGGTCTTACTATACAAAATGAACCTATGGCGACACAACGATGGGAATCATGTATTTACACTGCAGATGAGGAAAGAGATTTTTTAAAATTTTTTTTAGGACCAACTCTTGACAAAGCAGGTCATGGAGACAAAAATATAGTGGTTTGGGATCATAATCGAGATTTAATATCTAACCGTGCAAATACTATTTTTGAGGACCCTGAAGCTTCTAAATATGCTTGGGGTATAGGATTTCATTGGTATGAAACATGGACAGGTAGCTTACCTAACTATGATAATTTAAAAAATATAAAGGATTCATATCCAACAAAAAATTTATTATTTACCGAAGGATGTCAAGAAGGTTTTAATGCTGATAGACTATATCACTGGCCCAATGCTGAGCGTTACGGTAATTCAATGATTAATGATTTTAATAGTGGTACTGTTGGTTGGACTGATTGGAATATCTTATTGGACGAACGAGGAGGTCCAAACCATGTTGCGAATTTTTGTTTTGCACCTGTTCACGCCGACACTAAATCCAATGAACTCATATTTACTCCCACATATTACTATATTGGACATTTTTCAAAATTTATCCATCCAGGCGCTTTACGTGTAAGTACTACAACTAGTAGAACAACGATTGAAAGTACCTCTTTTCAAAACCAAGATGGAAATATAGTTACAATTGTTATGAACCCAAAAGACGAAAGAATTACTTATAAACTCATAGTAGGTAATGCTGAGTCTGTTTTTGAAATTGAACCTCGTGCCATGCAAACTATAATATATTAATTTAATAAAAATGAAAAATAATATTTCTTACATAGCTTTCGTTGTTTCATTAGGGGGGTTTTTGTTTGGATTTGATGCAGGTATTATTTCTGGGGTTATGTCTTTTGCCGGTCCAGAGTTTGATCTCAACGAAATTCAATCTGGATGGGTTGTTAGTTCTCCTTCTTTTGCAGCGATGTTTGCTATGCTATTTTCTGGTCGTTTAAGTGATATACTAGGTAGAAAGAAATTATTAATTTTTGTTGCTTTATTTTATGCTATTTCCGCTGTTTTTTCTGCTTATTCGAGTTCTTATGAGATGATTTACATTGCAAGAATGATAGGGGGTTTAGCATTTGGAGCAGCTTTAGTTTTAGCACCAATATATATTGCAGAAATTGCAAACGCCAAAAACAGGGGTAAATTAGTGAGTTTACAACAGTTAAATATAGTTTTTGGTTTTTTCGCTGCTTTTTTAAGTAATTACTTTTTTAATAAATATAATACAATAGATAATTCTTTTTTAAATGATTCAACTGTTTGGAGGTGGATGCTGGGTGTTGAATTTTTTCCAGCAATTATTTATTTTATTTTTTTATTTTTTATACCAAAAAGTCCTCGGTGGTTATTTCTCATAGGTAAACACAAACAAGCTAAAGAAATTTTAATCAACCTTCATGGTGAAAAACTTGGACTTGAAGAAATGCTTTCAATTGAAAAAGCCGCAAATTTAGATCAAAATAAATCTAAATTAAATGTCAAAGATTTATTTAATAGGTCTTTACGTTTTGTTCTAATTGTTGGTTTAGTTATTGGAGTTTTGCAACAGATTACAGGGATTAACGCTGTTTATTTTTATGCTACATCTATTTTTAAACAAACAGGTATCGGTACTGACGCTTCATTTTCATCTGGAGTCTTGTTAAGTACTGTTTCCGTTATTTTCACCTTTGTAGCTATATATTTAATTGATTTAATGGGTAGACGACCTTTGTTGCTTATTGGGACTGCGGGAATTTCTGTTAGTCTTCTATTGTGTTCTTATGGATTTAATCAAGCTACTTATCAACTTAAACAAGCCAATATCGATGCTTTTGAATTTATAAATTCTAGTGATTTGAGTTTGCTTTCTGATAAAGTTTATGACAACGATGTACAGTTTAAAACAGAAGTAAAACAGATCTTAGGAAATCAGGTTTATTCTAAAAATGATGGTGAAATTCTTGAATCTGCGACTAATATTAATGCTACATTAATTTTGATTGGAATTTTAGGATTTATAGCATGTTTTGCTTTTTCTTTAGGCCCAGTCATGTGGGTTTTACTTTCTGAGTTATATCCCATCAAGTACAGAGGATTAGCCATTGGGGTTATTGCTTTTATTAATTCACTAATTAGTTCACTAGTTCAGCTCATTTTCCCCTGGGAATTATCAAACTTAGGTAGTGCTTTAACTTTTTTTATTTTCGGTTCGATCGCATTAATTGGATTTTTTGTTCTGTTGAAAATATTACCGGAAACTAAAGGGAAATCTTTAGAAGAATTAGAACTCCAACTTCAAAATTAATTGTTTTTCACTACCTATTTTATATATTTGATTATTAAACTTTTAAATCCAAATGAAAATAATTTATTCAACTAATTTTTTTATAATTATTACCATTTGTTTGAGTTTTACTTCTGTATTATATTCTCAAATCAAAAAAAATAATTCCTATAAAAAGCAGCCTAATTTTTTATTTGTCTTGGTTGACGACCAACCTTTTGATGCCTTAGGCTTTACAGGAAGGTATCCATTCTTAAAAACTCCAAATATTGATAAACTAGCTCATGAAGGTGTTAATGTTGAGAACTTTTTTGTAACTCAATCAATTTGCTCCCCCTCAAGAGCCAGTTTTTTAACTGGTACATATCCTCATATTCATGGCGTAAATCAAAATAACCGTCACGTAGATCCAAACTGGGAAGAGTTTCCTCCTTACTCGAGCCATTTGCAAGATGCTGGATACGAAACTGCACATGTTGGTAAAATTCATATGGCTCATGAAAGGGATGAGGCTCACATAAGACCTGGGTTTGATTACTGGTTTAGTTTTATTGGTCAGGGGAAATATATAGATCCCCCTGTAAATGATAACGGTTATGAATATCAAGAAAAGGGTTATATGACTGATATTCTTACAGAAAAAGCTATTAATTGGCTAAAAGAAATAAGAAATCCCAATAAACCATTTAGCTTAAATCTTTGGCATAAAGCTGTTCATGAACCCCATCTTCCAGCTGAAAGACATAAAGATTTATATAATGGTGCAGAGTTGCCATCTCCACCATATAATACCCATAAAGAAACTTTCAAAGGAAAGCCTGAATGGCAACGAAAAAAAACATTTGGATTTGATTGGAAGAAAAATCTTCCAATTCCACCAGAACTTCCTGAACTAACATGGCCAATAAACTATGATAAAAATATGCAACTTCTTCGCTGTATTGCGGCTATTGACGAATCTCTTGGGAAGGTCTTAGAAACTTTAGAGGCCATAGGAGAGTTGGATAACACTGTTATTATTTACAGTAGTGATAATGGTTACTTTTTAGGAGAACATACATTTAATGATAAGAGATTAGCATATGAAAATTCCATGCGAGTTCCTATGTTGATCCGTTATCCTAAATTAATTAAAGCAAAAACTGTTGTTAAAGAACAATGTTTGAATATTGATATGGCTCCAACAATACTTGATTTAGCTGGAATTGAAATACCAGGTTACATGCAGGGTGAATCTATGATGCAATTAATCAGTGGAGAACCATCTACCAAATGGCGAACTTCAATATTATTTGAATATTATTTGGATACTTATTGGCCTTATGCAGGTCCAAATCAAATTGCCGTACGTACAGATCGTTATAAACTTGTAGACTCCTTTTTGAAAAATGATATTGACGAATTATATGACCTCCAAAATGATCCTGGCGAGATGACTAATTTAATTACTTTAGAGCAATATGATAATGTTAAACATAAATTAAGGCAAGAAGCCGAGAGATTAAAAGAAAAATATAACTACAAAGCCGATAGGGATTGGTGGTTAAGAAAAGTTTTAAAAGAAAAAAAAATTAAATAAATTAATATTACGATGGAATACAATTATTTAAAAAAACTATTGACTTTATCCATTTCAATTTTCACAATTTGTCTTTCTGCACAAAGTTTTGAAGTTTCTGGTATAGTTTTAGAAAAAGAAACAAATTCGCCACTGGCAGGTGCCACAATTATTATTAAAGGGACTACAATCGGAGTAACATCTGATTTTGATGGTAATTTTAAAATAACAGCTAACCAGAACCAGTTCTTGGTCATATCATATATCGGATTTAATGATGTTGAAATAGAGATTACTTCAAAAGAGGTTGTAATTTTAATGGAACCAAGTTTAGATGAACTTGATGAAGTTACCATAAGCGTTGGGTATTTTGATATAAGTAAAAAAGATCTTTCTGGTTCAATAACACAGATTAAATCTGAACAACTAGAACAAAACAGAGCTTCCACTTTGGAAAATTTATTACAAGGTCAAGTTGCTGGAGTTGTAGTTACTGAAAGTGCTGAACCAGGAGGAGGTGTTGGTATTTCCATTCGTGGTACTAATTCTCTTCTCGGTGGCACACAACCCTTGTACGTGCTCGATGGGATTCCAATCAACCCAGTCGCCGACGCCGCGGGTAATGGAAATTCAGGTGGCTCTCAGAGCTCTATGAGTTTTGTTAACCCAAATGACATTGATAAAATAGAAGTTTTAAAGGATGCAGCTGCTACTGCTATTTATGGTGCAAGAGGGGCGAATGGAGTTGTTTTGATTACCACTAAATCCGCTAACAAGAATGAAGGTAAAGATAAAATATCATTTACCTTTGATAGTTATATTACTTCCGTTCGGGAAAAATTAGATGTTTTGGATGGTCCAGGTTTTGAAGATTATATGAATCAACGCACCCTGAATCAAATTTATCAACAAATAACAAATCCTGATTTACCCAGACCAAATGGTAATCCTCCCCGACCTGTTGGTGTATGGAATCCTCAACAAAATCAAGTAATTGATTCGTTAAATTACCCAGACATTGCTAATTTAATAAGAGATTTTCCTATCACTCCATCTGGAATCAGTACAGATTGGCAGGATGAGACCTACAGAACAGCTATGACCAATTCATACAATTTAAGTTACAGAGGCGGTGATTTTAAGAAAAATTACGCATTGAGTCTAGGTATCTTTGACCAGGAAGGAGTAATTACAAACACTACAAATAAAAGGGTTTTTTTAAATTCCAGAATCAAAAGAAAAGCTTTCAACGATAAAATTGATATTTACTCTAGGACCAATGTTTCACACAAACAAGGTAATGCCTCATCTGTTGGAAATGGTCAGATTTTTATGCAGAAAAGTGTAGTTTCTCAAGTTTTGCAATTTCAACCGATATATTCCATATTAGAAACTGGAGAAAATGATGAAATTTATTCTGCTCTTAATGAAGGAGATTTAATTTCAAATCCCTACACATTGGCTAAATATGTAATAGATGAAAAAAAGTCAATTACCATTCGACAAGCACTTTCTCTGGTTGGTAAAATAACTCCAAAGTTAACTGCTACTTTGAGGGGTGCTTTTGATTATCAAAAAAATACTCGTGATAATTATTATCCTACCAATACAACAAGGGGATATATAAACAACGGTGAAGCTACTCAGTCTTACTCTGAAAACAGAAAAATTTATGCTGAGGGCAATTTACGTTACAGAAATCGTTTTAACCTTCATCGAGTTGATGCAACTATGGTTGCTACCTATGAACAAAACACCATACGTTCGATGTTTAACAAAGCAAGGGATTTTGCAAATGATTACACTACATTTTATAACTTTAACAATGCAAATGAAATCCTCATACCGATTTCACAATATAGAGAAATTGGCTTATTATCCGCATTGACAAGAGTAGGTTACAATTACAATAGAAAGTATTTCATTGATTTGAATGCTAGGGTAGATGCTTCTTCGAAATTTGCAAAAAATAAGAAAAGCGCTATATTTCCATCACTTGCCCTATCATGGGCACTGTCAGAGGAGCGTTTTATTAGAAATGTTAGGCAAATCAATAATTTAAAACTTAGATTATCGTATGGTAAAACTGGAAGTAATCCCATTTCCCCTTATCAATCCTTGGCAATGATGAGTCCTATTCGCTACAATTTTGATGACGAAATTGCGATTGGATTCTATGAACAAAATCTTCAAAATGACGATTTAACGTGGGAAACAACCGATCAATTTAATATTGGACTGGATATAGGAATGTTTAAGTCCAAAGTTAATTTAACTTTTGATGCTTACCATAAATTAACTTATGATTTACTTCAAAATGTAAATTTACCATCGTCAAACGGTTATTCAAGTAGGGTTGATAATTTCGGAGAAATTGAAAATAAAGGATATGAAATTGGTTTACAAGCTGAAATGATTAAGGATGCCGATTTTAGTTGGAGTTTGAATTCAACTTTCAGTCTCAATAGGAACAAACTCTTAAGTCTTAATTCAAATTTAGATTATCAACTGGGACCATCTATTGGTTTTGCTCAAGCTAATCCCATAATGTTTATGGTTGGTCAACCTTTGGGTATTTTTTGGGGTGCTGAGACCGACGGAATTTTTGAAAATTGGGAACAAGCCAACGCTAGTGGTATTCCTAACGCCGCCCCCGGGGAGATTAATTATGTAAATCACAGTGTTGATTACGATGAGTTTGGTAATCCTTTAGAAAATCAGGAAATTGATTTCGATGATTATGTTAAACTTGGAGATCCAAATCCAAATTTTAATTTTTCTATTGGAAGTGAATTCAATTACAAGAATTGGGATTTAAGTCTTTTATTTACCGGCCAAGATGGTGGCGACTTATTTTGGGTAGATTCATGGCAGTTGAGTGGGCTTTTTAGAACAAGAAATCATTTGTCAGATTCTTTTGAAAACTCTTGGACAGCCCCATTGTCTTATTCAAATGGCTCTATTGTTTACGATCCAGCTATTGGAAATACAATTGGCGTAGACCATCCTGCAGCTATCATTGCAAATGGTAATCGAAATACTCCCTCTGATAGACAGGTTTTTGATGGGTCCTTTTTTAGGCTTAAAAATATTAATCTAGGTTATAATTTTAATTTTAAAAATGGAAAATCTCTTCGAATGTATGTTTCTGGCCAGAATTTAGTGACATGGACGAAATACCCTGGATACGATCCAGAGGTTCAAACTTACACTAAAAATCCTCAAAGAAGAGGCGTGGACTTTGGGACCTATCCTGGAACAAAATCTTACATATTTGGATTAAAACTTAATTATTAACTCGAAAAATTATGAATACTAAAATATTATTTAAAATTAACTTGATATTACCACTATTTTTTATAAGTTCATGTAACGTCCTTGACGAGCAGCCTTTCACTCAAAACGAAACTGAAAATTATTTTCAAGATTCAAATGATGCTATCGATGGTTTAACGAGTGCCTACTCGCGTTTAAAAAGCGGTAATGGATATTACAAACAAAAATATTTATCTACAATTTTCGCAGCATCGGATCAAGGTTTATCCACATTTTTATTAAATAATTTTAAAAATGGCACGGTTACTTCCACTGATCCAAACATAGATACTATTTGGAAAGATATTTATGTTGCTATTCGTGATGCCAATATGGTTATTGCTAATGTCCCTGGTATTGACATGGATGAAGAACTTAAATCTAGAATTGTTGGAGAAGCAAAATTTTTAAGAGCACTTCATTACTTTAATTTAGTACGATGTTTTGGAGAAGTACCTCTTAGAACAGAACCAGTAACTGCAGAAGCTATTTCTGAGGGTCTTCCATTATCACCAATTGTTGATATATATAATCTAATTATTGAGGATTTACAGTATGCCTCATTAAATTGTTCCAATCGAGCACAGATAGATATAGGAAGAGCAACAAAATCTAGTTCTTATGCCCTATTGGCAAAGGTGTACTTAAGAATTGCTTCTTGTAAACAGACAGCTCTTGGTTTGATGAATGTTGGTAGTTCTGGAACTTCCAATGATGGAATAAATGGTAATATTGATTATTTACAATTTCAAGAATCTCCAGCTTATTATTATGAATCTGCAAAAAATAGCTGTGATGATGCATTATTAGATAGTGGATTTAGTTTAGTCGGAAATTTAGATGATTGGACTGCAATTTTTGATCCTAATAATGGGAATAGTCCTGAAATGTTATTTGATATACAAGGTTCCAACGAAATTGGTCAAGGTACAGCAGTTTCTAATCTATTTACTCCAAGGAACTCAGGACTGAGTGGTACAGGTTTTGGTGGAAGTAATAAATTAAAGGGGAAGTTTATTAATAATTACTTAGATAAAAGTGATCCAAGATTTCAAAACACAATTATTAAAGAATATCAAAATTCATCTAGGTTGTTTGAAATTAATAATGGTAGCACAGGATATTTTTCAACACCATTCAATCCCGAACTAAACGCATACACTTTATGGCAAGTTTGGACCTCTAAATATATTGATTCTAATGCTACAAACCCCTATGATAGTAGACAAAATTGGCACGTCATAAGACTTGCCGATGTATATTTAATGAGGGCAGAGGCTCTAGCAGAATTAAATCAAAATCCCATTTTGGCAAATGATGATATAAATATTTTACGAAATCGAGTTGGGCAAACTGATATTGATTTTTCGTCTTACAGCATGAGTGATTTTAGAACGGCACTCTTAAAAGAAAGATCAGTTGAGTTGTATATGGAGGGCCATCGTTTTTTTGATCTAACACGTTTTGGTGTTTATAATGAGTACTGTTATACAGTATTAAATGGCATAGGAGGTAATACCGACGGTTCAAGACAGGCGGATGATTACACTTGGCCAACACCTATTTTCGAAATTACTGCGAATTCAAATATCAATTGATTTTATATAATTTGTATTTGATGAGAGTTTACATTATTTCCGTATTTTTCATTTTTAGCCTGAACTTTTGTTGCTCTTCTGCTAAAATTAAAGCTTCGAACCCTCCTCCGAATTTTATTTTAATATTATCTGACGATCAAGGATGGAACGGGACTTCTGTACAAATGATGGACGATTTACCACAATCTAAAAGTGATTATCACGAGACCCCAAATCTTGAAAAACTTGCCAATCGTGGGATGCGTTTTTCTTCAGCATATGCTAGTGCACCGGTTTGTTCACCTTCTCGCTACAGTATTCAATTTGGACAGACACCAGCACGTTTAAGAATGATTCGTGTTGGTATGAATACTAAGCACATAAATCATCAAACTCCTTATACTATTCCAAAACAATTAAAAAAAATTAACTCAAATTATACAACTGCTCATTTTGGAAAATGGGGTATTGGTGTTGATCCATCAGAGCTAGGTTATGATCAAAGTGATGGAATTACTGGCAATAAGGATGGTATATTTAATCACAAGAATAATAGAAAACAATGGCAAAATACTACTTCTGACGATCCAAAAAAAATATTTAGTACGACAAAAAAGGCTGTTGATTTTTTAGAACGTCAGGCAGCTTCAAAAAAGCCATTTTTCCTGCAGGTTTCACATTATGCGGTACATTCGGATGTTATGATGCAACCAGAGACCTTAGATAAATACTTAAACAAGCCCAGAGGAAAATATCAAAAGCATGCCGGTTTTGCAGCTATGACCGAAGATTTAGATAGTGGAGTAGGTTTATTATTAGAACGATTGAAGGCCTTGGGATTAGATAAGACCACTTATGTTATATATACATCTGATAATGGCGCTGTTCCTGTTATGCCTCCCAAATCTAAATATAATAATAGTTCAAACTTTCCCTTGAGCCGAGGAAAATGGGATGCGATGGAAGGAGGTATTAGAGTACCTTTTATAATAGCAGGTCCTAAAATAAAGCCTGGAACTGAATCAAAGACACCTATTACATTTTCAGACCTTTTACCGACTATTATAGATTTAGCTGGGCATGATTTAACTGCAATAAAAAATTTAGACGGTGGAAGCTTTACAAATAGTTTATCTCAAATTGATCTTGTTAATGTTAAGCGAAATCACGAAGGTTTAATATTCCATGTTCCATATGCCAATGGTATTGCTCTTAAGCGAGCCCATTCTTCAATAATAATGAATAATTTTAAGCTAGTTAAATTTTATGATAACAATGAACTTTTGTTATTTGATTTAAATACAGATTTTAAAGAACAAAATAATTTAGCGTATTCAAATCCAAAGAAACTAAAATTTTTAGAAAAGACTCTTGATCAATATCTGCACAGTGTTAATGCTCCTAAATGGAAGCCAGGGATTACATGGAAATCAGGCACTCTAGAAAATATTAATTCATTTCACTGATAAAAGCAAATATTTTTTTATATTTTTATGATATATTAATAACATTAAATTTAATACTATGATCAAGAAATTACTCTTTACTACCACTTTGCTATTATTTAGTTTTTTGGCATTATCTCAAAGTAACGCTGAACAACAAGCTAGTGAAATGACTAAGGAAATGGTTTTAGCTCTTTCTTTAGACGATGTTCAGAAAGAAAAAATTTACAAAATTCAGCTTCAACGCTTCAACCAGGCTAAACTGATTCGTGAACAATACAGAGATGAGCCCCAAATTAAAAATGCTGAACTCAAAAAGGTTTACAATAAATTGTACGGAAAATTACAAGCTGCACTTGGTAAGGAGCTTATGAGCGAGTGGAAAACTTATAAAAAAAATAAATAAAAAAATATGATTAAAAAAATTACTTTATACTTATTAACAGTATCAACAAGCGTAATTTTCGCTCAAACTACTATTGGTGAATCTAATCTTTTTAATACAACAGCCAATGCGACTTGGACACATGTTTTTACAGCTGTTACAACAGCTGATGGTGTTGCAGTTAGTTCACTCGAACAAACAGTAGTTATAAACATAACAGATTTACCAGAATCTGCAGATCCGTATACCTATAGAATTTACAAAACTACTGCTAATGGTAATGGTGACTTTTCGCAACAGGGTGATTTAGCATTGGGAGAAAATACAATTACCGTTCCTGCGGTTACGTTCAATCGGGCAGTTAAATTTCAGTTTTCAGGTGATGGTTTAATTGAATTTGACTTTTTTTCACATAATGGTGATGTTCTCTACCCCACAGTTTCCCAAGAGTGTGAACCAGATGATGTCACAATTGGATCTTCTGGCTCGTTCGTTTCACAAGAAGGTGACTGGCCTTATTATTTACTAGCTGCAACAATTGATGATGAAGATAGTATGAATGCTCAAACATTTGAGATGGACATTACTTGTATTCCAGATGGAGGTGCTAATTACAGGATTTACAAGACAAGTGCAGTTGGAAATGATATTACATGTTGTGTAGGAGAACTTAATTTAGGTTACAACACTAAAACTGTTGCTAGTGTAGCATGGCAAAGAAATCTTAGATTTCAGTTTAGCAGCGGAGATATTGGTTATTCGTCTCTAACATTAAATGGTGAAGCATTAAGTTTACAGGACTTTAACTCTGCTTTAATAAAGATTCATCCAAATCCAGCAACAAATGTACTTACGATTTCAGGACTTGATAATATCATTTCTGTTAGAGTATACTCAGTCTTGGGACGTTTGGAAAAGGAAGTATTTAATAACTACCAAATTGATATTTCCGATTTGGCATCAGGTCTATACATAATTAAAGTAAGTGATGTAAGAAATACACTTACCAAGAAAATAATCAAACAATAAAAACAATAATAACTTTAAAAAACTGATAAATTCGAGAACATATTTTTGAGTTTATCAGTTTTTTTAAATCATTTATTTTGAAGACAAAACCCTTCATACTATTTTTTTGTTTAATACATTTATTCTGTCATGGTCAAGTTGAAATTGAAAATAAAAAGAGCCCTAATATTGTTTTTATTTTTTCAGATGATCATGCTACAAATGCTATTTCAGCTTATGGTGGACTCTTTAAAGAAATAGCTCCAACACCCAATATTGATCGCATTGCATCTGAAGGCGTTTTACTTAAAAATGCACTTTGTACTAATGCCATTTGTGGACCCAGTAGGGCTTCCATTCTTACGGGGAAGTACAGCCATATAAATGGCTATTACAAGAATTATAAAGGTGGTGTTTTTGATAATAATCAGTGGACTTTCCCTCAGGCTCTAAAAACTGCAGGATTTCAAACAGCATTGGTTGGAAAATGGCATTTGGCCTCTGCACCTGTTGGTTTTGACTATTATAAATACCATATATCTAAAGGGCAACAAGGCTTCTATTGGAATCCAGTTTACAATGATAATGGTCAGGAAAAAGTAGAAAATGGATATGCCACAAATTTGACTACAGATTTCGCTTTGGATTGGTTAGAACAACGAGATACTAGAAAACCATTTTGCCTTATGTTGCAATACAAGGCTCCTCACCGCGAATGGGCTCCAGATACCAAATATGAAACACTTTGGGATTCTATTCAAATGCCTTATCCAGATAGCTTTGATGATAACTACGAAGGAAGAGAATTAACAGCCGGTAATACGGAGATGACCATGGACTATTTTAGCAGGCAGGATATGAAAATGATCCCACCAAAAGGATTGTCTAAGCAGAAAAGACAGAAATGGTTGCATTATGGATTTAAACCTGGGCAAACAGTCTTTCCTTCAAAAGATTTGAGCCCTCAACAAGCTCGTCAATGGAAATATCAACGTTATATTAAAGACTATTTAGCCACTGTCAAATCCGTAGATGATAACATCGGAAGGGTTCTAGATTATTTGAAAACGCAAGGGCTTGAAGAAAATACTATTGTAGTTTACAGCTCCGATCAAGGTTTTTTCTTAGGAGAGCATGGTTTTTTTGATAAACGGTTTATGTACGAAGAGGCTTTACACATGCCTTTTGTCATACGTTATCCAAGGATTATTGCACCTGGAGGTATTTTGGAGGACATCATAACCAATATAGATTTTGCTCCCACTTTATTAGACATGGCAGGTATTAAGACTCCCAAGGCTGTACAAGGAAAAAGTTTTTTTCCGAATTTAAAGGGAAAAACACCAAGGGGTTGGCAAAAATCAATGTATTATCATTATTATGAATATCCTTATTACCATAGGGTACAACCACATTACGGTATTCGAAATCAAAGGTATAAGCTTATTCATTTTTATTATGATATGGATGTTTGGGAATTTTACGATCTTAAAAAAGATCCTGGCGAGCTGAATAATTTAATCGATTTAGCAGCTTACAAAGGGCGCATAAAAAAATTAAAGACAGAACTATATCAATTGAAGGAAAAATATGGTAATCAACTGTCATTAAAAGAGTTGAGATATATAACAGATACTGATTTTGGGGGGTTAGAGTCCAAAAAGAAATAAAAAATGAGTGTTTTCTGTAGCTTATGAAAAAAATTATTGTCTTTTTTATCCCTTTTTTATCATTTTCACAAACTTTTCTTTGGGAAGGCGAGTCGGGAGATGCTTATTTTTTTAATGAGAACAATTGGGTAAATAGTGTTTCGGGTGAACATCCTCCAATAGGTAGCATAAATCCAAACGAACCTATTAATTTTAATCTAAATTTAAATTGTGATGTATATACTAGTTTAGCTACCAATATAGCCTCTGAGACTCCTAATATATTTGATTTTGGCCCAAACTTAACATGGCCATATATTTATACAGTCTCAACAATTGGTGACGGTAACAATGGGTCACAACAGATATTTGAAATTAATATCACAAGCTTACCAGCAGAAGGTAGCAATTATCGTATAATTAAAACCGTTGCTAATGGTAATTGGCATTTCCCTAATCCATCTGCTTTGACTTTGGGTTTAAATACGCTATATGTTGATAGTGTCAATTTTGATCGTAGTGTGAAAATTCAATTCAGTAGTGGAGCTATTGCTTTTGATTCCATTACTTTAAATGGAAATAGTATTTATAATTCACCAGGAGAATCTATTATTTTAAATTCTTCAAATTCATTGGAAATATCAAATGGTAGTTTAGAAGCTTTGTCTATCTCTGGTGGAAATGTTATCTTAAATGAAAATTCTTATCTATATATTACTGAATCTCAACCTATTTCGAATGAAACATATATTAATTTTAATTCTGGCTTAGCTTGGTTATGTATGAAACAAGTAAATCCAAATACTGTTTATGAACAAATGTTATCTCAAATTTTAGTTAATAATTCTTATACATCTTATCCTACAAATTTGAGACTAGATAATTATTATTCTAATGGCACAATCATTAGGCCTGAGATTTCTGAAACGTTTCCATTATCAGTTTACTCCAATGAAAATTTAAATGGGACAGAATCTTTAATTGGAGTCAATGAAATTTACAGTGATAGCTCAATTCCAAATCAAATGAATAACAATATAAATTCTTTTTTTCTTAAAAAAGGATATATGGTTACTTTAGCGTCTAACAGTGACGGAACTGGCTCAAGTCAAGTTTTTATTGCTTCTGAAAAAGATTTGGAAATTCATTCTTTAACTAGCTCATTACAATCAAACATTTCTTTCATTAGGGTTGTTCCGTGGAATTGGGTATCAAAAAGAGGAACCGCAGGTGATATTTATGATATGAACAATACTTGGTTTTACAGGTGGAATAATCAAGGTGTTTCGGATCTTCAACGTGAATACGCACCTATGGCTTGGGGTTATGGAGCTGCAAATGATGATAGCGATATACTCATATATAAATCAAAATACAAATCAACTCATATTTTAGGATTTAATGAACCTGATGATTGCAACGGACAATCGGGACAATATAATAATTTATGTGATGAAGCTACCGCAGTCGCTGTTTATGAAAATTTAATGAAAACAGGTTTGCGTATGGTATCTCCCGCCTGTCGTCAAGGAGCTGTATTCTCTTGGCTTAATTCATTTAATCAGTTGGCAATTGAAAACGATATTCGAATTGATGTTATTGCAGTTCATTGGTATGATTGGAATAGCAATCCACAAAACTCTCCCAACGCAGATCCTGAAAATATTTTTAACAGGTTCAAAACTTATTTAAATAACGTTCATACTTTATACGGACTCCCGATATGGATTACTGAATTTAATGCAAATAAATACCGAACAACTGAAGTTAATAAAGAATTTATGGAACTGGCAATCCCATACTTAGAAAGTAAAAACTTTATTGAAAGATATTCATGGTTTGAACCAAACCCTGTTGATCCAGCAACTGTTGGGAATGGAGAATATTTTGATACTAATATGAACCACACCGATATTGGACTTTTTTATAAAAATTATCCATCTAGTCCAGCTATTTCTGAACCATATCATATAAGTTCAAATAATTTGATTGATGAAATTCAAATTAATTATCATGAAACAGTCTGTGTGACTGAAAATTCCCTATCTGATAATGCACCTGTAATTTCTAATAATGATGTTCTAATAGTTTACCCAAATCCCGCTACACAAATGATAAGAATAGTTTTCCCCTCATTAATTAGAAAATTTGAAATTTTTAATATTAATGGAGTTTTTATAAATAAAGAAATTGTAAATGGTTTTATTGATATTTCTGACCTAGCACCCGGTTTATATATAATTAAAGTTAATGACTATCATTCTAAATTTATAAAAAAGTAGCTTATTTAGTTTTTTGTTATATTAGAATAATTTTTTAACCTCATTATAATGCGATTTTTAAGATTTTGGTTTTTACTTCTAATGGTTTTAGCTTTCACTAGTTCAAAATCCATCAGCTCAGTTCCTAAACTAAATGTATTATTCATTGTAGCGGATGATTTAAACTGTGCCTTAGGAGCTTACGGAGATTCATTAGCAATTACTCCAAATATTGATGAACTAGCAAAAAAAGGGCTAATTTTTAATAATGCCCATGTTCAATATCCACTATGTGGTCCATCAAGAGTGTCTTTTATGACAGGGATGTATGCAGATCAAACAAAATCTAAAGAGCTTAGACTTTATGTCCGACAGACAGTTCCAGATGTTGTCACTATAGGTCAAAAATTCAGAACGGAAAACTATCACTCTGTTAGAGTTGGTAAAATATACCATTACCATAATCCGCGGGATATTGGTACAGCTGGTCATGATGATTCCTTTACTTGGGACCGAACAGTCAATCCTTATGGACGCGATAAAATTGAAGAATATAAACTCAATAAAGTAAAACCACAATTTGATGGTGCAACTTTAAGTTGGCTAGAAGCTGATGGAACTGATGAAGAACAAACTGACGGTATTGGTGCTACCGCTACAATTGATTTTTTGGATGAATTTTCAAAAAGTGGTGAGAACTTTTTTTTAGCTTATGGTCTATTTCGTCCACATATTCCGTTTGTGGCTCCTAAAAAGTATTTTGATCTATATGATATCAAAGATTTTAGTGTGCCAGAAAGTTCTGAAGAATATTTGCAAACTATTCCAAAGCCAGCAGCAGCTTCTCTTCGAGCAAGACGAGAACAGCTAAATTTAGACCCAGATTTAGCCGCAAAAATTAAGCATGCGTATTATGCAACCACCAGTTTTATGGATGCACAAATTGGTAGAGTATTAGATAAATTAAAAGAAACTGAGCTTGATAAAAATACAATTGTTGTATTTACATCTGATCATGGGTATCATCTGGGTGAACATGGTCATTGGCAAAAACAAACATTATTTGAAAATGCTACTCGTGTTCCATTAATTTTTGCAGGTCCAGGTATTAAAAGTCAATATAAATTTATCAATGATCCTGTTGAACTAATTGATTTGTATCCAACTATTATGGATTTAGTTGATTTTGAAACTCCATCTTTTGTCAGTGGTAAAAGTTTAATACCATATTTTAATAATTCCAAAACCCCCGTACGTAACAGTGCTTTAACAGAACTTCAGGTTTATACAGATGGTAGTAAAGCCCAAGGATATGGAATTAAAACTAAGCGCTATCGATTAAATCGATGGAAATTAAACGATATATTGTCGTATGAACTTTATGACCACCAATACGATAAAAAAGAATTAAATAATTTAGCCAATATAAAATATTATAAAAGTATTAAAGACTCATTATCACTAATTTTAGATGGTCGCATAACCCAAGCAAAAAAAAGACCTTTTGGTTTGGGGAGACAAATTAACAATGCTCGTCCTTGGAGCGAGCCAAAAAGAATTAATTCTAAGCCTAAATAAACTTTATAATTTTTAACAAATGAAAAATAAATTAATTTTAATGCTATGTGTTTTTGTTATTTCGTGTAATAATGAAGAAGTTGGACTCGCTGATCCAAATTCAGGAAATGATATTGGTAATGAAAATGGTGATAATAACAATAACAACAGCGATGATGAACTTTCTGATTGGTCTTCAGACACTCATAGTAATAATATTGACCCAAATTATGAAGAGGTTTTTGATGATGAAAATTCAGTTCGACGCATTGATATAGTATTTGATGCAGAGGAATGGGATTTGATGTTAGAGGATATGACAGGACTATATGGCGATTTTGGTCAGAGCAACGGCGGTGGTCCCGGAGGTGGTGGTCCCGGAGGTGGTGGTCCCGGAGGTGGTGGTCCCGGAGGTGGTGGATTTGCCGAAGAAAATCCAATTTTTAAACCCGCTGATGTTTATTATAATGGTTTACAGTGGTATAATGTAGGTGTTAGATTCAAAGGAAATTCTAGCCTATCGTTTTCATGGCAAAATGGAGTTTGGAAAATGTCTTTCAAACTTGATTTTGATGAATTTGAAGATCAATTTCCTGAAATTACTAATCAGAGGTTTTATGGCTTTAAGCAGTTAAATTTAAAAAATAATTTTGATGATGAATCTCAATTACGGGAAAAAGTAGCCGCTGATATTTTCAGAGAATCAGGCATGGCATCACCAAGAACACAATTTTATGAAGTTTATGTAGATCATGGCGAAGGTCCAATTTATTTTGGGCTTTACACTATGGTTGAAGAACCGGACGACTCATTGTTAAAATCTCAATTCTCAAATGATAATGGTAACTTATATAAACCTGATGGGGCTGGAGCTCGTTTTACTGAAGGTTCATTTGGGACAGAATATTTTATAAAACAGTCAAACGAAATGGAGTCTAATTGGAGTGATATTGAATCTGTTTTTGAAGCTCTGCATAGTAGTAATCGCACTTTAAATCCTGAACTTTGGAGAAGCGATTTGGAGGAAGTATTTCATGTGGACGGATTTTTAAATTATTTAGCAGTTAATACAGTTATTCAAAATTGGGATACTTACGGTCGGATGACTCACAACTATTATCTTTACGGAAATCCTGATAATAATAATGCTTTAACTTGGATTCCGTGGGATAACAATGAAAGTTTACAATTAGGTAAAATGGGGGGGTCTCTACCACTAGATTTTAATGGTGTTCAAGATAATTGGCCCTTAATCACATACTTATATGCTGACTCAGACTATAAAATTATTTATGATAACTATGTAAGTAATGTTATAAATAATGCTTTTGAAACGGGATATATTCAATCAATTTACTCGTATTATTCTTCAATGATTGAAGCATCAGTTCTTAGTGAACAATCTGGATATACTTTTTTGGAATCACCAACTGATTTTCAAATAGCAATTTCTGAATTAATGAGTCATGCTCAACAACGCGCTAGTGCTGTCAATCAATATTTAAATTGATATTTTGACTATGAGAAAACAAGTAAGTTGTTTTGTTTTTTTATCAGCCTTGTTGTCCATAAGTGCGCAGGATGATAAATTGGGTTTATCTCATTTTTATAAAGATCATTTTTTAGTTGGAACCATTTATCACGGAGATGTATTGGGCAATGACAGCCCAAATTTCAATCAAAAGCAGGAATTTAAAATAATAAAAAATGAATTTAATGCAATTACTGCTGAAAATTGCATGAAGCCAATGTATTTAATTAATGATAATGGTAAGTACAATTTTGACGAGTCGGATGCCTTTGTAAAATATGCCCAAGAAAACGAATTGACTATTATTGGACATACGCTGGTTTGGAAAAATAGTGCTCCCGATTGGTTCTTTAAGGGAGATGATGGTAAACAAGTTACTCGTGAAGTTTTAATAGAGCGCTTGCAAAATTATATTAAAACAGTTGTTTCGAGATACAAGGGAATGATAACTTATTGGGATGTCGTTAATGAAGCAGTAGATGTATTTAAAACTAAAAACGGTGAAAAATACGCCAAATTAAAGTCTACCCCATGGTACGATATTATAGGAGAAGAATATATTAAAATAGCCTATGAAGCAGCACATAAAGCCGATCCTAATTGCAAACTGTTGTATAATGACTATAATATGTATCAAAGAGAAAAGATTAATTTTATAATTGAGATGGTTTTAAGTTTGCGATCTGAAGGAGTACCTATTCATGGGATTGGTTCCCAAGGACATATGTTCATGAAGCACCCAAAATTAGAGGACATAGAATATTGGTTAAAACAATGTTCGAATGCTAAAATCCCTCTTCATATTACAGAACTAGATGTCAGTGTACTGCCAAATGCTTGGAAGCACAAAGGGGCTAGTGTTGAAGATAGATTTGATTTAGCTGAAGAGTTTAATCCCTATCCCAAAGGTCTCCCTAAATTTATTTTAAAACAACAAGCTAAACGATATAAAGCGCTTTTCAAACTGTTTTTAAAATATAGCTCATCTATTGAAAGAGTTACATTTTGGGGAGTATGGGATGGTAATTCTTGGCGTAATTATCTTCCAATGAAAGGTCGCACAGATTACCCTTTACTTTTTGATAGAAATTTTGATAAAAAGCCTGCTTATAATGCTTTAAAAGAATTAGTTTTCTCTCGAGATTAAATTTATTTTTCAATGTAACATTATGGTAACCGAATATCTTCAATTAATTTTTTTATTTTCTCTGGTGTTTCTTTAGTAAAATGAGACACTATTATCGCTACTAAAAAATTTACCAGCATTGAAAAGGTTCCAAAGCCCTCTGGAGAAATTCCAAACCACCAGTCTGGTTCACTACCGCCACCAAACCAACCAAATTTGAATTTTGTCATATAAAAAAGCATCAAACTTACACCAACAAGCATTCCTGTAACAGCACCTTCTTTGTTCATTTTTTTATAAAAAATACCCATTAATATTGCAGGGAAGAATGATGCAGCTGCTAAACCAAAGGCCAATGCTACTGTAGCCGCTACAAAACCAGGTGGATTGATTCCAAAATATCCTGCTAGGCATACTGCTAATGTAGCTGCTGTACGTGCAGCTATAAGCTCTTTTTTTTCAGATATGTTAGGGTAAATAATTTTTTTTAATAGATCATGGGAAACCGCTGATGAAATTACTAATAAGAGTCCAGCAGCGGTAGATAAGGCAGCCGCTAGGGCCCCTGCTGCCAAGAGTGCAATGACCCAATTAGGCAGCTTAGCAATTTCTGGGTTAGCTAATACCATTATATCAGCATCAACACTTAATTCGTTTTTAACAGGATTTGCCAAATATTGAATATCACCATCTAAATTTTTATCTTGAAATTTCAAAAGCCCAGTTCCTTCCCATTTTCTAAACCAATCTGGCATATTATCATAGGCTTTATTACTAACAGTTTCAATTAGATTAATTCTAGAAAATACTGCAATTGCAGGGGCAGTAGTGTAAAGAATAGCAATAAAAAGCAGAGCCCAACCTGCAGATTTTCTAGCATCACTTACTTTTTTTACGGTAAAAAATCTAACTATTACATGTGGCAATCCTGCAGTACCGACCATAAGTGCCATAGTGATAAAAAATACATCGATAGTCGATTTATTCCCTGAAGTGTATTGGTCAAAGCCCAATTCTTTATGTAAGCCATCTAATTTATCCAAGAGAAATATCCCATCGCTGCCAGTGTCTCCAAATCCAATTTGGGGTATTGCATTTCCAGTAGCCATAAACGAAATGTAAATTGCAGGTACCATAAAGGCAAAAATTAGAACACAATATTGGGCAACTTGGGTATAAGTAATTCCCTTCATTCCTCCTAAAACAGCATAAAATAGCACAATACCCATTCCAATTACAACACCTGAAGTAATATCAACTTCCAAATACCTAGAAAAAACAACACCAACTCCACGCATTTGACCTGCTATGTACGTAAAAGAAACAATTAAAGCACAAAACACTGCTACTAATCTTGCTGTATTTGAGTAATAACGGTCACCTATAAAATCAGGAACTGTAAATTTCCCAAACTTGCGTAAGTATGGTGCCAATAATAATGCTAATAAAACATATCCACCAGTCCAACCCATAAGATAAACTGAACCATCATATCCTGTAAATGAAATAATGCCAGCCATAGAAATAAATGAGGCCGCTGACATCCAGTCTGCTGCTGTTGCCATACCATTTGCAACAGGATGAACGCCCTTTCCCGCAATATAAAACTCACTAGTTGAGGAAGCTCTAGACCAAAATGCAATTCCAATATACAGGCTGAAACTTAAGCCTACTGCAATCCAAATCCAATATTGTAGTTCCATTAGTCTTTTTTTGAATTATAATGTTTATCCAGTTTATTCATTAAATAGATATATGTAAATATCAATACTACAAAAACATAGATTGATCCTTGTTGTGCAAACCAAAAACCAAGCTTAAACCCCCCAATTTTTATTTTATTTAAATCATCTACAAATAAAATACCTGCTCCAAATGACACTGAAAACCAAATTATTAATAGAATAGATAAGATGTATAGATTTTTCTTCCAGTAATTATATTTTTTGGGTAGTGCCATATTTTTAAGTATTTATTATGTGAAATTAAAAGTAATTTATTTTAATAAATTATTTGTTTATAATGACTTTGTAGCTTTTTTTATGATTCATGTAAAATACATTCAAAAAATAAATACCATCATATAATGTGTGTGTTTCCATTACAGTTAGTGTTGTTCCAGCCAATATTTTATTTTCTAAAACTACCTGTCCTAGTTCATTGATTAGTTCTAGGTAAATAGTTTTATTGAAAAGACTAGATTGAATTGCAATAAAATCTTGAGTTGGATTAGGGTATAATTTCAGATTAAGTTTAGTGTCTTCAAACCCACTTATATCTAAACTTGAATCGTAATTAGTAGTATTTGCACCAATAAAATTAACATCGTTACCAGTAACGTTACCATAGAAGGTTGGTCCTACAACATATGGATATGCTGAATTGTGATCTTCATTTACAGTTGCATAATATGCGTAAATACCATTGGGATATTCAGGTGTTACAGCAAATCTTCCATTATGCTCATCTAAATAATCAGTTCCTGAATTATAATTGTATTCGTAATCCTCCCTAAAATACCCTAAATCCATTATTTCTTGATTTCCAGCATTTGGTCCATTTTGAATCGTAAAAACTTGTCCAACATTAGGACCATTTTCACGTGTTGTAATATCCCTCAAAGAGTAACTCGATTTCATCCTAACTACATCCCCTGTACCATCTAAATTTTCATAGGCGTAAGCTCCGTAAATTGGAAACCCATCATATGCAAATCCAATTAAGGGTGAATGTGTATTTTGTTCAATTACATATAATCCATCAGCAGGGTAAGTGTCGCAAATATCTGATACAACTAACAGATCGAGGTTAAATGCACTGGGATTTTGATGGTGGTGGTAATTACCCATTGCAGGGTGAGCTTTATTACAATCAAATCCTCCCATTTCAGCTGGAATTGCATCTCTATTCCAGTCTTGAACAGCTCCTGGTCCACCATTACAAGGTGGGTTTCCTGGTCCACCACATAATCGATTGTTGTTATTATCCCAAGCAACACCATCTCTGTAATCAAATAACGAAACCCCATTTATAAAAATCCCTATATTTCCTCCCGTTGTATTTGTTGGTAGACCTAAGTTTTGAGAAGGATTTAATGATATTTTATAAATAGCGTCCTGATCGCTAGCAATTGAAGGATTGTTATCTAAAAAGGGACCTGTTATGTAAGCAGGTATTCCAGTGGCACTAACAAAAACCCAATTATTTGAATAATCAACAGATTGAACGTTTGCTAATACATTATCTATTATTGGAGTCGGATTTCCTGAAACATAATGTCTTCCTGTTTCGCCGTCATGATTTTGTATCCAACTTGTAATTGCTGGATTAGTTTGCGAAAAAGATAAATTGACAACAATTAATAGAAACATTAATTTTTTTTGTTTTGTTAACATAATTTATATATTAATTAATTTTATTAAATGGGTATTTAAAACGTTTATCAAAAAGAAACTCGGTATCAGTTAAAGTTCTTAAGAAAACTATTAAATCAACCTTTTCCTCATCTGTTAATTTAATCTTTTTTCTTAAATTATTCGATAGAGTTGTACTATTTTGTATGTCTGTTGTGTAATGTGTTATAACTTGTTGAAGAGTCTCAAATCTTCCGTCATGCATGTATGGTTTTGTAAATTGAATATTTCTTAAACTAGGAACTTTAAATTTTAATGAATCTTTAGGGTTATTAGTAATTAAATATCGTCCATGATCATTTAAAGTGCTATCGACTTTTAATCCATTGTTTTCAAAATTATTATTCGTAAACAATGGTTCGCTGTGGCAAATATTGCAGTGTTTTCTGAAAATTTCAAGTCCATTTTTTTCTTGATATGTATATTCACCACCTTTTTCATTACGAACATATTTATCATATTTAGAATTATAAGAATTCAGCATTACAACAAATTGGGTTATGGCTAGTAAGGTTTTTTGGCCTGTTATTTCTCCATCAGAATAAACTTTTGAGAATAGATTTTTATATTTCTTTGATTTTTTTAGTTTTTCAACTACATTTTCAAGAGTTTCATCCATTTCATTTTTATTCGTAATAGGTGCTAATGCTTGTAATTCTATGTGATTAACTCCTCCATCCCACATAAATGAAGTGTTCCATGCTAAATTTACTAAACTCATCGAGTTTCGATTTCCAATTCTACCTTCAATACCGTGGCTTAAGTCATGATCTACATGCGTAAATCCAGTTGCTTGATTATGACATGACGCACAAGAAATGCTTTCATTCTTTGACAGAATTGGGTCATAAAATAATTCTCTTCCAAGTTGAAATTCTTCATCACTCATGGATAGTTTTTTGAAATCGTAATTAGGTGCTGGCCAATACTCAGGGTAATTAAAGAATAATTTTTTATTTAAAGTTATAAATGCCAGTGACATCAATAATCCTATACAAACTAGGGTGCGTATAAAAATTACTTTATAAATTTTCATTAAAAATATTTACAAGTTGATTCATCAATATGCTAGCATCTTTACCAGGGGTCATTATATGGTTTTTAGTTTTTAAGTTAATTTTATTGAAAAAATTAGAAAATTCAAGATTTACCACAAGTTTATTTTTATTTGAATCAATTTTAAAACTTATAGTTCTCAATGTTTCATTTGGTATTTGATATCCACCTATATGGAACTGAAATTTATTTTTTCTAGTATTACAACTAGGACTTGTTCCTTCTATTTTAAAATTAATATATCCGCTTTGCCAAGACCAAAACATTCCATTTATCGGATCTAAGTCACCTGAATTAGCTCCAGATGTATTTAACTTTTCATCTACTCCTAAATCAAAAACTAAATAAGTATCATTATTAAAATGGATATTAGGTATGTACAAGTTTAAATTTTTATCATTTAAGACATCAACTAGATGATATTGATTTTCAAGGAGAATTGAACTATTTTTATTTTTGATTCTAAAATTCGTTAGATAAAATTTAATAGTAGAAAGTTGAATTGAATCATTATTTTTTGAAACATACCATTTATTTTTTTCTATTGGGTTTTGATTAAAATTTGAAACAAAAACTAATTCAAAATCTTTTTTTTCTTGGGAACTAACTGAAGTAATGAAAATTAAATTCAATATTATTAAACAATTAAATATGCCATATTTGCTTTTTATAACTTGAATCATAATAATAAATATAAAAAAATCCCAACAATTGAATTCAATTGCTGGGAAATAATATGGGGTTTAAATAGAACGTATTGTAAGTATACGGATAACTTTTAAGAATGTTAAACTTAAATCCCTTTTTACTTTTTAATATTTCTATTTCCAATAACCTCACATACAATATTATTGTATGGTCCAATCTTGTTAAATAAATTTTTCCATTTATCTTTTTCAGTAAATATCAATACTATATTGATAATAAATAATAACCCACAATATATAAGTTCACCAACTTCATCAGGCTCTAAGTATAAATGAAAGAGAAAGATATGAAGCGTTATGGGTAGCATAAATAGTGCAGCTATAAAATAAGTTCTATACAGAATTAAAAAAATTCCAAATATTAGTTCACAAAGTGCTACAACCTGCCAAAAATATCCTGTTTGTTTTAGACCATTGATATAAAGGACTTTTTGCAGAGTTTGTGGGTTTGAGTTAATGGAATCTGTATTAACTTTTTCAACTACTTCCTTAGAAGTTGGTGAAGATTTAAAAAACTTTCCCGCCCCAGAAATTATCATAACTCCTCCTAGAAAAAGTCTAAAAATAAATGATATGGTAATAATATATTTTTTCACATTATTGGTTTTTGTAAATAATTTTTTTCAATTTAAATTATTTGGGTAGTCAATTTGATTACTTGATAAATAAATTCCAACGTTATTGACATCATGATTACAAAATAAAGACTTTAAATTTATAAACTCATGAATATCAAAAATCATAATTAGATTTTCTTGATTTGTTGATATTGGTATTTTACGTTTTACAGTAGAGTCAATAAAGTTTTCTAGCCAGAACTTAATATCAATTTCTAGTATATGACTTTTTAATAAATTATATTGATAATTATTTAAAGTAAAATGCAAATTGTTGAACACTAAATGAAAATTTTGGTCACAATTACAATAATATAATTCTCCATATTCATTTTGTTTAATTTTCATAATCTTTAAAATACTTTTAGATATTATTAATATATTTGCAACAAATATAAATATTATTTATAATTAATCTAAATAAAAATTATGAAAAATTTCAGTCTATTTATATCAATAATCTTGATTTCATTCAACTGTTTTTCTCAATCTAAAAAAAAGAGTGACATAAATGCTATTAGATCAATGTGTGGATGTTATGAGGTAAGCTTTAATTTTGCGGAAACATTTAATTATTCAATTGATTCAATTTATAAGCCATCTAAAAATTACAGTACTGGTGCTCTAGAGTGGGCTCAAATAATTAAGGATGAAAAAGATGAAATATCAATTCAGCATATTTTGATTGCTGGTTCTTCAGAAAATCCATACGTCATTAAACACTGGAGACAAGATTGGATATATCAAAATACTGATTTTTATATTTACAGAGATAATAATACATGGAATTATTTACAAAAAAATAAAAATGATGTAAAGGGGCAATGGACCCAAAAAGTTTTCCAAGTTGATGATAGTCCGCGTTATGAAGGGTCAGGGACATGGGTGCATGTTGATGGCCGAAGTTTTTGGTCTAGCACTGCAAATGCTCCATTACCTAGGAGAGAAATTACAAAACGACAAGACTATAATGTTACCCTGAGACGTAACCACCATGAAGTTTTTGATTGGGGCTGGAATCACGATCAAGATAATGACAAAATTGTAAGGCAATCAGGGAAGGAAGATATTATTTTAGCTCAAGAAAAGGGTCTTAATATTTACAAAAAGGTTCAAAATTCTCGATGCATTGCTGCTCAAAATTTTTGGATAGAAAATAAGGCAATTTGGAAAATGGTTCGAAACCAGTGGGATTTAGTTTTTGCAAAGCAAAAAGACTTAAGTTTGAAAAATAAAGTCAATAATAAAAGGTTGTATCAATATTTGTTTGCTTTAGAGCCCAATTCAAAGTTTAGTCAAATTGAATCTATCATAACAAGTTTTATATTATGAATTTAAAACCATAGACTTTTAATTTTTTCTTCAAGAACGTTTTTTCCTAGCATCAATAAAACTTTTCACAAAAAATACTAAAGATAAAATAGTACTTAAAATCATTACAATAACCCTTAAAATTGCAGGAACATTTGTCCTGTCAATAGCTCCTAAAAGTGGTTTAATAAGTCCTCCAAAAACAAATAAAGTTAAAATAACAGCAAAATGCGCAATGGCTTTATTTTCATTTTTAACGCCTTTATTTAATAAAACTAGTATAAGGCCAATAGCGGTTGGGATTAATGCTGTAAAAGATGGATTTTCAGATGAAAAATACCCCCATAAAGGTAAGGTAATTAAAAGAATTGCATTTATTAAACTTACGTTGTGTGCTTTCATATTTTCTTTAAGTTGATATCACAAATAAACTAATTATAAATTTTAAAAAAAAATGATAACGCAAAGTTTTAATTTCATAAGAAGAATTTTTCTTTTATATTTATAATATATCATAAATTACATAACATTGATTTTTTCCAGGTTTAATTACCTCTTTTTTCTGATTGCATTTATTTCAAATGCCCAATACTACCACGTATCTGTTCATGGAAACGATAGTAATCCAGGTACTGAAGATTCCCCTTTAAAAACAATATCAAAGGCGGCAAAAATTGCATTACCGGGCGATGTTATTACTGTTCATGAAGGAACCTACAGAGAATGGGTACGTCCAGAGAACGGAGGTCTAAATGATCAAGATCGAATTATTTACCAAGCTGCCCAAGGGGAGGATGTATGGATTAAGGGATCTGAAATTATCAAAGGATGGGAATTGCACAAAGATAATGTTTGGAGTATCCAAATAGATAATCACTTTTTTAACAATTTTAATCCCTATAATGAAATTTTAAAAGGGGATTGGCTCATGAATACTTTTGGAAGGGATCACCACTTAGGTGAAATTTACATCAATGGAGAAGCTCTTTATGAAATTGATTCTTTGAATGAGGTCTTGTCAGAAATACCTTTAAAAAGAGCAGTTGATTCTGAATCTTCAAAATATAAATGGTTTTGTAAGGTGGATAACGATACAACAACACTCTATGCCAACTTCAAGGGCTTAGACCCAAACATTGAAGTTGTGGAGATTAACGTTCGTCCTGCTGTTTTTTTTCCAGAGCGTACCGGTATAAATTACATTACTGTTCGTGGTTTTAAAATGGCACACGCTGCCACCCAATGGGCTCCTCCAACTGCTAATCAGGAAGGACTTGTTGGTCCTAATTGGAGTAAGGGCTGGATTATTGAAAATAATTTAATATCCGACTCAAAATGCACAGGAATAAGTCTTGGGAAGGAATCTAGTACAGGTCAAAATGAGTGGACAAATTTGAAAGTTAAACATGGAACCCAGCGTCAGCGAGAAGTTGTTTTTGACGCCCTAACAAAGGGTTGGTCTAAGGAGACTATTGGTTCTCACATCGTTAGAAATAATACTATAAGAAACTGTGAGCAAGCAGGTATTTGTGGTCATTTAGGTGCGATTTTTAGTGAAATACATAACAATCACATATACAACATTCACACCAAACAACAATTTTTTGGTTATGAAACAGGAGGTATTAAATTGCACGCTGCGATTGATACTTCCATCGAGGGAAATTTAATTCATAATAATTACCGCGGGCTTTGGCTGGATTGGCAATCTCAAGGTACTCGAGTTTCCAAGAATATTTTTTATGACAATATAAATGAGGATTTTTTCAACGAAGTAAATCATGGACCTATGGTCGTTGATAACAACATCTTATTGTCTGAAAATTCAATTATCAACGTATCGCAAGGTACAGCCTATATGCACAATCTTATTGGAGGTAATATCTTGATGAGATTAGCCCCTAGTCGTTTCACACCTTATCACTTACCCCATTCGACAGCTGTTGCAGGCCTGATGGGTATTAATCAAGGAGACGATCGTTTTTACAACAACATTTTCAGTTGTAACGCTTTTTCTGATAATAATCAGATATACACTGGACTTAATGCTTTTAACGGTTTTCCGCTTTCTAAGGATGCTTGGTTTCAAGATAAGAAAAGGCCTACTGATTTCGCTTCTCTTAAGTTACCTATTTACATTGCATCAAATCTTTATTATGATAAGGCATTGCCTTTTGAAAGAGAAGAAAAATACATTTTAGATCCAAGACATAATCCTGAGGCTTCCATTGAACAATTTGGAGAGGTATTTTTTTTAAAAATTAAAGTCAATAAAAGTTATTAATACTGATTTTTTAAATAACCTCCGTACTTCAAAATCGCCGAAACCAGGGCCTTTTGAATTTTTGATCATTGGAGAAAACAGAATTAAAGTATTTGATTTAAAAACTGTAAAGAACTAAACAATTTGCAAACCGATAAAAAGATGGATTAGAAAAAAACGTCTTAGAAGGGAATGAGCTGTCCTTAATTTAGTATAGCTTCAAAATACTGACCCACTATTACATTATGACCTAATAATATCATTAAATTATGTACAATGCTAAGTAAATTATTAAAAAAATGAAATACAACAGAACTTTAGTTCAAGGCAGAAAAGAAATCATACCAGCTATTATTTCATTATTTAGTATTGTGCTAGTGTTCTCAAGCGTATTTTTGAGTTGCCATAAAGAAGAGGTTAAAAAGCCTAATATTCTTTTTATCATCACCGACGATCAAGATGCAAAAACCCTTGGAGTTTATGGAGATAATGAATGTGATACCCCCAATATTGACAAACTTGCAAGCGAAGGCCTTACTTTAACCTCCGCCTACCATATGGGGTCTTTCCGTGCGGCGGTATGTACTCCTTCACGTTGTATGCTTATGACGGGTAGAAATGTTTGGGAAACTCAAAATCTTAATGTGAATTATCCTCCTCTAAATTACATCCACAAAATGGAGGAAAATTATGCGAAAATATCCCCAAAAGATCCGTCTTATTATAGCTTACCAGCATTGTTCAAAAGGGCCGGTTACTACACCTTTAGAACTTGTAAACGCGGTAATAGCTATGAAGGCGCTAATCTGTTATTTGACGAGCGTTATGATAAAACTAACAGAGGCTCTGAAGATGAAAACGCCAGCCAATGGCATTCTGATAAAGTCATTGATTACTTAGATCGAAGAATAGACCAACCAAAAGACCAACCTTTTCTTATTTATTTGGGTTTCTCACACCCACACGATCCAAGGCGGGGGAAACCAGTACTTCTTGAAAAATACGGTGCTATTAATCCAGGACCCCCAACGACAGTCAACCCAAGGTCTCCAAAATTACCCGTAAATTATTTGCCAGCCCACCCATTTGAGGAAGGCCATCCAGATTTAAGAGATGAGAATAGTGTAGAAGGTGTTATGAAAAAACGAGACGAAGCCACGGTTAGAAACGAAAGAGGTAAAGAGCTAGCTACGATTGAAGATATAGATACTCAAATAGGCCGCGTACTTAAAAAATTAGAAGCTACGGGAGAGTTAGAAAACACCTATATATTTTTTGTTTCTGATCATGGAATTGCCGTTGGAAGACATGGTTTGATGGGTAAACAAAATTTATACGAACACAGTCTTAAAATCCCTTTTATCATTAAAGGACCCAACATCGAAAGTAATAGAAAAGCAAAGGGCAATATTTATTTATCAGATGTCTTGCCAACACTATGTGATTTGGCAGCTATTGATATACCAGAATCAATCTATGGAAAAAGTTTTAAATCTGTAATAAGCGGTAAAACAGATACAATAAGAGATGTTATAAATGGCATCTATTCAGGCGGGACTAAGCCAGGAATTCGTTCTGTAAAAAAGGGGGACTGGAAACTAATAAAGTACGATGTTATGAATGGCAAAATTCAAAAAACACAGCTCTTTAATTTAAAGGACAATCCCAATGAACTCTTAATTGAACACCACGATTCTAAAGTGATTGCACTCACTGGAAATAGACCAAAAAATAATCAAGTAAATTTAGCAGACTTTCCAGAATATACTGAAAAGCGCAAGGAAATGGAAGCCCTTTTATTATCAGAAATGAAAGCGCTCAAAGATCCGTTTAGATTTTGGGATCAAAAATAAATTCATTAAATATCTGATATGAAACTTTTTAAAACCTTAATTAATATCTTATTTACAGTAGGTGTTTTAAATGCTCAAAATCCAGAAGTGTCTTCAGAAGATTTTTCAACCCGCCAGGTCCATTTAGATTTCCATACTTCTGAACATCTTGAAAATATTGGGAAACAATTTGATAAGGCTTCTTGGCAAAAAACACTTAAAGATGCACATGTAAATTCCATTAATATTTTTGCAAAGGGACACCACGGATATTCTTATTATCCAACAAAAGTAGGCACCCAACACCCTAATTTGGATTTTGATTTGTTAAAAGCGCAAATTGATGCCTCCCACGAAATCGGTATTAAAACACCATTGTACTTTGCAGTAGGGTGGTCTGTATTCGATGCTGTAACTAACCCTGAATGGATCATTAAAAATAAAAATGGAAAGTCTAAAAAAGGGGATATGATTCGGTCCCTAAAAGATGAAGATCCTTATCCAAATTTCACCTGGGAATTGTTAATGCCTGAAGGTAGTTATTTGGAGATGATTCTCAAGCAAACTGAAGAATTGTGTCAAAATTATGATATTGATGGGTTTTGGTACGACATTATTCCCATCAATGCTGTCAATTATAACACGTACAGCAGAGAGGGTTTTAAACAAGCTGGTATAGATGTCAATAATGATTTGGAAGTTGAAAAACATCATGTTGAAAAAATTAAGCTTTTTATGGCTTCTTGCAATAACATCATAAAAAAATACCATCCAGATGCCTCTATTTTTTTCAATTGGTCAACTCACATGAATAATTCCAATACGTTTAAATATAAATTATATGAATATAATACCAGTTACGATTTAGAGGATTTACCTACTACTTGGGAAGGCTATAATGAATTTCCATTGCGTGCTAAATACTTCAGTAATATGGGAAAACCGGTTACGGGTATGAGTGGAAAGTTTCATACTGCATGGGGTGAATTTGGAGGTTTTAAATATCCCAATGCTTTAAAATACGAAGCTGCCTCTATGATCGCTTTTGGTGCTAATGTAAACTTTGGCGATCAATTGCATCCATCTGGAATTATTGACAGAGAAACCTACAAAAATATTGGATCAGCATTTTCGTATGTAAAAAATATTGAACTCTACGGTCCTGGTGGAAAACATCGAGCCAAAACAGGTTTGTGGATGAATTTCGATAATAATACTGAACAAGCTACAAGCCTTTTACTCTTAGATACCCAAACGAATTATGTTGTAGTAAACAATCTTAAAGATTGGTCTGATTTAGAGGTTATTGTCATCCCAAGTAAACCAAATTTAAAATCTGATGATATTGAAAGTTTAAATCAATTTGTTGCGGAAGGAGGTAAGTTATTAGTGCTTGGTGAAGGTGCTCTAAAAATGGACCGTTCTGGATTTGCATTAGATGTTGGTGGTACCTACCTTGGGAAAGCTA
>CABXZJ010000006.1 GCA_902516685.1 uncultured Formosa sp.
AAGCGAATATAAAACTTAGTATTGATTTCATTTTTATTTTTTTGAAGCTGTATAAATTGTTGCTACCCCAAAAGTTTGAGGTAGGGCTTCAACACTTATAAACCCAATTTTTTTCAAAATATTGTTAAAATCCTCGCCAAATGGAAATTTCGCAGCTGAAGCACTTAAATATCCATATGCCGTTTTGTCTCTAGAAAATAATTTTCCAATAAGTGGTAAGAAAAGCTTTGTATAAATGAAGTACCCTTGTTTAAAAAAAGGGTTTTGTGGTACTGAAGTTTCCAAAACAACAAAAACTCCATTTACCTTCAATACCCTGTAAATTTCAGAAAGACCTTTTTCAAGAGTTTCAAAATTTCGAACTCCAAAGGCAACGCTAATAGCATCAAAACTATCATTTTCAAACGGTAAATTCTCAGAATCACCTTTGATCATTTCGACCAGACTATTTAGTTTTCGTTCTTTAATTTTTTTTCGACCAATATTAAGCATTCCTTCACTAATGTCCAAGCCAATTATTTTTCTTGCTCTTGTTTTAGTTAAATTGATTGCTAAATCTCCAGTTCCAGTAGCTATGTCTAGAATATTTTCAGGGTTTTTATCTTTTATTAGATTCACCACCTTATTGCGCCATTTAATGTCTATCCCAAATGAAATTACACGGTTAAGCCGGTCATATTCATTTGATATTGTATCAAACATTTTAGTAATTTGTCTTTTTTTACTCAAATTACTGTTTTCATAAGGTGATATATTTTTATACATAAAAAGAAATTAAATTCTAAATTTAGAAATGCAAAGAAATACAATTCAGAAACAAATCCCTAAAAATAAACTATATTTGCTCATCCATTAATTGATAATAAATGAAAATAATAATTGCTGGATCTGGCGAGGTTGGATCACACTTGGCAAAATTATTATCATACGAATCTCAGGAAATTACCCTTATTGATTCCAATGATGAAAAACTATCTTTTCCTAATAGTCATCTAGATATTAAAGTTGTTGAAGGTGACTGTACATCTGTTTCTATTTTGAATAAAGCAAATATTGCTGATACTGATTTATTTGTAGGGGTAACATCCTCGGAATCTGTAAATTTAATTGCCTGTCATTTAGCTAAACAATTGGGCGCGAAAAAGACAATCGCAAGAATTTCAAATCCAGAGCTAATCGAGAATCAAAATATCCATTTTTTAGATTTGGGTGTTAGTGAACTTGTTTCCCCTGAAATTTTAACTTCAAAGGAAATTATCATGGTTATTAATAGAGCTGAATTTACAGATCCGTTTGAGTTTGACGATGGAGCTTTAATTACCTTGGGTTTGGATGCAACACATACATCTACCTTTGTAGGTAAAACTGTTGTTGAGGCTGCTGGTATTTTTCCAGAAACACACTTTTTCCCAATTTCTATTAAAAGAGGTGAAAAAACTATTATTCCAAGAGGGGATACGGTCTTTCATTCAGGAGATCATATCGTTTTCATGACTGAACCCGGAGGCGAGGAGGAACTACTCAAGCTTTCTGGTCAAAATAATGGAGAGATTAAAAATGTTATGATACTAGGTGGGGGAAGAGTGGGCAAAAAAGTTGCTGAAGATTTATCTGCTGACAATGTAAATATTAAGTTAATTGAAAGTAATAAGAAGAAAGCTGAAGAGTTAGCCGAAGATTTAAATCAATGTTTGGTTATTTATGGAGATGGGACTAACTTGGAGCTTTTACAAGAAGAGAACTTAGATCAAATGGATGCTTTTATTGCTGTCACAGGTGATTCAGAAACCAACATAATGTCAAGTTTGATTGCAAAATCTAAGGGAATTATAAAAACTATTGCTTTGGTAGATAATCTTGACTATTACAAATTAACTCAAATAAGTGGTATTGATACATTAATCAATAAAAAATTATTAGCTGCTGATGCAATTTCTAAGCACGTTCATAAGGCTGAAATTATTGCTATTTCACAGTTGGATAATATGGATGCAGAGTTATTAGAATTTGTTGTGAATGAAGATTCTCAACTATGTAACAAGTTGATAAAGGCGCTAGACTTTCCGCGCTGTGCTATTATTGCCGGAGTAATAAGGGGAGGTGAAGGGCGCATAGTTTTAGGTGATTTTAAAATTTTGAATCAAGATAGAATTGTTGTTTGCTGTTTAAAAGATTCAATTCAAAAAATAGAAAAACTCTTCTGAGTTCATTATGAAAATAAATATTAAAATTATTTTTTATTTTTTGGGATTTCTACTGTTAATTAACGGGGGGTTTATGTTTTTAACTGCTTTGTTTAGTTATTTTTACGAAGATGGTATAACCAATAGTTTATTAAGTTCAGGTATTGTTGTTTCAGTTGTGGGATCGCTAATGTTGTTTTTGAACAAAAATCATGATAAACAAATTAATAAACGAGAAGGTTATTTAGTGGTTGTATTGGGGTGGTTAGCAATGATTTTTTCAGGAACAATCCCTTATATTTTAACAGGTACAATTGAAGGTTTTTCAAATATCTTTTTTGAAACTACATCTGGATTTACAGCTACTGGAGCTACGATAATTAATGACGTAGAAATATTGCCCAATGGAATATTATTTTGGAGAAGTATTACTCACTGGTTGGGTGGTATGGGGATGATCGTTTTTGCGATTGCTATTTTACCCCTACTAGGAATAGGAGGAATGCAGTTGTTTAGTGCTGAATCTCCTGGCCCTAATACTGACAAATTACATCCAAGAATTAACGACACAGCTAAAAGATTGTGGCTTATATATGTTTCATATACGCTAGTCGAAACGGTGTGTTTAAAATTAGCTGGGATGTCATTTTTTGACGCTATTAATCATTCAATGAGTAATATAGCTTCAGGTGGTTTTTCAACAAAAAATACAAGTTTAGCATATTGGAATTCAAAACCTCTAATTCAATATATAGTTATAATTTTCATGTTTATTGCTGGGACAAATTTTGTCTTAAGTTATTTCGGATTCAAGTTCAACTTTAAAAAAATATTTAAGGACGAAGAGTTTAAAATTTATAATTTCATTTTAATTGGATTTACAATTTCTGTCGCATTGGTTGTTTATTTCAGCACAGGATTTTTAACAGAAATTGATTCTCAGTTACACAGAATTGAGGGAGTTTTTAGGCACTCTTTATTCCAAGTTGTTTCAATTATTACTACAACTGGATTTGTAACAGCTGATTATACCTCTTGGACTCCTTTGCTACTTCTATTGTTTTTTGGTATGATGTTTTTGGGGGGCTCTTCGGGAAGCACTTCAGGCGGTTTTAAAATAATGCGTCATTTATTAATAATCAAAAATGGCATTTTACAATTTAGAAAGATATTACATCCGCATGCAATTATCCCATTGCGCTACAATACAAACTCTGTTTCGAATGAAATCACCTACAATGTACTAGGTTTTTTCATTGTTTATATGCTTTCGTTCATCGTAGGCACTCTTGTTTTTGCTTTATTAGGGCTTGATTTCGAATCTGCATTGGGAGTTTCAGCTTCAAGTTTAGGAAACGTAGGACCATCAATAGGTTCCTATGGTCCCTTAAATACGTTTTCTGAACTGCCAAATCTAGCCAAGTGGTGGTCCTCTTTTTTAATGCTTTTAGGAAGGCTTGAATTATTTACTGTCTTAATTATTTTTACTACTTATTTCTGGAGAAATAGATAAAATAACTAGGTTAAAGATTTTTTAATTCTATCAACGGCTTCTATTATTTTTTTTTGTGAAGCTGCATAAGAAATTCGAATACAATTTGGGTTTCCAAAGGCATCTCCTGTAACAGTAGCAACTAATGCGTTCTCCAATAAAAAGAGGGATAAGTCTGTTGCGTTATTGATTTTAACTCCCTTAAAAGTCTTTCCGAAAAACGAAGAAATATCAGGGAATACGTAAAATGCACCCTCAGGTATATTACAAGAAAAACCATCTATTTCAGACAAAAGATTAATAATTAAATTCCTTCGGGTTTTAAATTCATCAACCATGTATTGGACTTTAGAAGGAGGTGCCTCTAAGGCGGTTATTACCGCTCTTTGGGCGATGCAATTAGCACCGCTTGTAATTTGGCCTTGCATTTTGTTACAAGCCCTAGCAATTGATTCTGGTGCTCCTAAATATCCGATACGCCAACCAGTCATTGCAAAAGCTTTCGATACACCATTGATCGTAATGGTACGGTTGTACATATCCTTAAATTGAGCCATGCTTGCATGAGCACTTCCGTAGTTAATATGTTCGTAGATCTCATCAGAAACCACGTATATTTTTGGGTATTTTTGAAGCACATCTGCAAGTGCTCTTAATTCCTTTACGCTGTATACGGAACCACTGGGGTTACAAGGAGAGCTGAACCAGATCATTTTAGTTTTCGTTGTGATTGCAGCTTCTAGTTGCTCTGGCGTCATTTTAAAATCAGTTTCAATTGATGTTTTGACTTCAACTGGAGTTCCTTCAGAAAGTTTTACAATATCAGCATAACTTACCCAATAAGGGCATGGTAAAATCACTTCGTCTCCATTGTTTAATAAGACCAATGCCACATTGGCCAAACATTGTTTGGCACCTGTAGACACCACAATTTGACTAGACTTATACGAAAGCTTATTATCTCTTTTAAATTTTGTAATTATAGCTTGTTTCAATTCTTCATAACCGTCAACAGGTGTGTAAGAATTATAGTTTTCATCAATTGCCAGTTTAGCAGAGTCTTTGATGAAATCCGGTGTGTTAAAATCTGGTTCTCCAAGACTCAAACCAATTATGTTTTCCCCTTTTCCTTTTAATTCTCTGGCTTTGGCGGCCATAGCAAGGGTGGCAGAAGTCGCCATATTTAAGATTCTGTCTGAAAGTAATTGGTTCATTTGATGTTGGTTAGGCTTGCATGGTGGGTTTTACCCCCATTAATTTTAAATAATTAAAGTGAGCAATAATTGCTTTTCTTGTTGTTTTGAATTCATTGTATGGTAGGTTAAATTCCTTAGCTGTTTTTTTTACTATCTCAGCAATTTTACCATAATGAATATGAGAAATATTTGGGAAAATATGATGTTCTACTTGGTGATTCAATCCACCTGTAAACCAATTGATAAATTTATTTTTTGGAGAGAAATTAACTGTTGTTTTGAGTTGATGAATTGCCCAAGTGTTTTTAAGACTACCATCGTTTTCGGGCATAGGCATTTCAGCTTCGTCCATTATGTGTGCCAATTGAAAAATCACACTTAAAATTAAGCCAGCCGTGTAATGCATTAAGAAAAAACCAATTAAAATTTTCCACCAAGATAGTTTTAAGATTAAAATTGGTAGTAAAATCCATATTCCTAAATAAATAACTTTAGAAACTACTAGAGTACTCCAATTAATAAATGGGTTTGGAAATTCGCCATAGGATAACTTTCGTTTCATGTAGCGCTTCATCTGAACAAAATCAGTGGTTATGGCCCAATTAATTGTCAAAAGGCCGTAAAGTAGAATCGAATAATAATGTTGAAATCTGTGATACCATTTCCATTGGGCATGTTTGGTAAAGCGCAGAATTTTACCCGCATCTAGATCTTCATCATGACCATGTACATTAGTGTAAGTATGGTGTAAAACATTGTGCTGTACCTTCCAATTGTACACGTTGCCAGCTAAAATATATATACTGCTTCCCATTAATTTATTAATCCAATCTTTGTTTGAGAAGGAGCCATGATTTCCATCATGCATAACATTCATACCAACACCAGCCATTCCAATCCCCATGACAAAAACTAAAATAACTTGAAGCCATGAAGTCATATTTAGGGTGAGGATAAGTGCATATGGAACCAGAAAAAGACTAAACATTATTAATGTTTTGAGCCAAACCTTCCAATTACCAGTTCGTTTAATGTTGTTTTCTCTGAAATATTTGTTTACTCTTGAATTTAGGGTTCTAAAGAAGTTAGCAGGGTCTTTTCTAGAAAATTTAAGGGTTACTTTTTTCATCTAATTTTCTTATTTCATCAAATATAATTAATTAATCAGTCCTATATTACAACCAATCATATTTTTATGAAATTTATAACTATTTTTAACAAAATTTTTTTTGTGAATTTAATTACCAATTATTTTCCTAATCTATCTTCTATTCAAAAAGAACAATTAGAATCCTTACCTAGTCTATATCAAAGTTGGAATTCAAAAATAAATGTTATTTCAAGAAAAGATATAAACTTTCTTTTTTTGAAACATGTTTTACACTCTTTGTCTATTGCAAAGATTATTAAATTTCAACCTGGGACATCTGTTTTAGATGTAGGAACTGGAGGTGGTTTCCCAGGGATACCACTGGCAATTTTATTTCCAGACACAAATTTTCATCTAATCGATAGTATAGGTAAGAAAATTAAAGTTGTTGAGTCAATAAAAGACAAATTAAATTTAAAAAATGTCACGACTAAACACACTCGAGTTGAGAAAATTGATAATTTGTATGACTTTGCTGTATCTCGTGCAGTTGTCTCTATGCCTACTTTTATGGAATGGGTATGTTTGAAAATCAAGAAAAGAAGTAAACATCAACTTAAAAATGGAGTCCTTTGCCTCAAAGGGGGAGATTTGACGGAAGAATTAAAAGCTTTTCCTGGAGCTAAAATTTACAATTTGAAAAATTATTTTGAAGAACCTTTTTTTGAAACTAAAAAATTAGTGCATCTTTCAATTTAATAAAAAGTGTGATTAGAATGAGGTAGTAAAATTCAAAGTCAGCCCTGTATTTGGACTAACAGGTCTACATATTCCACCAACACAAAGCAAGCCACCTCTTTGGCGACCGTAATTTAATGCGATTCTTGATGCTCCTTTAACGTAACTTCCACCAATATTAAAAAAATGGATTTTTGTATCTTGATCTACTATACTTTCTTCGTAATTGTATGAATCATTCAAATATATTCCAAAGTTGGAATTAAAAAAATACTCGGCTGTTCCACCCATCCAATTTCGAGCATCGTCATTAGTAGAAAGGTGTTGTAATTCCAGTCGAAAGGATTTTCCTTTAGAGAATTTATAGGTACTTTCAGCAATCCCAATCCATGCGCGCACTTTTTTCCCATTATATTTTGATTCTAAATAACTTTTGTCATAAAATAAATTAATATAAGTAAAGATTGAGCTCATATTTCTATTCCATTTTTTTCTAACCTCTAAGTTATAATCAGAATATAATTTGTTTTTAAAATTCAAAAACTCTGTTTCGTATGTTAGCTCGTCACTAGTAACTCCGGCAACAGGGATGCCATTTTCAATATTATTTTCTAAACTAGCCCAATAAGACATATTAAAATTGATTTTAGTGCCATATTTTCCACCTAAAACACTACCTTTTTTGAAATTGTAAAATACATCTATAAAATGTCCAATTTCTCCTGATTTTACTACAGAATATTCGTTAGTTTCAATAATTAGTCCAGGCTGGGATTGGTATAGATAAATATTAGCTAAAGTGTAATCGTGTTGCTTATTAAGTGCAGGCAAGTAGTTTACGCTCAATTGATTTGTAGGGTTGTTTACTGCATTTGCAAATCCTCTCTCAATAAAGAATCGCATATTTTCTAAACGCCTAAAATTGTAACTCATACCAAACCCTTTTTGGCTATACCCAGCTGACCAACTAAGAGAATTACCGTCAAAAGTCTCCGCCTCAGAAAAAGTCACAACGTTTGGTATGGAATTGTTAAGCCTAATGTCTTTACTTTTTCTTATGAATTCAAAATTAGAATAGAAATTATTATGTGAAAAGTCAAGTCTTGCAGAGAAGGCGTTGACTAAATCTGGAACTTCTGGTGTAGATTCGTTTTGATATAGGTCATAATCTTCTTTTTTACTAACATAACTTAATCCTAAAACAAGATTAGTGGATGAGGTTGTCTTAAAAATATTACTAATATCAATTTCAGAATCAAGACCAAAAATGCTACCATCGGACAGTTCGAAACCTTTACGCTGTTTACCGTACAAAGATGTAATCTTAATAATATCTAATGGATAATAAACAAGTTTAGCTCCAAACAATGCAGAATTGACTCCCAGATTTCTGTCTTCCCAAGCTCTTAAAATCAAGCCACTACCAAATTGTTCATAGTAATTTCCAAGTATAAAATCTATTTTTTTTGTTTTAAATCTAATGTAGTATGTTGCTATTCCAAATTCTTTATCGTATAATTTACTATTATTAAGCAGATTTTCTGGGGCATAGCTTTCCAATTGAATTCCAGCAGAAAAATTTTCAGAAAAATTATAATCCAATCTTAGAAAGTTTGTGGTTCTTAAGTGTTCTTTTTCCTCAAAATCACCAAATTCTGTATCATTGAGGTACCACTGAGAGTTTGACTCAAAGCTAGCGCTTAGATTGTTAGAGATCTCATCAAATATAGAATAAGATTTATCATTTTGGCTGTTTGCAAAAAACATGCAAAGCATAATAAGAAACCCAATAGATTGTTTAGTCATTTTTTTATTAATAATCTTATTTAAACAAATTAGTCAACGTGTTTAATAAGTTGTGAGTACAATTCATCTTCATAACCTGGGCTGTAACCCATATGTCTGTATACAATATCTCCTTTCTTAACAATTACAGTGTATGGAACGGTGCTAACCCCGAAAGCTCTTTTTAAATCACTATTTTCATCCAATAGAATTTCAAAATCCCATTCTTTGCCATTGACCATTGGTTTTATACGTTTTGATGTTCTTGAGTCATCAATTGAAACAGCGAAGTACATGACATTTGTTTCAGAAATCCAATCATCATACACCTCAGCTACTGCATCTAATTCATTTTTACAAGGAACACACCATGTAGCCCAAAGTGAAATAATTATTAAATTATTTTTTTTAGAAATTTCCTTTGTTGAGGTGTATTGACCAGAAAGTGTTTTCAAAGGTACGTCGGGAAGTAATGTTTGGCTGTTTAGATAAATACTAAAAAGCAATATTATAACTAAGTAATTTTTATTCATTTTTTAATTATTTCAAGAACAGTATCAAAATTACAACATTTAAAAAAATTATTAGTATGTTTGATTAATACTTTATAAAGATTTTGTTCTTTAAAGCTATTATGATAAAACAACCAAATGAAGTATAAATTTTCGATTATTATTTTTTGTGTTAGTATTTTTTTCCTATCATGCTCTGATGATGATGCGGCAGCAGTTAATCCTAGTTCTGGAAATAACAACGATATAAATTCAATTACAATTTCTACTGTAGTTCAAACCTTTAATAACACATCCCCTGTTGCTTTTATAGTCAAAGATAATTTGAATAACTCTGTAACAAATCAATCTATAATTACTGCAAACGGAGCTGAAATATCAAATCCACATCTTTTTACTGAGCCTGGAGTATATCAAATCAGTGCCACATTTCAAGATTTTACATCAAATACTTTGGAATTAAATATTGAAGACAACCCCCCCACAAGTATAATTCTTTCATTTAACCAATCTGATTACATCATTGGGGATGAAGGTGTTTTTGTAGTTAAAGATAATTTCAATAATATTATAACTGAGGAATCTGAAGTAACTGTTAATGGAGAAATAGTCACAACTAACCCTTTTAGTTTTGACCAAGGAGCAGTTTATGAATTTATAGCAACATATCAAGGTCTTATTTCAAATACCATATCAATCGAAATATTTGATCCGTCAGATTACAGTGATACTACATCATTTACCTCTACTGGATCACCTTCAAATTTTACTAAAAAGGTTCTTTTGGAGGATTTTACAGGGACTTGGTGTCCACAATGTCCACCAGCTGCAGCGGCTGTAGAAAATGCTGTAAATAGTAACCCAAATATATTTGGAGTAGGGTATCATTATAATGACCCAATGCAAATTCCAGAGACCGTCTTTTGGACCAATCATTATAATGTTACTGGCTTCCCAACAGTGTACGTTAATGGACCTGATACTCGTTGGAATTATTCATCTATGTCTCAAGTAAATAATGAATTATCTGAAGAGGCAACTTTGGGATTATCCGTCGAAGCAGAAATTATTGGGGGTAAGCTGGATCTTGAATTAAGTATTGGCTTCAAATCCAGCCCTGTTGAGGAAGTAAAATTAATGATTTACCTAATTGAAGCCACTGCAACTTCTAGCTCTCCACAATCTGGCTCTTCTCTTGGAACTAATTATGTACATAATGACATACTCAGAGAAGTTTACACTGATCAGTTAGGTGATGTTATTCCTGCGAGCAATACTTTATCAGGTGGTATTTATACCAGAACAATGACTGGATTAGACATCCCTGAAAATACAACTGATTTTAACGATTTAAAGGTTGTAGTATTTGTAAGAAATACATACACCAAAACTTTTGTAGATTATTTCAATCAAACCCACGAAAACTCCCCACACTATGACATTTACAATGTCCAAGAGGTTCATGTTGGTGAAACAGCTTCGTTTGATTAGAAAGCTTTTAGTCTAAAAACGGATATTTATAGTTTTCTGGTGAAACAAATGTCTCTTTTATCATCCTTGGAGACACCCAACGCAGTAGATTTTGGGCTGATCCTGCTTTGTCATTGGTGCCCGAGGATCTAGCTCCACCAAAAGGTTGTTGTCCCACAACTGCACCTGTAGGTTTGTCATTAATATAAAAATTACCAGCTGAATTTTCAAGAACTTTGGTTGCAAGATTTGCAGCATATCTATCAGTAGAGAAAATTGCTCCTGTTAATGCATATTCGCTTGTCTCATCAATAAGTTTTAGGGTTTTTTCAAAATCATCATCATCAAAAATATAAATCGTAATTACTGGTCCAAAAAGCTCAGTTGACATGGTTTCATATTTTGCATTAGACGTAACGATAACAGTGGGTTCTATAAAATATCCTTCACTTTTGTCATACCCACCTCCAGCTATAATTTCTACACCATCATCATTTTTAGCATTTTCAATATAGCTAACTATTTTATCAAACGATCCTTCATGTATAACAGCTGTCATAAAGTTTGAAAGGTTCTGAGGAGAACCTATTTTTATTGATTTTAGGTCTTCTAATAAAAATTGTTTAATTTCTTTCCATAGTCCCTTTGGTAGATAAGCTCTGGATGCCGCACTACATTTTTGCCCCTGAAATTCAAACGCACCTCTTATTATTCCAGTGGCAACTTGTTTTGGATTCGCTGATATGTGCGCTAAAATAAAATCTTTACCACCTGTTTCACCAACAATTCTTGGATAAGTTTTATAATTATGTATGTTGTTTCCTATTTGTTTCCATAGTTCTTTAAAAACAAATGTAGAACCAGTGAAATGTAATCCAGAGAAGTCTGAATTAGAGAGAACTGTTTCAGTGATCATAACAGGATCACCAAAAACTACATTAATTACTCCAGGAGGTACTCCAGCTTCATTAAATATATCCATAATAACTTTTGAAGAGTAAATTTGACTATCACTAGGTTTCCAAACAACTACGTTACCCATCAGTGCCATACATGCAGGTAGGTTACCTGCAATGGCAGTAAAATTGAAAGGAGTGATGGCATAAGTAAAACCCTCTAAAGGACGGTATTCAACACGATTCCAAGTCGAGCTGGTACTTTTAGGCTGCTCATTGTATATTTCAGTCATGAACTGAACATTGAATCTTAGAAAATCAATAAATTCGCAAGCTGCATCAATTTCGGCTTGGTGCACTGTTTTGGATTGTGCCAACATTGTAGCCGCATTGATCTTTGCCCGGTAAGGCCCAGCAATCAACTCAGCTGCTTTTAAAAAGATTGCAGCACGTTGCTCCCATGGAAGTTGCGACCATGTTTTACGGGCTTCTAAAGCAGTGGCAATCGCTTGTTGTATATGCGGTTTATTTGCAGTATGGTAAGTGCCTATAACATGTTGGTGTTCATGAGGTGGACTCATGGTTTTGGTATTTTCAGTTTTAATATTTTCTCCATTGATATACATGGGAATATCCACCCTTGAGTTATACATAGATTTGTAGGCTTTTAGAACGTTTTTCCTTTCTACAGACTCTGGAGCATAAGAAAGTACAGGTTCGTTTAATGCCACTGGCACTTTAAAAAATCCTTTTCCCATAATTTGAAACAATTAAATAATTAAAATTTAAAATTACAATTTATGGTCGAATCAACCATAAACTTGTGTAGATTAATTTTGGGCAAAATCTGCGCAAAGCCTAAAGTTTGGTATTGTCACTTCAAATTCTTGATTGTCAAAAATGCGAAGCATCTTATAAACTCCTTTCATGGATCCCATCGGCCCCTGAAGAGCACAACCAGAGTTGTAGCGGTAGGATTCAAAAGGTTTAATAACAGGTTGTTTTCCAACAACACCTTCTCCTTTGATAATTTTAATTTTATTTAAAGCATCCAAAATCATCCATTTTCTTGAAATTAGTTGTATTGGGTGTGGGTTATTATTCTTAATTTCGATGTTATAATTGAACCTGAAACGGAGGTCCTTTCCATCAAAAAAACTACTTTCAAAATGTGATTGAATAGAAATTTTTACTCCCTCAGTAATTTGCTGAATCATTGTTAAATAATGTTAATTTGTTATTTGAACAGAATTGGCTTCTCCTAATCCAATAAGTTTGTCATAACGTGCTCCAAGGTCACGGTAGTATACAAGCACTTTGTAATTGTTTTCAGTTTCATCAAAATTCCCACTAATTGCTCCCTCCTGCAGAGTATTTTCTTTGTCAACAACTATATATTTGTAGTTGTAAAAACCTTGTTTCATCAGTAGTGTTGCTTCGTAGACCCCACTTTTTTGGTTGAAAACCATCTGATTTTCTTTTGTTGTTGAAAAATTATTAAATCCACCATAGACATAAACTGCGCTATCATGGAATTCTTTTGTTCTGAGCGAAAAATGGACATAGGTGTAATCAGCTTCTATTCTTGGGTCTTCACGGTCTAAAACGGTCACTTTAAAGCCACCATTGATGTCAGGATTGAAGGTGTATTTTAGTCGAGAACGTTCAATATTTGTATATAAATAACTGTGATAAAGTTCTCGTAGGTCAATGTACTGTATTCCTAAATTCGTGGCTCGTATATCTTTGTTTTCAAAGAATAGATATTCATTTCCTCCCCAAAATAAAGAGGCATTATTGTATCTGTAGACCAATTCATTGCCAATGATGTATTGAGGTTTTAACCCATGGATCGCAGTTTTGAGGTTGTTGTTCTGAAGCACAGTAGTTTTGATCGTTTCCAAGGGGTTGTTGAAATTTGAAGTGGTTGGAGTAATTTTAAAATCTACAGATTGTGTTTCGTTAATCAAAGCCACGTCTCTTGAACGTCTAATTTGTACGCCCACATTTACCATGGGCTCAACGACCATAAATTTTCGACTAAATACCAACTCATTATAATCGTCAAATATTTTGAGAACGTAATTTCCAGAAACTTTTAAGCGTGTTTGTTGGTTAGGGATTTGCAGGCGATAGTGAGAATAAATTTGGTAAGTGTTAAACGAATTCACGTAATCTACAATTCTGAGGTTATCCATTCCTGAAAGATATTCTGTTTTCATTAATTGAGAAGGACTCCAATCGCAATCAAAATGTTCAATCACATAATAAAAATCTTCTTCTAAATTATTGAGGACATCAAATTCTAAGACCAGACGATTGTTGAGATTAATAATTGCCAAACCAGAGGCGTTATCTGTAACCCCAAGAGATATAGTTTTGACATCAGGTGGGGGGTCAACCTCTCGAACTTGCCCGTATAAAAATAATGGCAATAGTGATGAAATAATAAAAAGCTTGAAATTGGACATTAATCGATAAAATTGAAGGTAAATATAGCCAAAAATTATGGGGTCTGTAAATTTTAAATTTTAACATAAAAAATCCAATTAAATTTTATGAAATATGCATTGTTTATTTGTAAATTTGCTCGATTTTAAGATTTAAATTCAAACATCCAAAGATTTATGTCCAAAGAAATTAGAATTAGTAAAGGTCTTGACATCAGATTGTTAGGTGCTGCTACTCTTTCAATAACAGATGCTATAAAAAGCAATTTTTACGCACTAAGACCTGAGGATTTTCACGGTGTAAACCCAAAATTAGTGGTAAAAGTAGGTGCCAAGTTAAAAGCCGGTCAAACTATTTTTTTTGATAAAGCCAATGAAGCTATCAAGTTTGTTACGCCAGTTTCAGGAGAAGTATTAGAAATAAAAAGGGGTGAAAAACGCCGAATTCTTGAAGTAAAAATCAAAGCGGATAAAAAAATTTCCTTCAAAACACATAAAACACTATCATTAAAATCAGCACAAGCAGATGCAATCAAAGCTCTTTTGCTCGAATCGGGTTGTTGGCCATTTATAAAACAGCGTCCATATGATGTGATTGCACATCCAGAAATTCAACCCAAAGCCATTTTTATTTCTGCCCATGCCACTGCACCGCTTGCTGTTGATTATAATTTTACCCTCCAAGGTAAAGAAGTTGAACTTCAAGCCGCCGTCACAGCACTTTCAAAACTTACCAGTGGAGCTGTACATGTTGGTGTTTCTAAGGGTGCAAACTCTCCCTTTAATTATCTGCAAGACATTTGCACACATAATTTGTCTGGACCGCATCCCTCAGGAAATGTTGGCACCCTAATTAATAAAATAGACCCCGTAAATAAGGGTGAGACTGTCTGGACCATTGCCCCTCAAGACTTAGTTATCATAGGTGAATTATTGTTAACTGGAAAATACAATGCAGAGCGAACAATTGCCATGGCAGGCTCTCAAATTGAGTCCCCTCGATATTTAAAGACCCGCATTGGAAGTGAGATTGCCACCATGATTTACGATCGTGGAATTCAGAAAGATGCGAACGCTCGAATTATTTCGGGTAATGTACTTTGTGGAAAGGAAGTGAAACCAGATGGATTTCTAGATTTTTACAGCGATGTGATTTCCGTCATTCCTGAAGGTGACGATTATGAATTTTTTGGCTGGAATAAACCTGTTTTTAACAAGGTTTCAACCTCAAGAGCTCTTACATTCTCATGGTTAACTCCTAAGAAAAAATACGACCTTAATACCAATACCAATGGAGAACATAGGGCGTTTGTTTTGACTGGCTCATATGAAGAAGTTTTTCCTTTGGATATATTTCCCATGCAGATTCTTAAAGCATGCATGTACAAGGATTTAGATGAAATGGAGGCCCTTGGAATGTACGAAGTGGCTCCTGAAGATTTCGCACTTACAGAATTTGTTTGCGTATCTAAACAACCGCATCAAAAAATAATTAGAGAAGGATTGGATTTAATGCTTAAAGAAATAGGATAAACATGGGATTAAAATTAAATTTACATCAGCTTAAAGAAAAATACAGAGGGACAAAAATCGCACCTGCTTTTAATGCAATTCACACCTTTTTGTATTTGCCAAATGAAACCACGCACAGCGGTGGCACACACATCAAAGCTGCAGATGATTTAAAACGCACCATGAATACGGTTATCATGGCGATGGTGCCTTGTTTGATATTCGGTGTATTCAATTCAGGCTATCAGCACTATTTGGCACTAGGAACAATCGAAGCCTCATACGGATTTTTAGGCGGAACATTCTGGACATGGGACAACTTTATCATTGGGCTTTGGAAAGTTTTACCACTTTTGGTGGTGTCTTATGGCGTCGGTCTTTTGATTGAATTTATTTTTGCGGTCATCAAAGGCCATGAAGTTGAAGAAGGCTATTTGGTTACTGGGATGCTTGTTCCTTTAATTGTACCGATTGATCTTCCGCTTTGGATGTTGGCTGTTGCAGTTGCTTTTGGAGTGGTAATTGGAAAAGAAGTTTTTGGAGGTACAGGAATGAACATTTTAAACCCAGCACTAACTATAAGAGCCTTTCTGTTCTTTGCCTATCCAACCTGGATGAGTGGAGATAAAGTATGGGTGCACGGCGCAGTTGAGCGTGCTGGAACCGCAGATGCCATTTCGGGTGAAACCATTTTGGGCAGTTACGCCCAAAATCAGGAAGTCGTTTACAATTATGCTGATATGTTTTTTGGTTTGATACCTGGTTCTATTGGAGAAACTTCTAAATTATTAATCATCTTTGGCGCGTTATTTCTTATTTTCACTAAAGTTGGAAGCTGGAGAATTATTCTAAGTACCGTTTTAGGTGCTCTGGCTATGGGGCTTGTTTTTAATGGTGTCGTAGATGCGGGCCTTATTACAACCTCTAGTAAATTTTATGGGTTGATGGATGTTCCATTTTGGCAACACCTCATTATCGGCAGTATACTTTTTGGTGCTGTTTATATGGCGACGGATCCCGTTACGGCCGCACAAACAAATAAGGGCAAATGGATTTATGGATTCCTAATCGGTTTTATATCCATTATGATTCGTGTCTTTAATCCCGCTTACCCCGAAGGTGTATTTTTAGCTATTTTATTGATGAACGTATTTGCGCCAACTATAGATCACTATGTGGTTCAGGGGAATGTAAAAAAGCGTTTAAAACGCATGAAAGTTAAAACAGCATAATTATGAGTAAAAACACAGACAGTAATCAATATACAATTCTTTTTGCCATTGGGATGGTCATCATTGTAGGGTCTTTACTGGCCTTTACGGCGTCTTCTTTGAGACCTAATATTGCAGAAAATGAGCGTATGGAAAAGCAACAAAATATATTATACGCTATGGGTGTCAACGAAAACGGTGCGACTGATATTGTTTTCGTGAGTACCGATAAAGTTGCCACAGAATTTTCTAGATACATTTCAAAACAATTAATAATTAGTTCTGATGGTACAGCAGAAGAAAGTGCAAAAGCTTTCAAAATCAATGTCAAAAAAGAGCAGGCCAAAGCCAAAAGCGGCGGTACCAGAACATTGCCACTTTTTATTGGGGAAAAAGAAGGCCAATCCTATTATATTATCCCCATTCGTGGTAAGGGGCTATGGGATGCTATTTGGGGCTATGTTGCTCTGGATGAAAACATGGTGGTTCAAGGGGCCTTTTTTGATCACGCTGCTGAAACACCAGGCTTGGGTGCTAATATCAAACAGCGTTATTTTATGGATGATTTTATTGGCGAAAAATTACTGTCTTCTAATGGTGATTTCAAGGGCATTACAGTAGCAAAAGGCAATAACGACCCTAAGAACCTTATAAAGGATGATTATGAAGTAGATGCTCTAGCTGGAGCTACCATTACTGGTGATGGTGTGTCGGCAATGATCAAGAACGATTTAAAGTTGTATTTACCCTACTTCAATAATTTAAAAAATCAATTGAACTAATATGGGATTAATTTCAAAAAAAGATTTCAACTTAATTACTGACCCTTTGGCGGACAATAATCCAATCACGATTCAAGTATTGGGTATTTGTTCTGCCTTAGCAATTACGGCAGAATTAAAAGCCTCCCTAGTTATGGGAATTGCTGTACTGTTTGTTATGGGCGTTGGTAATGTTGTAATTTCTCTAATCAGAAACATCATTCCTTCAAAAATTAGAATTATTGTTCAACTTATTGTGGTCGCTTCTCTGGTTATTATTGTAGATCAAGTTTTAAAGGCCTTTGCATACGAGCTTAGTAAAACATTGTCGGTATTTGTTGGACTTATTATTACCAATTGTATTATCATGGGACGATTTGAAGCTTTCGCACTTGGCAACGGCCCTTGGAGAGCATTTTTAGATGGTATCGGTAACGCATTTGGTTATGCTATCATTCTTTTAGCTGTTGGATTTTTTAGAGAACTTTTAGGTTCTGGTACCTTATTTGGTATTCCAGTATTGGGAGACCCCATAGAAAAAACATGGCTTTACTCCACCGGATATGAAAATAATGGATTCATGTTGATGCCTCCAATGGCTCTTATAATTGTTGGGCTCATTATTTGGGTACAACGCAGTAGAAATAAAGCTTTAATTGAAGATTAATTTGTAAATAAATTAAAACACAATGATAGAACATATCGAATTATTTTTTAAATCAATCTTTATTGATAACATGGTATTTGCTGTTTTCTTAGGAATGTGCTCTTATTTAGCAGTTTCTAAAAAAGTTGCAACAGCTGTAGGATTGGGTGCAGCAGTTATTTTTGTACTCGCCATAACAGTTCCATTAAATTGGTTGTTAGATCAATATTTGTTGCAGCCTGGCGCGCTATCTTGGTTGGGCGAAGAATTCGTAGATTATGATTTGGGTTTTCTTTCCTTTATCATGTTCATTGCGACAATTGCAACGATGGTACAATTGGTAGAAATTATCGTCGAGAAATTTTCACCTTCACTGTACAATTCTTTAGGTATATTTTTACCATTAATTGCTGTTAACTGTGCCATATTGGGTGGCTCTTTGTTTATGCAATCCCGTGAAATTGAAACCTTAGGATTGGCAGTAAATTATGGTATTTCATCCGGAATAGGATGGTTCTTAGCCATCTTAGCGATTGCTTCTATTCGTGAAAAAATTAGATATTCCAATATCCCTGGTCCATTGAGAGGGCTTGGGATTACATTTATTGTAACTGGCTTAATGGGTATAGGGTTTCTCAGTTTTGGAGGCATGTTAACTGGAGGTGATGAAGCTATAGTTGAACCTATTAAGAAAGTCCAAACGATTGAAATTGAACCTGTCTTGAAAGACAAAAAAGAAATTGTAAAAATTACAAAAACAGAAAACTAACATGATTATTTTAGCTGCTGGAACAACCGGAACTGTAATTGCTACTGTGGTAGCTTTTTTAGTGATTTCTTTACTTTTGATTAGTGTACTTCTATTTGTAAAGCAAAAATTATCTCCTTCGGGTCCTGTTAAAATTATGATTAATGGTGAGCGAGAAATAGAAGTTGCATCTGGAGGCACCTTATTATCGACGCTGGGAAATCAAAAAATATTTTTACCCTCTGCATGTGGTGGCGGAGGTACTTGCATTCAGTGTGAATGTCATGTGTTGTCGGGTGGGGGTGAGGCGCTACCAACAGAAACGCCTCATTTTTCAAGAAAAGAATTAAAACACGGTGCCCGTTTGTCTTGTCAAGTCAAGGTAAAACAAGACATGGAAATTACAATTCCAGAAGAAGTTTTTGGTATAAAAAAATGGGAAGCAACAGTCGTTAGGAACTACAATGTAGCCTCTTTTATTAAAGAATTTGTAGTTGAAATTCCAGATGATATGGGTTATAAAGCAGGGGGTTATATTCAGATTGAAATCCCTCCCTGTGAAATTAATTTCGATTCTATTGATATTACAGCCCATCCTGAAGAGCACGACGATCCCAAGAAATTTAAAACCGAATGGGATAAATTTGATCTTTGGCCTTTAAAGATGAAAAATAACGAAACCGTAGAACGTGCCTATTCGATGGCCTCTTATCCTGCAGAAGGCCGCGAAATTATGCTAAATGTTCGTATTGCGACACCCCCGTGGGACCGTTCCACAAATGCATGGATGGATGTAAATCCAGGTGTCGCATCGTCTTATATTTTTGCTCAGAAACCAGGTGATAAAGTAACAATTTCAGGTCCTTACGGAGAATTTTTCATTAATGAAAGCGATTCCGAAATGCTTTATGTTGGAGGAGGTGCAGGTATGGCACCCATGCGTTCACATTTATACCATTTATTCAAAACGCTCAAAACAGGTCGAAAAGTAACCTATTGGTATGGAGGTCGCTCTAAGCGTGAATTATTTTATTTAGACCACTTTAAGCAATTGGAAAATGAGTTTCCAAATTTTAAATTCTATCTCGCCTTATCTGAGCCTATGAAAGAGGATAATTGGATAGTCAAAGAAAATATTGAGGCACCAGGTGATGGTTTTATAGGCTTTATTCACAACTGTGTTATTGAACACTACTTGAACAACCACGAAACGCCTGAGGACATCGAATTGTATTTTTGCGGCCCTCCTTTAATGAATCAAGCGGTCCAAAAAATGGGCGAAGACTTCGGAATTCCCGATGAGCACATCCGTTTTGATGACTTTGGAGGCTAAAATTACCATTCAATTAACGTATTAATCCCAACCTTGTATTGAGCTTTTTGTATTTTTGTAATATGAGTAAACCACTCTCTAAGCAAGAAATGCATAATTTGGCAATGAACCATGTGGGAAAAGATTTAGAGTCACGTGGTTTTGAATTTGTAGCTATTAATAGCAAACTTAAAAAATACCCCCAATTCGTATGTATTGATAAAAACAGTCAGTATTTTTTTGTGATTGTACGTGTGGTCAAACTTCCAGAAAATCCTAACAACTACGATGTGGTTTGGATGGAGATCTTTAAAAAGCACGCCTTCGAAAAAGATGCAAAAGTTCTATATGCTGGCGTAGGAATTGGAAATCCTGAAGGCGATAAACTCCCCATTTACTTAAACGAAGAATACCTTATTGAATATAATGGTATTCAAGAAATTGAAATAAATTATAATTAAATGAAAAGCTATCATTTCACAATTTTATTGTTTCTGCTTGTGTCCTGCAACAACGAATTAAAAAACACAAAATTAAAGGGGTCAATCTTTGGGACATTTTACGAAGTTAACTATTCGGCTAAAGCAAATAAAAACTATCAAAAGGCATTAGACAGCATCTTCCATAAAGTCAACCAATCAATGTCTAATTATCAAGCGGATTCTGATATCTCCAAAGTTAACAACCACGAGTTGGATGTTGTTGATAGCTATTTTATGGAAGTGTTTAAAGCTGCAAAAAAAATATACAATCAAACTGATGGTGTCTTTGATCCTACCATAGGAAAGCTAGTTAATGCATGGAATTTTGGTTCAGAAGAATATAAAACAAAACTCGACAGTTTTAAAATTGATAGTCTCATGCAGTATGTTGGATTTGAAAAAGTTAGTTTAAATAATAATATATTGACCAAGTCAGCTCCCAAGCCTTATATTGATTTCAATGCCATTGCAAAAGGGTATGCAGTAGACTTAGTAGCAGTATTTTTAGACTCAAAATCCAGTGACAATTACATGATTAATATTGGAGGAGAACTACGAACCAAAGGCATCAATATTGATAAACAAAGCGGTTGGACTGTTGGGATTGAAAACCCTAATTTTGATGGCACACAAAGTTATGACAAGGTGTTTGTACTTAAAAACAGTGCGATGGCTACCACTGGTACTTACCGCAAGTATAAATTGGATGAAGATGGCAAGCGCTATGCGCACATTATAAATACCAAAACAGGTTATCCGACAAAAACCAATATTTTAAGTGTTTCAGTTATAGCTGAAAATTGTATGATGGCAGATGGCTACGCTACCGCTTTTCAGGCCATGGGAGTAGAAAAGGTTAAGGATTTTTTGTCAGTACATCCAGAACTGAAGGCTTGTATTATTTTTGAAAATAAGAGCAAGGAATTTGAAACGATATCTTTGAATAACTTCCCTGTTAATTAGGCTTGTACACGACTGGAATCAATTCGCCCTTACTTAGACAATATTTATAAATTTCATCTTCTGAAAGTGTTTTGGTAAAATCTATTTTTTTAACTTTAAACCCACAAGATTCTAAGCGTTTAAAATAATCCAATCCGTAAATGCGAACGTGGTCGTATTGTCCAAATATTTTAGCACGTTGCTTTGGGTCTGTTATGCTGTCGTCTTCAAAAGTGGTCTTGCGGTTTACATCCAGTGGAATTTGAAATACGCCCATACCGCCCGGCGTCATTACTCTAAACAATTCTTGCATTGCTTTTAAATCATCGTGGATATGTTCTAGAACATGATTACACAAAATAAAATCAAAGCTATTGGAAGCAAAAGGAAGTTGACAAATATCGGCTTTTATGGCTGCGATTGGAGAATTTAAGTCTGTAGTTGTGTAGTCTAAGTTTTTCATCTTTTTCAATCGCTTGAAAAAAGCCTGTTCAGGCGCGAAATGAAGTACTTTTTTTGCATTGGTGAAGAAGTCGGTGTTGGTCTTTAGAAACAACCATAAAAGTCGGTGCCTTTCTAGGGAGTAAGTGGAAGGTGAGAGAACATTTTCTCTAGAATTTTCATAACCATAGGGCAGTAGCTTTCGGAAACTTTGGTTGTCAATAGGATCTGTATATCGCGTACCTTTGTACCAAAAAACAAGAAAAGGTTGGATTATAGCACTCAGTGCTATGAGCCAAGGCCTTGGAAGCGAATTCAATATAAATTTAAAAGTTGTTTTCAAAACATCTATTTGACGATAGAGGTCCTTTTATTATTTAAAATAGCGGTACTTATTAAGCTCCAAAGACCAATGCGTTGTTGCAGAGCAGATTTTGCAGTCATAAGCGCTTCCATCCATTTTGTATTGTCATCACCACATAAATTTTCAACCATTTTTAATGAGATTGGGCCATGCTCGTCACCATCAAGTTCAATGTGTCGATTCAAATAATAAAGTAACTTGCTGTAACGCCCATCATCAGGGCTTGTTTTTGATTGCTGAATAATTTCTAAAAACATATCGGGAATAACGTCTTCTCGGCCAAAGGTAAATGCAGCTGCGATACAATGTGGTTTTCCTTCCCTAATAACGTTAAAACTAAAATCTAGAAATTTCTTTATAGTGGGGTGAATTTGAATCATTTCTGCGGAAGTGTCAATAGAGACTCCCTTTTGAATCGCACTTGTAAAATTTTTGATTTGTTGCGTATTGGCGCCAATTTGATCCATTGAGTCCATATACATTTCAAAGTGGCTTTTCACCTCACCGTGTTCATTGACATCACTTTCTTCATCAGTGACGATTTCATTGATAAAACGGGCTGCAGATCCATTTCCTTTTGGCGTCCAAGGGACGGTAGTATTTGTCAGAATAACCTGTAGTGCTTTCAATAAAGACATGAAATCCCAAACTGCAAAGACATGATTTTGCATAAATATTTTGACATCTTCGATGGTGCTTAATTGGCCATACATAGCGTGTCTATTGATTTGATCTTTCAATGGTTTTAATTCAGTTTCTATATGTCGAATGGAATTCATAGAATTTTTAGTTTGTTGGTTTTAATTTATTTTTAAATTCATCTTCTTCATTGGTTTCAATCCCGAGGGCTTCATATATGTGGGAAAAAGTTGATAGCAGTTCAGGGTTTCCATTAACCAAGGCTACATTGTGTTCGAAATGAGCACTTGGGAGGTCATCCTTAGTTGTTATGGTCCATCCATCACTATGGTGTTTGATTCGGTGAGTACCCATGTTAATCATAGGTTCAATAGCAATGACCATGCCATCAACGAATTTTTTACCTCGTCCTCTTTTACCGTAATTTGGTATTTCTGGTTCTTCGTGCATGACACGGCCCAAGCCGTGACCCACAAGTTCTCTAACAACGCCATAGCCAAAAGATTCGCAATAATTTTGAATGGCATAACCTACATCTCCAACCCGGTTATTTTTTTTAAAGGCTTTGATGCCTTCGTATAGAGAAGCTTTGGTAACCTCCAAAAGTTTTTGAGTTTCAGTTGTAATTTCACCTACGGCAAAGGTGTAGGCATGGTCCCCATAAAATTCATTTTTAAGGGCTCCACAGTCGATTGAAATAATGTCTCCGTTCTCCAATGGTGTGTTATTTGGTATGCCATGAACAACCTGAGTATTTGGACTGACACAAAGCGTATTTGGAAAATCATAAAGTCCTAAAAAGCCAGGGGTAGCGCCATGGTCTCTAATAAAGTTTTCTGCCAATTTATCCAGTTTTAATGTACTAATTCCTGGCTTTACCTCTGCCGCTAGCATGCCCAGAGTTTTGGATACAATTAAAGCACTCTCGCGAATAAGTTCGATTTCTTCAGCAGACTTTAAATTAAGTATTTTCATATCGAACTACAAAGATACTTAAAAGACTTTATTTAAGCTTAAAATTTTCTTCCATTTAAACTATAGATTTTTGGGTCATTGCCAAGGGTGGCTCAATCCCCATTAGTCTCAGTATAGTGGGTGCTAAAGCGCTTAAAACCCCATCATTTATTTTATCTAAATTATCATCAATCAATATAACAGGAACTGGGTTGGAGGTGTGTGCTGTATGTGGACTTCCATCAGGGTTTAACATGGTTTCACAGTTACCATGGTCTGCGATTAGCAGGGTCGTATAATTGTGCTCAAGTGCACAATCAACAACCTCAGAAACGCAAGCATCCACTGCTTCGCAAGCCTTTATAGCGGCTGGCATTACTCCTGTATGTCCAACCATATCTCCGTTGGCAAAATTTAAACAAATAAAATCAATCTTTTCAGATTTTAAAACAGGAATCAGAGCATCTTTTAATTCAAAGGCACTCATTTCGGGCTGCAAATCGTAAGTGGCGACTTTTGGAGAATTTTTTAAAATGCGTTGCTCACCTTTAAATGGTTTTTCTCTACCTCCTGAGAAGAAGAATGTGACATGCGGGTATTTTTCTGTTTCAGCAATTCGGAGTTGGGTTTTACCATTTGCTTCCAATACCTCGCCAAGGGTATTAGCGATGTTTTCTTTGTTAAAAATAACCTCAATATTATTAAAATTTTCGTCGTAATTGGTCATGGTTACGTAATGTAACTTTAGAGGAAGCATGTTGTGTTTTGGGAAATTATTCTGACTTAAGGCGGTTGTTAATTGACGGCCTCTATCCGTTCTAAAATTAAAAAATAAGACCACATCCCCTTCTTTGATTTTAGCTATTGGTTCTTCGTTATCGTCTGTAACAATTATGGGCTTTATAAACTCATCCGTGATGCCATTGGCATAAGAATTTTGAATTGATGTAGTTGCATTGCTAACTTGCTCTCCAATTCCAAGAACCAATGCGTCATAAGCCAATTTGGTGCGTTCCCATCTATTGTCACGATCCATGGCATAGTAACGTCCAGTTACTGTTGCAAGTTTTACCTCAGAATCTTTTAATCTGCTTTCAAGTCTTGAAATAAACCCAAAGCCTGATTTTGGATCGACATCTCTGCCGTCTGTAAAGGCGTGAACAAACCCTTTTGGAATATTATTTTTTTCTAAGACATCAATTAGACCGAACAAATGATCGATGTGGGAGTGCACACCGCCATCGCTTACAAGGCCAAGTAAGTGTACTTTTTTATTGTTGGATTTGGCATAGGAGATTGCATTTTCTAATACCGCTTCTTTGGCCAATGTATTGTTTTTAATAGCTAAATTAATTTTGGCTAAATCTTGGTAAACAACTCTTCCAGCACCAAGATTCATATGCCCAACCTCGCTGTTTCCCATTTGTCCTTCTGGAAGCCCAACATGTAAACCATCCGTTCTGAGGCTGGCGTGTGGGTATTTTGAGTATAAGCTGTCAATGTAAGGAGTTTTGGCGAGGTCAATGGCGGAAACTTTTGGATCGGGAGATTTACCCCATCCGTCCAAAATCATTAATATTACTTTCTTATTCATCAGTTTATTGGTCTTTTACAAAGATAAGAACATTTCACTGTTATGACCAGGTTCTATGTCATTTAAAACTGCTTAAATCTGTTCCGGAATCAATTTCATAACGCAAAACTCCTTGTTTAAAAACGCAGGCTTTAAGAGTTCCTTTTAATAGGATTTTATCTCCTTTGATTTCTAAATAACTGCCCTCTCTTAAACCCAAGACACTTTGGGAATTATATTGATGAAATTCTTTAATCCGGGTGGCTCTTGTTTCTCCCATATGTTTACTTTCTGGGTTAGGATCTATGTAATGCGGGTTAATGTTAAACGGAATGATTCCTAAAGCTTCAAAGCTCGGTGGGTATACAATTGGCATGTCATTTGAAGTTCCTATGCTTTGCCCACAAATATTACCCCCCGCGCTGGTACCAAGGTATGGTGTACCAGAAAAAATGACAGATTTTAGGGTTTGCATTAAATTTAGTTTGTACAATTCGTTAAGTAATACAAAACTATTGCCGCCTCCAACAAAGATTCCTTTGGCTTTTATGAGTGCTTTTTCAGAGTTTTTAAACTCGTGAAGGCCAATGACTTTCTTCCCGATTTTATAAAAGGCTTTTCGTACAATTTCTGTGTAAGCTGTTAGCGTTAATCCATTCGGCCTAGCATATGCTAAAAACACAATATTTTCAGTCGATTTAAAAAACACGGTTAAATCCTCCAACAAATAATCTAAATATCCACTGCCATGAAGCGTGGATGTACTTGCTATTAGGAGTTTTTTCATTTTAAAAAAAAATTGTTGTAATATCAATTGTTTTGTAAATTTATGCAAAATTAATCGAATCCTTTTGAACCCATTTTCACAAAAAGACTTTATTATTACTTTTTTGTTTCTTTCAACAATAACTATTGCACAGACACGTGAAATTTCTGGAAACATTTTAGCAAGTGAAAGTGTGGAGGGCATACATGTTATCAACAGAACATCATACCGATATTCTACCTCCGATACAAATGGGGTTTTTAAAATTCAAGCAAAACTTTCTGACACCCTATATTTTTCATCTGTTCAATATATACCTAAAACAATTATAGTTTCCTCTGAAATGATTAAAAACAATTCAATAATAGTTCAACTTGAAGATTCAATAACTGCACTAAATGAAGTAACTATAGGAAATATTTTAACTGGTGATTTAAAGTCTGACATAAATAATTCAAACTCCGAACGTCCTTTGAATTTTTATGATTTAGGAATTCCTGGTTACACAGGACTTAGAAAAACTCAAATTGAAAATAGACTTGATGAAGCAGACGCTGGTAGGTTCATATATTGGGGAATTCCTACCCCACAATTTAATTTATGGAAAATCTTAAACCGTTTTACTGGCCGTACTAAACGTTTAATTCGAGACGTTAAAACAGAAAAAACCAGAACTATTTTGACCCATATTAAAGAAGTTGTTGGTCCAGAACTGTTCAAATACTATGATCTTCCCGAAAACCTTAAATCAGAGTTTTACTATTCATGTACTGATGATGAAAACTTTTATATACGTTGTACTAACAGAAGTGATGTTGAGATTCTTCAATTTTTAGAAGAAAAATTAATTGAATTTAAGATTAATATTTCTTCTGAAAATTAAAAAAATACTTTTTATATTTACTGAATGATTAATTTACCGCCACTTTTTATAAGTACTACTGAAATTGTTTTTATACTTTTTATTGTTGTTATTATTTTTGGTGCTGATAAAATACCCGACATTGCCAAGGGTATGGGTAAAGGAATGCGTACATTAAAAAATGCTACAAATGACATCAAGGGAGAGATTAAACGTAGTGTCAATAATCAGGGGATTGACACAAATATTACTGATGAAGTTTCAGAAGAAATAAACAAAGTAAAAGATAAAATGGCCGATTTAGCAGGTTCGATTCGCCGTGAATTATAATATTATTTTTTGATACTGATTGTTAGACCATCTCTTATTGGTAGTAATATAGTATTAAGACGCGAGTCTTCTTTTAACAGCCGGTTGTATTTTAAAAGTGTTTTTGTTGAGATGTCTAATTGGTCAACTGTAGGTTCAATTACTTTTCCACTCCATAGAACATTGTCAGACAAGATAACTCCTTTTGAATTGATTTTGTCAATAATTTGATGAAAATAATTCACATAATTTGGCTTATCGGCATCTATAAATACCAAATCAAATTTGATGTTTAACATAGGAATAATTTCTGAGGCTTGACCAGTATATTGATGAATTTGTTGACCAAAACCAGATCGGTCAAAAAATCTCCTTTGTAAATTTACTAACTCTTCATTGTAATCGATGGTATGGAGCTCTCCATCTTCATCAAGACCCTCAGCTAGGCACAAGGCTGAATAGCCAGTAAATGTTCCAAGTTCTAAAATTTTTTTTGGACGAATTAACTTTGAGATAGTACTTAATACTCGCCCTTGAAAATGGCCACTAATCATTCGAGGCTGAACTACTTTTTGATATGTCTCACGGGTTAAAGCTCTAAGCAGGGGTGGTTCTTCATCTGAGTGGTTTAAAACATAATCATCTAATTTATCAGAAATAAAATGCATTATCCTATGATCTTTTGAGTTAAATCATTTATCTTTTTTTGATCTTTTCCGTATATCCAACAAAGAACGTTGTCTTCCCAAATATCATTATATTGCTTTTGTGTTATAAGCTTTTGGTCTTTAGCTAGGTCTAACAACTTACCTGGATATGAGGACTGTGCTTCGCTTTCCATTTCACCCAAAGGATATGGGTCGTCTAAGCCCATTATAACTTGATCACTTCCTTGACGTTTTAACATTAAATCGAAAGAACCAGTATCATGAACTAAAGTGTCGAAGTAAATATTACTGTGTCCTACTGCTTTTCTAGGATGAGTTTTCCCCTCAAATAAATCAGGACGCCCGTCAAAACCTTGAATCCGTCTACCTAAATTCATTTGTGCCATTTGCCCTCCGTGAGCAAAACAAGTTCTAATGTTTGGGTAACGTTCTTGCATTCCATTTAGGGTGTAAAAGTGATATGCATCTCCGCATTGTGCCAGCATCCAAATAAGATGAAAACGCCATGAAGTGTTCTCGAGTTTAATCATTTTATCTCCGTCATAAGGATGAATTTCGATTGCCAATTTATAATGATTTGCAAGTTCAAAAATAGGATCGTTTTGACTATCAAAAACGCTTCGCCATTGGCCAACACTGTCCATAAAGTGAGTAGGTAAACACAATACATTCAGACTAAGTTCTTCAACACAGCGTTCAATTTCCCACAAAGCACCTTGTATAAATCCAGGGTGAACTACAAATCCACATGTAAATTTTGAAGCATGATTTTGTTGAATCTGAGCATTAAAATCATTTTGGAAGCGTAATGCTTTTTTCATTATTTCCAACTGCAAACCATTGCCATAGAGTTGAGATAAGTTTAGGACAACTGCATGGTCAATTTTATTTTCATCCATCCATTCTAGTTTTTCATTGAGAAAAAAGCTAGAATGGGTAACAGGACGACTCCATCCTTTTTGCAGCATATGTTTACGCTCATCATCAACCCAAAAAATTTCTTTATCTTTCATAAACTGAGGAATCTCTTCAGGATATGGAAGTAGGTGTGAGTGGCCATTAATGCGAAGTTTTCGTTTCAAGAAGAAATATTATTTATTGTAGAATTTTTTATCAATCTCCATTATTTCACCTGTTTTTGGGCAAGTTCTTAATTTTTCACTAGAGTAAAATCTTTTAAAAACAGGAATAAAATCTTTCTCTATATTAGTTAACGTAAAATATTCTTCATAAAGCAACTCATTTGCAGTGTCTGAAAACCATAGTAAACCATCTTTTTGATTTTTTTTTCTTTTCCTTTCAACTACCAAGCCAATAGACCCCTTAGATCTTACTGGTGAATGTGGGATTTTGGCTGGTAAAAGAAACATCTCTCCTGCACTAATTGGAACTTCAACGAGCTTACCATTTTGTTGTGTTTTTACAACGATATCCCCTTCAATTTGATAAAAAAGTTCTTCTGTTTCATTGTAATGATAATCTTTTCTAGCGTTCGGCCCAGCAACAATCATTACAATATAATCCTCCGACTCGACATATAGATTTTTATTACCAACAGGGGGCTTTAATAAATGTCTGTTATCATCAATCCATTTCTGTAAATTAAAAGGTTTTTTTATTTCCATATTTTTTTTCAATATTTAATTATTCTTCAACAAGTTAAGAATTTATAGTACATAAAATTATAAAGATTTTGTTCGACCTCCGTCTACAGGAATATTAACTCCATTGATATAACTTGCCGCTTCACTTGCTAAAAATACAACAGTGTTTGCAGTTTCTTTAGGTTTTGCAAATCGTTTGGCAGGCGTATAATTTTTCATCAATTTTACCATTTCTTCAAAAGATCTGTTAGTTTTTTTCGCTTTTTCTTCTATTATTTCGTTTAGGCGTGCTGTTTCAGTAAAGCCTGGTAATATATTGTTTACGGTTATACCAAAAGCACCTAATTCAAAAGATAAAGTTTTACTCCAGTTACCAACCGCATTACGGATTGTATTACTTACGCCTAAACCTTCAATAGGTTCTTTAACAGAAGTTGAAATAATATTAATAATACGACCATAACCTTCAGATTTCATATAAGGAACAAGTAGTTGTGTCAAAACATGATTACATTTTAAATGCATGGTGAATGCTGATTCAAATTGTTGCAAAGTAGCATTAATAATTGAACCACTTCTTGGTCCTCCTGTGTTATTGATTAAAATATGAAAACCTGGATTTGTATTTATATAATCAGAAACACTTAATTGGAGTTCTTCAATTTTGGAAAAATCTGCAACAATATAATCATGAACTGCAGTTTTAGGTAGTTCTGATAAAACGAGTTTAAGTTTTGCTTCGTTTCTTGCTAAAAGTGTAACTTTTACACCTTCATTAGCTAGGGCTATGGCAGCAGCACGGCCAATTCCTTGGGTACTTCCACAGACAAGCGCAACTTTATTTTTTAAATTTAATTCCATATTATTTTATTCATAATTAATACATACGTTTTTTGTTTCAGTAAAAAAGCGTAGAACCTCAAAACCACCTTCTCGACCTAATCCAGAAGATTTTTGCCCTCCAAAAGGGGTGCGTAAATCTCGTTGCATCCAAGTATTTATCCATATAATACCAACATCTAAATGCTGTGAAAAATACATGCTTCTCTTTAAATTATTAGTCCACACCGTGGCCGAAAGGCCATACTTTACATCATTGGCCATTTCCAAAACTTCGCTATCATTATTAAATGGCATTAAAGTGACTACAGGTCCGAAAATTTCTTCTTGATTTAGCAAGCACTCATTAGACGAAACTTCAATAACAGTGGGCTCAAGATAATAACCATTTTGAGCATTTTTAAACGAGACTTTTTGACCGCCACACAAAACTTTAGAATCAGATTTATTTGTAGACATGATGTATCCCAATACTTTATCGAGATGAGCTTTGGATACAATGGCGCCTATATCAGTATCTTTATTGGAAGGTAGTCCAATCTTTAATTGGGATACTTTTTTTATAAAATCTATTTTGAATTTCTCATAAATAGAAGATTCTACAAAAATTCGACTACCACATAAGCAGATTTGTCCTTGGTTTGAAAAAGAGGACTTTATGGTTGTCGTAAGCATTTTATTATAATCGCAATCAGCGAAAATAATATTTGGATTTTTACCACCTAATTCCAATGATAATTTTTTAAACATTGGCGCGGCAGTTTTAGCAATATGCGCTCCTGTTTTACTGCCTCCTGTGAAAGAAATAGCTTTGATATATGGGTGTTCTACTATGGCCTGGCCTGTACTTATTCCTAATCCATGAACTATGTTTAGAACCCCTTTTGGAAGTCCTGCTTTGTTGCATATTTCACCTAATAGAAAGGCAGTGTAGGGAGTTACTTCGCTAGGTTTAGCAACGACACAATTTCCCGCGGCTAGTGCTGGGGCTATTTTCCAAGTAAATAAATACAATGGTAAATTCCAGGGTGATATGCAGCCGACAACCCCAAGAGGTTGTCTTAACGTATAATTGACGTTTTGTTGCGAAATTTGGTCATGACTCTCGCTGTAGAATTGTGTAATGGCCTGGCTAAAAAATTTAAAATTATGAGCCGCTCTAGGAATGTCAACTTCGCTTGCTAGACTTATAGGTTTACCATTATCCATACTCTCTGCAGCGGCTAATGATTCTAAATTATCTTCAATCAACTCGCCTATTTTAGATAAAATATAACTGCGTCGACCTACAGAAACTTTAGACCAGTTATGGAACGCTTTTTCAGCAGCCTCATAAGCTTTTTGTACGTCTTGGGTATTGGAATTAGGTAGTTTTCCATAAATCTCACCATTACTAGGATTTATTACTTTAAGCCAATCTTTTGTTAAAGACTCACAGTAGCTCCCATTGATGAAATTTTTTATGGTAATCATCCTAATTTTTTATATGCAATCACTTTAATTTCAATAGCTAGGTCGGGATTAGGTAATTGGTGAACTGCCACAGTTGTTCTTGTCGGGCCGTTTTCCGAATTAAAGAATTCTGCATAGGCTGTGTTATAAGCTGCAAAATCATTCATATTAACCAAAAATGAAGTTACATCGACAACATCCTCCAGGGTGGCACCTTCATTTTCTAAATTTTTAGCGATATTTTTTAATACTTCTTTTGTTTGTATAGCAACGTCAATTTTTTTCGTTCCCATATTGTCTAAAGCTTCTGCTCCAGCAATAGTATTATTAGCTCGTCTGGAGCTAGTTCCAGACACAAATATAAAATCTCCTACACGTTTTGTGTGTGGGTAAGCGCCTCTAGGGGTTACTTTTTTACTCATATTTATTATGTTTCATTTAAAGGTTTTTTGATTCCTTAACTATTTAATATGGAATTGGTTTCAGCTTTAATTTTTTCATGGAGTTCTAATGCAGGTAGTTCCAAATTTAGTTGTTTTTTTTCAATCATATTTAAAATTGCTTTGTCTTGTGCCCGCCCAAGTAACATGGCTTGGTTGTAGCCCATGTCTTCTCTAAAGGTCACCATTGAATATTTTGAAAAATAGGTATTTGGTAAGGCAGTTTCAAGCGATATTTCTAAAGTTCTTTTTTTCTGAAATGCGGTACTTGCAACGTGGTCTTTCATTTCATGAAAATTATCGATAGCTAAATCTGCAATCCCATCTGTATCTTTTTTTCTCTTTATTTGAAATGCTTTAAAAGTTGCTTTCCAATCGCCATTATGACTATCCAAATTAGCATCTAACTCAAATACATCCTCAAAGGATGCATTCATACCTTGGCCATAAAAGGGTACAATGGCATGTGCAGCATCACCTAAAATTAAATTTTTACCTTGATATTGCCAAGGGAAACATTTAATGGTGCCAAGCGGCGACGTTGGATTTTTGAAAAATTCGGTGGTTAAATCTGGCATCAGTTCAATTGTATCTGGAAATTCTTTTGAAAAGAAGTTTTTTACTTTTTCTGCGGAATCTAAATTATTGAAATTATATTTACCACCTTCATAAGCTAAGAATAGTGTCACTGTGAAACTTCCATCCAAGTTGGGAAGTGCAATGATCATAAAGTCACCTCTAGGCCAGATGTGTAAAGCGTTTTTCTCGGTTTGAAATTCTCCTTCTTTTGTAGCTGGAATGGTTAATTCTTTATAGCCATGTGTGAGGAAATCTTGTGAAAAACTGAATAAAAACTTACGTTTGGATAAATAACTTTTCCTAAGGGTTGATCCGGCGCCATCGGTTCCAAATATTCGGTCTGCCTCATAATCCAAGACCGTTCCATTTTTGGTGTTAGTAAAGCGCGCAATATTGTTTTCGAAATCTACAGCATCACATTTTTGATGAAATTCAAAGCTTACATTATTAAGGGCTTCTGCTTCACCAATGAGTAACGCAGTTAGTAATTCTCTAGAAATAGAATTGATATATTCACTTTTACGACCGCTATACTTTGACAATTTTGTATTTCCATTTTTATCATGAAGCATACGTCCGTACATGGGTATAGATAGACTTTTAACTTTATTTTCCAGGCCTACCATTTTTAGAGCTTTTATTCCTCGATTAGAAAGGGCTAAATTAATGGAGCGTCCATTACTGACATCCTCTTTTCGCAAGTCTAATCGCCTTTCCATCACCTTTACATTATATCCCCTTTGTCCAAGGCGTAAAGCTAGTAGAGACCCGCAAAGACCCGCTCCTATTATTAGTATATTTTCTTCATCTTTCATTTTAAAAGAGTTTTTAAAATAGTTATCATCCGAAAAACATCTTCAAATGAATTGTAAAATGGCGCTGGTGCACAACGTATAACACCTGGCTCTCTCCAATCGGTTATAACATTATTTTTAGTTAATTTTTCATGTAATGTTTTGTCAGTATTTTTGATTCGGATAGACAATTGACAGCCTCTTTGCATGGGGTCTTTGGGACTAATTATTTCAACTTTTGGATTGTTAAGATTATTAATAAGATATTCTAAATAGGAGGTGAGTTGGATTGATTTTTGCCGTAGAGCATCCATTCCCACTTCGTTAAATAAATCCAAAGAAGCCTTGATGGCAGCCATGGATAAAATAGGAGGGTTGCTGAGTTGCCAGCCCTCAGCACCTGGTATGAGATCTAAGGGCTTACGCATGTCGAAGCGGGTATCTTTATTTTGACTCCACCAGCCTGTAAAACGTTTTAAATTTCTATCATGAGCATAACGTTCGTGTACAAAAACACCTCCTAAACTTCCAGGTCCAGCATTTAAGTACTTATAGGTACACCAGGCGGCAAAATCTACACCAGATTTATGCAATTCAGGTTGAATATTTCCAGCGCCGTGGGCTAAGTCAATACCAACTTTACATCCTTTAGCATGACCCATTTCTGCAATTTGTTTTAGATCAAAACTTTGACCAGTATAATAATTGACCCCACCAATGAGAATTAGTGCAATTTCTTCACCTTGTTCATCAAGTATTGTTTCTAAATCCTTCATATGTAGTAAGGTTTCTCCTGTCCTTGGAGTCCATTCTGAAAGGCAAGCTTCTGGGTCATAACCATGGAATTCCAATTGACTTTGAACTGCATAGCGATCAGATGGAAAGGCATCACTTTCGATAAGAATTTTATGGCGCTTTTCTGTGGGTCTATAAAAGGAAGCCATTAAAAAATGCAGATTGGCTGTTAGTGTGTTCATTACCACAACTTCAATGGGCTTTGCTCCTACAATTTTTGCCATACTTTCTGTCAAGAACTCGTGGTAAGGCATCCATGGGTTTTTGGCTTCGAAATGTCCTTCTACACCTAAATTTGCCCAATCTTTCAATTCTTGATCAATGGCAGCTTTGGTAGTTTTGGGCTGAAGCCCCAAGGAGTTTCCTGTGAAATATAACCATTCATTTCCTGAAATGTCAGTGGGGATATGAAAGGCGTTGCGGTAGTGCCTTAAAACATCCTTTTGATCTAAATTGCGTGCAAATTCAAGATGTGGTTCAAATCCAAACAATTTTTATGTTTTGAGTTACTCAAATGTAGCTATTTTTCAACGATTATAAAACTCACACTCGTATGCATTTTAATGCTTCTCTTTTAGAAGCATTGGGAATTTTGACTTGAAGAGTTTTAACCTAGGTATTGAAACATTACGTACATAGGGATTGTTGGGATTTAGACGTTCGTAATTTTGATGGTATCCTTCAGCTTTCCAAAATTTTTCAAATGGATAAACTTCTGCAGCTACTTTTATATCTTGTTTTTTTTCAAGTTCAGAAATTTTATTTAATATGAGCTTTTTTTGTTTATCATTTTGGTAAAAAACAATTGAGCGATATTGAGATCCTTTGTCAGGTCCTTGACCATTAACTTGAGTTATATTTTGAGATCCAAAATAAACATCCAATAGCGTAGAAAAACTTACAATTTCAGAGTCATAATAAACTTCTACAGTTTCAGCATGCCCCGTTCTTCCTGTATTACTTGACTCGTAAGTGGGGTTTTTAGTATATCCACCAGAATATCCGCTAACTGACTCATGGACCCCATTAACACTCTCATAAATGGCCTCTACACACCAAAAGCAACCACTTGCAAAGTATGCTTTTTCCATATTTATTACGTTAGATTTCTGTAAGACTTCTGTACTAACGGTTGATTTTTGGTTTGAATTATTTTTAACGCTTTGGCAACAAATTAAGTTGAAGGAAAAAAAAGTAATGACAAGAAATAGTTTTCTCACAGCTTTATTTAAATTATTAATACATACTTTTTCAACTGTAATACTTAGACTAAATAATTTGAAAAGAGTTAATTGGTTAAATTATAAAAGTGACTAAATATTAAGTACTAGAAAATAACTTTTCCATTTTCGTTTTTTGTTCCTCCGCAAGTTCAGCATCTACTAGAATACGACCACTATGTTCGTCAGTAATAATTTTTTTTCGAGATGCAATTTCGGCTTGTATTTGAGGTGGAATTGTAAAGTATGAACCTCCAGAAGCACCTCTTTCAATGGCTACTACCGCTAATCCATTTTTCACACTTGCACGTATTTTTGTATATGCTTTTGCTAAACGGTCTTCAATCTTAGTTTTGTATTTTTCAGACTTTTCAAGTAATAATTTTTCTTCTTTCTCCGTTTCTGCTAAAATTTCATCTAATTCACTTTTTTTATGCTCCAGGTGGTCCTCACGTTCTTTCAGACTTCCTTTTGAATCTTCAATAACTTCCTTTTTTTGTTCAATTTGAGCTCTGTACTCCTTAATATTTTTTTCCGCTAACTGAATTTCTAAGTCTTGATATTCAACCTCTTTGGCTAAAGAATTGAATTCTCTATTGTTACGAACATTTTTTTGTTGTTCATTATATTTTTTTATCAATGATTTAGCTTCTTCTATTAAATTTTTTTTTGATTTAATTAGTTCATCAATTTCAGATAAATTGTCTTCAAGTTTTTTCAATCTTAATTTAAAACCTTCAACTTCATCTTCTAAATCACGCACCTCTAGAGGGAGTTCTCCACGAACATTTCGAATTTCATCTACTCTTGAGTCTATGAGTTGTAAATCATATAATGCTCTCAGTCGCTCTTCTACATTAAGCTCTTTATTTTTAGCCATGTTTATTTATATTTAATCGGGTTTGTATCTATTTTTGACAAAAGGATAGCAAAATTAGGAAATTTTTTTATAAGATATGACACCAAAAGGTTTTTTGTGTACTGTTCACTTTCATAATGGCCAATATCTAGAAGTAAAATCTGATTTTCTGCACTGAAGAAATCATGATATTTTAGATCTGCACTAACAAAAGCATTCGCTCCAGCAGCCTTGGCTGCTTCGATAGCAAAACTTCCTGAGCCCCCCAAAACAGCCACCTTCTTAATCTTTTTCGACAGTAATTTAGAATGTTTAATTACTCCACAATTCATTCTTTTTTTTACGAATTTTAAAAAGTCTTTTTCGTTTTTTGCCAATTCTAATGTTCCTAACATTCCCATCCCTATGTGCTGGTTTTTGTTTTCTAATGTTGTAATTGTATAGGCAACTTCTTCGTAGGGATGGTTTTCTTTGAGTGTTTTTAAAATAATAGCTTCCAGATGCTTTTTGAAAACAATTTCAATTTTTATTTCTTCAACCCCTTTAATTTCATTTGTAGATCCAAGGACTGGATTGGATTTCTCATTGCCTTTAAAAGTTCCAACGCCTTTGGAATTAAAACTACAGTTAATGTAATTTCCAGCTACACCCCCTCCAACATCAAAAAGTGCTGATCGCAATGCATCAGCGTTGGCGACAGGTACAGAAGTAATTAAATTTTTTAGGGTCCCTTGTTGGGGGATTAAAATAGATTTATCTTTTAACTCGAGAGCATCACAAATGGAGGCATTTACTCCATTAAAGGCATTGTCAAGAGCAGTGTGAATGGCAAAAATGCAGATATCATTTTTGAGAGCCTTTTGGACAACCCTTTCCACATATGTTTTCCCTGTAATTGACTTTAATCCTTTGAATATTATGGGATGAAAACTAACGATTAGATTGCAGTTATTTGCAATGGCTTCGTCCACGACCTCAGGTAAAGTATCCAAAGTTACTAAAACCCCACTGACCTTGGTATTTTTATCTCCTACCAATAATCCTACATTGTCAAATTTTTCTGCATAAGCCAAAGGTGCCAATATTTCCAACTGATTAATAATGTCTTGAACTATCATAAGATTTTATTTAGCATCAAAGATAAAATAATTACTTTCGTAGTTATGAAGCTTTTAAGAAAAATATTAATTCTACTCAATCCAGTTTATTTTCTATTCGTATGGCTTCGAAACAAAGCTTACGATTGGGGCCTTTTTAAATCTAAATTTTATGACTTCCCTGTCATTTGTGTTGGAAATCTATCAATGGGAGGTACTGGTAAAACTCCCATGGTTGAATATTTGATTAGAATGTTAAAGTATAACTATAGATTAGCTGTATTAAGCCGTGGTTATGGCCGAAAATCCAAGGGATTTGTGTTAGCCGATTCCAATTCAAATTCCAACTGTTTAGGTGATGAATCTTTCCAAATTAAATCTAAATTTCCAGACGTAGCCGTAGCAGTTGACAACGATAGACAACATGGGATTTCTTCTTTGCAAGCCATAGAACAACCACCTAAAATTATTTTACTTGACGATGCATTTCAACACCGGCGCGTAAAGGCCGGGTTTTCAGTTCTGTTAACAGCCTATAATAATTTGTATTGTGATGACCTATTACTTCCTTCTGGTAATCTTAGGGAACCGCGGTCTGGAGCCCAACGTGCCCAAATTGTTGTGGTTACTAAATGTCCTCAAAATTTGAATAATGCTGAGAAGCAAGTCATCCAAAAGCGTTTAAAACTCAATTTTAATCAACAGCTATTTTTTAGTTCAATTGTTTACGACAACTTTATTTATTCAAATAATGAAAAAAAATCAATTCAAGAATTAAAAAATGAGAGTTTTACGTTGTTAACAGGGATTGCTAATGCAACACCATTAGTTGATTATTTAAATAATTTAGGACTAAAGTTTGACCATCTTTCGTTTCCTGATCATCATGAGTTTTCAAAAAAAGAATTGGAATTAATAGCCTCAAAAACTCTGGTATTGACCACAGAGAAAGACGCCTCGCGGCTAGAAAATTTGGCACACAAGAGGTTGTATTTTTTACCAATTACTCTTGAGGTAGATCACTCTGAAAAATTTGAAACAGCACTTCGAAATTTTATAAAAAAATTAGATTAGTTCAAAATTCGAATTATTGATTTGATTCGAATCGTTTAATGTATGTGTTTTCGAGCTTTGTAAGAAGATCGAACCAACGCACTGCTTTCAACGTGACGGAATCCAAGGTCCAATCCAATGGTTTCGTACTCTTTAAACTGATCTGGAGTAATAAACTGTTTTACAGGCAAATGTCTTTTACTTGGCTGTAAATACTGTCCTATGGTTACAATATCCACATTGGCATCTTTTAGATCTTGCAGGGTTTTAATAACTTCATCACGAGTTTCTCCAAGCCCTAACATTAGACCTGTTTTGGTGCGTCTCTGGCCATTGTCTTTTAAATATTTTAGTACGTTCAGGCTTCGTTCATATTTTGCTTGAATGCGAACTTCTCTAGTGAGGCGTTTGACCGTTTCCATATTGTGTGAAACAACTTCAGGTGCAACACCAATGATTCGATCAATGTGTTTTCCAAGTCCTTGAAAATCGGGAATTAATGTTTCCAATGTAATACCTGGATTCATTCTGCGTACTGCTGAAACTGTTTCAGACCACATAATACTACCCATGTCTTTTAAATCATCTCTGTCAACACTGGTTAGGACTGCGTGTTTAATCCCCATTATTTTTATGGATTTAGCCACCTTTTCAGGCTCTTCCCAATCTACTGTCTCTGGTCGGCCTGTTTTTACTCCACAAAACCCACAAGATCGGGTACAAATATTTCCAAGAATCATAAATGTAGCAGTACCTTCACCCCAACACTCACCCATATTTGGACAGCTTCCAGAAGTACAAATAGTATTCAATTTGTATTTATCAACTAAGTCTCTTAGAGCCGTGTATTTTTTACCAGTGGGTAATTTTACGCGCAGCCATTTTGGTTTTGCTTGGCGTTTTATCGGTCTGGTAAGTACAGACGAAGCGTTGATGTCCTCAGGTTTGAGAAAACTATTTATTGGGGAAGTCTCTTGTGGTTTAACAAGTTTAGCTTCAGTATTGATTCCTTCAAATTTATTTAGCGTCTTGTATGACATAGATATTTATTGATTCACAAAGATACAAAGTATTACATAAAAACATCACAAAATAGTGAGATACCAAATATTAAATCCAACTAAAAATAAAATTCCAAAAATAGATAGAATATGCATTTTTTTGGAGGGTTGCCAAACTTTAGGAGTATGCTTGCTACACAACAAAAGATAATTCATCAATGCATAAAACGGCGCGGTAAGGAATGATAATATTGTTGCAATTTTTATCAAACTCCCCATATCAGAAAGGAAGAAGAAGAAAATAATAACAGTTCCCATAATCAATAAAATCAACCATGCGTTGTAACCATTTTTAAGTTTTTTTTCTAAAATCAGTTCCATCGTTTTGTTCATCGCTCTTGGTGATGCATCTAAGGTTGTGAGTGTAGTACTAAACATGGTAGTAAATGCTGCGACTCCAATAATTATAAAGCTCCAATCCCCTAGATTCTTAGTGTATATATCAATGAGTTGCAGTGAAAATTCTCCACCATTGTCGCTAAATGATTTTCCGCTGCCATGCATCACCAGCCCCCCTAAAAATAAAAAGCAAAGACCTAAAATTATGGTGCTAAAATATCCGATATTAAAATCTAATAGAGGCGTTTTTTTATTGAAAAAATCTGTTGTTTTTTGTTTTTCTACTGCCCACAAAGAATGCCAAATGGATACATCTAAAGGAGCTGGCATCCAGCCCATAAAGGCAATAAGAAAAATAACTTCAACATTTGATTTTGGGAAAACTTGTGTCCATGGGATTTCCCCGCTACTGTTCTTAAATGCTATCCCAACTGCTAAAATAGTTGAAATACTCAGCAGTATAATAATTACTTTCATCATTTTATCCAATAAATCGTATTTACCTTTTGAAAGTAAAAGGAAACAAAAACTTAAAATAATCAAAGCCCAAACCTCTAAGCTAAGCTGAATTCCGAAAATCGTTGAAGCAATTCCAGCTGTTACAATAGTTACCGCTGTTTGAATTGTAAACATAGTTGTCATTGTGATAATCGCATAGATTCTCAGAGTCCATTTTCCAAGTTTTTTGTAACCCTCAAGCAAGTTTTCTCCAGTAGCGCTTGAATAGCGCGGGCCGTATTGAAAAAATGGGTATTTGATCAGATTTATGAGCAGAAGCGCCCACAACAAGCCAAAGCCAAAATTTGAACCTGCTTTTGTAGACTGTACCAAATGAGATACTCCAATAGCTGCACCAGCGAATAAGAGTCCAGGCCCTAATTTTTGTAAAAATTTTATCATCTTTTGTGCTTAATAATTGATGCAAGTGTTTTTTTTGCTCGCAGCAATTTAACTTTTACATTGTTAATAGGAATACCCGTTTTTTTGGAAATTTCAAGGTAGCTTAGTTCTTTGAAAAAACGTAATTGAATGATATGTTGGTGGTGTGGTTTTAATTTTTTAATGTGTATGAGTAGTTGGGCTAGGTTTTGTTCTGTAATAAGCCGGTCTTCAACAGATGGGGCATCATCTATTATCCAATACACACGTTTTTCGTCTTCTTCACTTGTTTCATTAGTTAGTCTTTTTTTTCGCTTTCTTAAACTATCCAAATGGGTATTTTTTGCAATAGTAATTAACCAACTTTTAAACTTAAATTTTGAATTAAATGAATTGATTTTATCAAAAGCTTTAAAAAAGGCTTCGATGGTTATATCTTCTGCATCAATCTCATTATGCGTTCGCTTTAGCATAAATGCAAAGACATCGTTCCAAAATGTCTCAAGTAAAAAATTGAAAGCCATTTGATTATTTTCTTTGGCTTTTAGAATTGCTTCGCTAACTTTCAATACAATAGTTTTGATTTAAGATGCTTATAAATATAGTAAAATGCGGAACAAGTATTATGACCCCGGTTTTTTTAAGCAGTTACTTTAGTGAATTATCACAATCTTTAATCTGGTCTCGGGTTTTGCCGCAAAAGCCACAGGGTTCATCCTTTGTATTTAGAATGGGATTTTGACTTGCACACGTGCCTGCAAATTCTCCGTCTTTTTTACCCCATATTTTAATGGAGATACCTGCAACAACAAATGCCAAAAGTAAAAAAGTTATCAAAAGTAATTCCATAGTCAATTAAAATTTACGCAAAGATACAATTTAAATAAAATAAATTTTTTGCCATTTGAATGTAACCCTAAAATATTATTATTGTCCAATATTTTTATTTTTATCACAAAATTTTAAAGTATAAATTAGACCACAGTAACTTCTGTTTCTAATGCAATACCGAAGATTGTTTTAATGGTGGTTTGAATCAATTTTGAAAGGGCTAAAATATCAAGTCCAGAAGCCCCACCATAATTGACCAAGACTAATGCTTGATGCTTGTGTATGCCGTAATTGCCAAAAGTTTTCCCTTTGAATCCAGCGGTTTCAATGAGCCAACCAGCAGGGATCTTAACTTCCGTCTTCGAAACAGCATAGTTCGGCATATTGGGAAATTGCTTAAAGAGTTTTTCAAAAGTTTCTTTTGAAACTACTGGGTTTTTAAAAAAGCTGCCGCTATTACCCAGTTTTTTAGGGTCTGGTAATTTGGACTGTCGAATGGCAATAACTGCTTTTGAAATATCTTGAATTGTTGGCGTCAAAACACCCATTTGTTTCAATTTGGCAGTGATGGCGCCGTAAGTAGTTTTTAGTTTGTGATCAATTTTGGTTAGCTCAAAAGTCACCGAAGTAATAATATATTGTCCTTTATATTCAGATTTAAATATAGAATTTCTGTATCCAAATTTACAATCATAATTTGAAAATATTTCTATTTCAAGTGTTTGTAAATTTACCGCTTCACAACTGACAAAACTGTCTTTTAATTCCACTCCATATGCCCCAATATTTTGGATGGGTGCCGTACCAATATTTCCTGGAATCAATGATAAATTTTCTAATCCTCCCAAATTGCGATCTAGGGTCCACATTACAAAGTCGTGCCAGTTTTCTCCTGCGGCTACCTTAATTTGGGTTGTTTTGTTATTCTTCTCACAAATTTCAATGCCTTTCAAGTTGATGTGTAATACCAAATCTTCCACATTTTTTGTCAGTAGGATGTTACTACCCCCACCCAACACCAATAATTTTAAGGGTTTGAGCTTGAGAATACTTTTTAAATCCTCAAGCGATTCAACTGAAGCAAATGCTTTGGCGTTAACATCTATCCCGAAAGTGTTGTATTGCTTTAAAGAAATATTCTTTTTAATCATTCCAAATTTTTATAAACTTTCAATCCTTGCTTCAGAATATTAACAGATTTAATTAAATCCTTTTTTTTTAGTACGTAAGCAATTCGAATCTGGTTTTTACCAAGGTCTGGGGTGGCATAAAAGCCTGCAGCAGGCGCCACCATGATAGTTTCATTTTCAACTCTAAATTCTTCTAGAAGCCACTGTGCAAAGATGTCAGCATTGGAAATGGGTAGTTCGACAATACAGTAAAAAGCGCCTTTGGGTTTTGCTACTTTTACTCCAGAAATTTTTTGGAGTTTTTGAATTAAGGTATTTCGACGCTCTACATATTCTTCAATGACATCATCAAAATAGGAATCGGGTGTGTCAAGTGCTGCTTCGCTGGCAATTTGTGCATAAGTAGGCGGGGAGAGACGTGCTTGGGCAAATTTTAATGCTGTTTCATAGACTTGTTTGTTTTTGGTCACCAAACATCCAATCCGCGCGCCGCACATACTGTAGCGTTTAGAAACAGAGTCAATCATAATAGCATGTGCTTCAAGGCCTTCAATCGCCATGACAGAGTGGTGTTTTTCACCATCGTAAGCAAATTCCCTGTAAACTTCATCGGCAATGAGAAATAAATCATATTTTACAACCAACTTGGCAAGTTGAGAAATTTCTTCTTTTCTGTAAAGGTAGCCTGTAGGGTTACCAGGGTTGCAAATTAGAATCGCTTTTGTCTTAGGGGTAATTAAGGCTTCAAAAGCTTTGATTGGTGGCAGTGCAAAATTATTATCAATCTCAGAAACAACAGGAATAACTTTTACGCCTTGTGCAACTGAAAATCCATTGTAATTAGCATAAAAAGGTTCTGGTATGATTATTTCATCACCCTGGTCCATGATACTTCCGATGGTGAATATAAGCGCTTCACTGCCACCCGTTGTCACAAGGATGTTATCTGCCTCAAGCTTGATATGGTGTTTTTTATAATAGTGCGCTAATTTCTTTCGGTATACTTCAGACCCTTCAGAGCGGCTGTAAGCCAATACATTAAGTGTGTTATTTTTAACAGCACTTAGAGCTAGTTTTGGGGTTTGAATATCTGGTTGGCCAATGTTTAAATGGTAAACATGTACACCTTCAGATTTTGCTTGTTCTGAATAGGGCACCAGTTTTCGAATTGGTGAGGCAGGCATTTGAATCCCTTTATTTGATATTTTTGGCATTCTGTGTTCTATATTCGTTCAAAGTACAAATTTATTTTAAAGTTTATTTATAATAAAATAGATTTCCAATTAATTGTCCAATTTATAAACAAAAAAAAGCACCTGATGAAAGGTGCTTTTTTGTTTAAATATTTAAGTATCATTTACTTTTCTATGATACTTTTTGTGGTAGGTTTTAAAACATTTGTTTTACTGGGGTCAATAACATTTCCTTTGATTTTAAGGGCCACTGTTGGGGTATCCGCATTGGAAGTTACCGTAATGGTTTTTCGGATTGGGTTGACTCTTTTGGTGTCATATTTAACCTGAATCTCACCATCTTCACCGGGAAGAATTGGCGCTTC
>CABXZJ010000007.1:0-7500 GCA_902516685.1 uncultured Formosa sp.
AGCCCATTGATTTACTAACAGTTTCCGCACAATTAAGAAAAAACCAAAAATTAGATATTGTTGGTGGAGACTTTTATTTAATTGGATTGACTCAGAAAGTGTCTTCTTCTGCCCATATTGAGTTTCATGCACGTATAATATTACAAAAGTTTATACAACGTAGCCTAATTAAAATATCAAATGAAATAATTGAAGATTCATTTGATGAGACTAAAGATGTTTTTGATTTATTAGATAAAGCTGAATCCAAATTATACGACGTTACTCAAGGAAATTTAAAGAAGTCCACTGAAACTGCTCAAGATTTAGTATTTCAAGCTAAAAAAAAGATTGAAGAAATTTCAAATAAAGATGGTCTCAGTGGAATTCCTTCTGGATTTACCAAAGTTGATAAGCTCACCTCAGGATGGCAAGAAAGTGACCTAATTATAGTTGCTGCCCGACCTGGTATGGGTAAAACAGCTTTAACACTATCAATGGCTCGTAACATTTCTGTAAATATGAAAATTCCAGTAGCATTTTTTTCATTAGAAATGTCATCCGTTCAATTAATTACAAGATTGATTTCATCTGAAACTGGTTTAAGTTCTGATAAATTAAGAACAGGTAAACTTGAAAAGCACGAGTGGGAGCAACTTAATGTAAAAGTCAAATCACTAGAGAAAGCACCCCTTTATATAGATGATACACCATCTTTATCCATCTTTGATTTACGTGCTAAAGCTAGACGTTTGGCTTCTCAAAATGGAATAAAACTTATTATAGTTGATTATTTACAACTTATGACAGCTGGTAGTAGCCAGAAATCTGGGAATAGAGAACAAGAAATTTCTTTGATTTCTAGAAATTTAAAGGCTCTTGCCAAAGAATTGAGCGTTCCAGTAATAGCATTGTCACAATTATCAAGAGCAGTTGAAACTCGTGGTGGTAGTAAGCGTCCATTGCTTTCTGATTTGAGAGAATCAGGAGCTATTGAGCAAGATGCAGATATTGTATCTTTTATATATAGACCAGAATACTATAAAATTGACGAATGGGATGATGAAGAACATACTCCATGTGAAGGTCAAGCAGAGTTTATAATAGCAAAGCATAGAAATGGAGGGCTTGATAGCATTAGATTAAAATTCATTGGTCATTTAGGTAAGTTCGATAATTTGGATAATTTTGATTCTCCTTTTGATGCAGAATACCACTCCAAAATGAATGCAGCTGCAAACGATGACACATTCTCTGACGATTTATCCTACCAAAACGATCCAGATGATGCTTTTGGAATTACGGATTAGGTTAATTAATATTGAAAAAATGGTAAACATTGTTAGCATACGATCTAATTTTTTTATTTATATATTTTTTATATCTATTTGTTTCAAAGGATTTGCTAGTCATATTTTAATCCCAATGGATGCTTATTCACAAAATAATCATCTAAAATCTTATGGTATTGCCTACTGGGTACTAAATCAAAATCAAAATATTAAATGGCTTTTAAACTACAGGGGTGGTGCTTTTTTATTACCCAACTCTGATAACATTACAAAAGAATGCCAAATTCGAGCAGTCTCATACGAATTAATTAGTGATGAAGAAGCATTCAGAATAATTAAAGAAATTAGTAGCCCTAGCAAAAATATGGATGTGGTTGTGTTAGAAAAACCTCCACGTATTGCTGTTTATTCACCCAAAGGAAAACAGCCCTGGGATGATGCAGTTACTATGGTTTTAACGTATGCTGAAATTCCATATGATATCGTATATGATAGAGAGATTTTGAGTGACGCCTTATTGGTTTACGACTGGCTTCATTTGCATCATGAAGATTTCACTGGTCAGTATGGTAAATTCTATAGAGCTTATCGCAACGCATCATGGTACATCCAACAGCAAAAAAATGCTATGGCATTAGCCAAGGAATTGGGTTATGAAAAGGTATCGCAAGAGAAATTAGCGGTTGTAAAAAAAATAAAAGAGTATGTTTTAGGTGGTGGTTTTATGTTCGCTATGTGTAGTGCAACTGATAGTTTTGACATAGCATTAGCGGCACAAGAGCTTGATATTTGCGAGGTGATGTTCGACGGAGATGACACCACTCCAAATTATCAAGCCAATTTAGATTTTTCTAAGACTTTTGCCTTCAAAGAATTTATCTTGGAACGTGATCCCAATGTATATGAATTTTCTTCAATTGATTTAACTTCTACACGTCGAATTTCAAAAGATTTAGATTACTTCACTTTAATGGAATACTCTGCAAAATGGGATCCAGTTCCTACTATGCTAAATCAAAATCATACAATCCTAGTGAAAGGTTTCATGGGGCAAACAACAGCTTATAATCCAGCCTTAATTAAATCTAATATTTTGATTTTAGGCAAAAATAAAATTAATGGTGAAGCTCGATACATTCACGGAATCAAAGGAAAAGGTTTTTTTACTTTTTATGGTGGACATGATCCTGAAGATTATACTCATAGAGTAGGAGATCCAAAAACCGAATTAGAGTTATATCCCAATTCTCCAGGATATCGTTTGATTCTTAATAATGTTTTGTTTCCAGCAGCAAAAAAGAAAAAGCAAAAAACATAAAACATATTATATTTAAAAAAGTCCACCTGTCGAAGTGAACTTTAAAAAAAATATTCTGTGATATGTTTTACAAATTAGGTTACTTAACTTTTTTAATTATTACTTCAAAAGTCTTTGGCTCATTCATAGCCAAATCAGCTAAAACTTTGCGATTTAAATTAATATTACTAGCCTTTAGTTTTCCCATAAATTGCGAATAAGACATACCGTACTGTCTAGCTCCTGCGTTTATTCTTAAAATCCACAGAGCTCTGAACTTTCGCTTTTTACTTCTTCGGTCCCTGTATGCGTAAAGCATAGCCTTGTCAACCGCATTTTTTGCAACAGTCCAAACGTTTTTGCGACGCCCAAAATAACCTTTAGCTTGTTTTAGGATTTTTTTTCTGCGGGCTCTTTTGGCCACTGAATTTACTGATCTTGGCATATTATTTGTTTTTTTGTAGTTGGCGCCCCAAATTTGTTTCGAGAACTTTTATTGCCAAACTCCATGGTTAAAAATTAAGTTACCTTAGTTTACATTTACTTTAAACGCAACTGTTGTTTAATATTAGCCTTATCACTTTCATGTACTAATGTACTATGGGTGAGGGCAAGCTTACGTTTTTTAGACTTCTTGGTAAGAATATGACTTTTAAACGCATGCTTTCTTTTTATTTTACCAGAGCCGGTTAATTTAAAGCGTTTTTTGGCACTGGATTTTGTTTTCATTTTTGGCATGTTCTGCAGTTTATATAATTTTTCGATTTTATTTTTTAATCGGCGCGATGAACATAATCATACGCTTTCCTTCAAGTTTTGGCATCTGCTCTACTTTTCCAAGTTTTTCCAGATCTTGTGCTAAACGCAACAATAAAATCTGACCTTTTTCTTTGAAAATTATAGATCGCCCTTTAAAAAACACAAATGCTTTCAATTTCGCTCCTTCATTTAAAAACTTTTCAGCGTGTTTTTTCTTGAAGTTGTAATCATGATCGTCTGTGTTGGGACCAAAACGTATTTCTTTTACGACCACTTTTGCAGCCTTGGATTTTAATACTTTTTCGCGTTTTTTTTGTTCGTAAAGAAATTTTTTATAATCCATGACTTTACAAACAGGAGGTACTGCCTTTGGAGATATTTCGACCAAATCAAGATTTTGTTCATTGGCAATAGCTAGCGCTTTTGACAAATCATAGACTCCGATCTCTACATTATCACCAACAAGGCGCAATTCTTCAGATGTGATTTTTCTGTTGATTCGATGCTTATCTTGCTGAATGACCCGCACAGGGCCTCTACTTCTTCTTCTTCTTATTGCTATGACTATATATTTTTAATTAAACTTAAAATTTTTCAACTTTTTAGCTATTTCATCTTCAATTATTTTACTAAAAGCTTCAATACTTAGACTTCCTAAGCTATATCCCCCGTGCTGTCGCACAGAAATAGTACCTGATTTTTCTTCTTTTTCACCAATGACAATCATGTAAGGTATTTTTTTTACTTCGGCATCCCGAATTTTTTTGCCCATAGTTTCACTCCTGTTGTCAATGAGGGCGCGAATTTCGTTAATTTCTAACAAACTTAAAACTTTTTGAGCGTATTTCTCAAATTTTTCACTTATTGTAAGAATAGCAACTTGCTGTGGTATCAGCCAAATTGGGAAATTCCCTCCAGTATGTTCAAGTAAAATAGCAACAAAACGTTCCATACTTCCAAAAGGTGCTCTGTGGATCATTACGGGCCGATAAGACAAATTATCAGCTCCTTTGTAACTTAAATCAAAGCGTTCTGGTAAATTGTAATCCACTTGGATTGTTCCAAGTTGCCAACTTCTTCCAATTGCGTCCTTAACCATAAAATCTAATTTTGGTCCGTAAAATGCAGCTTCACCAGCTTTGATTTTGTAAATCAAACCTTTATCTTCAACTGCATTAATGATGGCTTGTTCTGATTTGTCCCAATTATCAACCGATCCAATGTATTTTTCAGGTTTTTTAGTATCTCGGACCGATACCTGTGCTGTAAATTTTTCGAATCCTAGAGACCTGAAGACATACAATACTAAATCAATTACATTTTTAAATTCGCTATCCAACTGCTCAGGTGTGCAAAAAATATGGGCATCATCTTGAGTAAATCCTCGTACACGTGTTAGGCCATGTAGCTCACCGCTTTGTTCATATCGATAAACGGTTCCAAATTCGGCATAACGCTTAGGCAGCTCCTTGTAGCTGTAGGGTTTGAAATTATAGATTTCACAATGGTGGGGGCAGTTCATTGGCTTTAACAAAAACTCTTCATCTTTTTTTGGAGTTTCAATTGGCTGAAAGCTATCCTCACCATATTTTTCATAGTGTCCAGAGGTAACATATAATTCTTTTTGGCCAATATGTGGAGTTGACACCATTTCATAACCTGCTTTCACTTGTACTTTTTTTAAAAAATCTTCTAAGCGAGAACGTAAGGCAGCACCATTGGGTAGCCAAAGTGGAAGTCCTTGGCCTACTTTGTTTGAAAACATAAACAACTCTAACTGCTTACCTAATTTACGATGATCACGTTTTTTAGCCTCCTCTAACAGTGCTAAGTATTGTTTCAACTCTTTTTGTTTGGGAAAAGTAATTCCATAAATGCGTGTCAATTGTTTGTTATTTTCATCTCCACGCCAGTATGCACCAGCTACGCCTAGTATTTTAACTGCTTTTATTAAACCAGTGTTAGGGATGTGTCCACCACGGCATAAATCTGTAAAAGAGTCATGGTCACAAAAGGTAATTTCTCCATCGTTTAAGTTTTTTATAAGTTCAAGTTTGTATGTGTTTTTTTCTAGTTGATATTTATTTAACGCATCTCTTTTGGAAACATATTTTATTTTGAAATCGTGCTTTCCACGAGCAATTTGAAGCATTTTAGCTTCAATATTTGGAAAGTCTTTTTCAGATATGGAATTTTCTTCAAAATCAACGTCGTAATAAAAGCCATTTTCGATGGCAGGACCAATAGATAATTTTACACCTGGGTAAAGTTCTTCTAATGCTTGGGCCATAACATGAGAAGATGAATGCCAGAAAGCTTTCTTTCCGTTTGCATCGCTCCAAGTGAATAAAACCAGTCGCCCATCGGATTCAATCAGTGTGGTTGTTTCGACTACCACCTCATTAAACTTTGCAGAGATAACATTGCGGGCAAATGCTTCGCTTATATCTTTAGCAACATCCATTACAGTTAATGCGCAATTATAATTGCGGATACTGCCGTCTGGGAGTGTAATTTTAATCATAATTATAGTCTATGTAGGGCGCAAATATAAGTTTATATCCCTTTTAAAACAATATTCAATACTATTTGTTGTTATTTTCTTAAAACAAGGGCATTCCTGTTTAAAATATTTTAACAAACTGGTTATCAACTAATTATTTACTTTATTTTTTATTGCGCTTTTTTGGATTGTAAATTGATATTTTTTTTGATTGAAATTAATAGAGTTAGTGTTGTATTTAAAGAAAAAGGGTTTTATATTTATCCTCTGTTCAGCTTTTAAAATTAAATTATTTAGTATTCTAAAGTTGCACAATAAATTTTGAAGTAGTTTTTTTTGAAAAAATAAACCAAAAAGCTTTGGGCAGTTTAAAAAAGGGTTTTATATTTGCACCCGCTTTAGGTTTTGTCCTAGGGTTTTATTAAGAAATTTAAGTTCTTTTAACATATTGATTGACAGCGTAAGAAATAAATTGGAAACGATTTATTTCAATTAGAGAATAAACCATTTTGTAGACCTTTTCAATATCCTTTAGTTGTTATTAGAATTAGTTTCTATTTAGTTAGAAGCTTAAAAAATAACGATGAAGAGTTTGATCCTGGCTCAGGATGAACGCTAGCGGCAGGCCTAACACATGCAAGTCGAGGGGTAACATAGAAAAGCTTGCTTTTCTGATGACGACCGGCGCACGGGTGCGTAACGCGTATACAATCTGCCTTGTACTGGGGTATAGCCTTTAGAAATGAAGATTAACCCCCCATAGTCTCTTTAAATGGCATCATTTTTAGAGTAAAGGTTACGGTACAAGATGAGTATGCGTTCTATTAGTTAGTTGGTGAGGTAACGGCTCACCAAGACTGCGATAGATAGGGGCCCTGAGAGGGGGATCCCCCACACTGGTACTGAGACACGGACCAGACTCCTACGGGAGGCAGCAGTGAGGAATATTGGACAATGGAGGCAACTCTGATCCAGCCATGCCGCGTGCAGGAAGACTGCCCTATGGGTTGTAAACTGCTTTTGTACAGGAAGAAACCTTGGTACGTGTACCAAGCTGACGGTACTGTAAGAATAAGGATCGGCTAACTCCGTGCCAGCAGCCGCGGTAATACGGAGGATCCAAGCGTTATCCGGAATCATTGGGTTTAAAGGGTCCGTAGGTGGATAATTAAGTCAGAGGTGAAATCTTGCAGCTCAACTGTAAAATTGCCTTTGATACTGGTTATCTTGAGTCATTATGAAGTAGTTAGAATATGTAGTGTAGCGGTGAAATGCATAGATATTACATAGAATACCAATTGCGAAGGCAGATTACTAATAATGTACTGACACTGATGGACGAAAGCGTGGGTAGCGAACAGGATTAGATACCCTGGTAGTCCACGCCGTAAACGATGGTTACTAGCTGTGTGGATTTCGGTCTGCGTGGCTAAGCGAAAGTGATAAGTAACCCACCTGGGGAGTACGTTCGCAAGAATGAAACTCAAAGGAATTGACGGGGGCCCGCACAAGCGGTGGAGCATGTGGTTTAATTCGATGATACGCGAGGAACCTTACCAGGGCTTAAATGTAAGTTGCATTAGCTAGAGATAGTTATTTCTTCGGACCACTTACAAGGTGCTGCATGGTTGTCGTCAGCTCGTGCCGTGAGGTGTCAGGTTAAGTCCTAT
>CABXZJ010000007.1:12500-39805 GCA_902516685.1 uncultured Formosa sp.
CTTAATTGGACAACTACCTTTGTAATTAGGTTTTCTAATTCAGGTAGTACTTTTTTGACAGCTTTAGGTACCGTTTCGTCTTCGTTGTTAATTGCTGTTAAAAGATTTGAAATAGACTTTGTTTCTAAATGATTATAATGTGAATCTTGTTCGGTTGTTTTTGTAAAGTCCATGTACAAAAATACTATTTTTAAAATACTTTTATGTTTTCAACTATTCAATCAATAAGCTTGCACTGAAGGTTTCAGAAATACTAAAATAACCCATCGGATAATGACTTATCTCGGAGGTATTGTATATATTACCTCGAACTGAGGTTGGTGTGGTCTTAAAAGGATCACCCCCTTCTTCAGTTTGTTCAATCACTGCGCTCATGAAATTAAAATAAGTTTCATCAGCACCATGAATAGTTACGAAGGCGGTGTCTCCTGGTTCTAGATCTTCATAGAAATAGGAGAATGTAAAGGCATTACCTTGGTAGAATTCGTCTTTGGTTGCCAAAAAATTATTGTATCCAAAATCAAGGACATAAAAATCTTCTCGGTTTCCGTCATCTGTAAAAGTTACAATTACTTCAATTTCATCTCCTTCAAATAAAGTCTCATCTCCCTGCAATAAGTTGTCAATGGGAGTAGCTGGAATAAGTTGCTCCACAGATGATTCATAAGTTTCTCCATTGTAAAGAATTATAAGCCTATAATTCACATCAAAATTTGGAGTAAAATCTAAAATATATTGTCCTGGGTTCATAGTATCATGTAAAAATGGATGCGTTATATTATTGTCTACTTCTAAAATTTCGACTTCTGCATCTGTGACCCACTGAATGCTTTCATCATAAAAACCGCCTGTTAGGCTCAATGCTATAACTTGAGGGTTTGAGTTTTCAGGGTTCAATTTTATACGGGCATCAATGCTTAATCGTTCTTCTGCAGTGTTTAAATCTAGTACGATCACATCTTCACAAGAAGTTCCCAAAAAACAAATACTTAAAAACATCAAAAATCGTTTCATGGTTTAAAATTTAAAGTTATAAGTTACTGCGCCAATCGCTCCAAAAATGGAGAGCTTGAGTGCTTCATTCTGTCCTGTATCTGTATTCTGTCTAAAATTCAATGATTGGGCATTTTTACGGTTGTATAAATTGTAGATACTAAAAACCCATTCGCCGCGCCATCCATTAGTTTTTTCTGGCTTTTGGATGTATTTCGCGGAAAGATCAAATCTGTGATAAGCTGGTAATCGGCTGGAATTTCGAGCTTCATAGTTTTGGATAACCAAGCCATTGTAAACATATTGTCCATTGGGGTAGGTAGTGGGTTGTCCTGTTTGGTAAAGGAAATTAGCATTTAATTTCCATTTTTCATTGAGATCATAACTTAAGGTTGTAGAAATATCATGTGTTTTATCAAATGGGGTATTATACCACTTTCCATCATTAATACCTGGTTCCGATAGATTTCGACCTTCAGTTTGCTGTTCGGATTTTGAAAGGGTATAGGCCATCCATCCTTTAAGTCTTCCATTGTTTTTTCTAATTAAAAGTTCCATTCCATAGGACCTTGAACGCCCATTGAGTATAACTTGTTCAATGGCTTTGTTGGCAATTAAATTAGCTCCATCAATGTAATCAATACGATTTTTGTTTTTTTTGTAATAGGCTTCAATTTCGAAACTGTAATTATTATAATTTTTAAAATAGCCCAATGCAATTTGATCTAAAAGCTGTGGTTGGATGTATTTCCCACTGGGGGCCCAAACATCTAGTGGAGTTGGTGTTGTTGTATTTGACAACAAATGTAAGTACTGTACCATTCTGTTGTAGCTCGCTTTTACAGAACTGTTTTCTTCAAGAAAATAAGAAAAGGCTAATCTTGGCTCAATATTCAAAAATGAAGTTTCCACACTTCCACTTGATGTATTAATTGTACCGGAAGGGTCTACAGATTCATAAATTTGTAAATCGGGGTTAAAAGTCAAAGCGATATCGTCTACATAACGGTTTAACTCATCTTGGCCAAGCCGCAAGAAACTACTAAGTCTTGCGCCATAATTCAGAGATATTTTTTCTGAAACTTGTTGCTTTATGTCTAGATAGACCGCATTTTCAAAAGCATTTTTTTGGGTTAATTTTTCTCTGTTTATACCCGAGGTTGGTCTATTGGGTTTAATAATTCCTGGGTTAAAACTATAGTAGGTGCTGTGTAAGCCGTAATCTAAGCTGTAGCGGTCATTAAGATATTGTTTCAAATCGAATTTGATATTCATATTCTGTATGCCCGAGTTCCATTCAAATCCTACAAAATTTAAATCCAAACCGTAATAATAATCGGAATAAATCAAGGACAAATTTGAAAACAATTGATCTGAAAATAAATGATTCCAACGAAAATTAACCACCGTATTTCCATAAGTATTTTCAAAACTATTTGACACATTAAATACATCCCGTCCAAAATAAGCGGACAAATAAATCTTGTTATCCACATCTAAGCTATAACTTAACTTGGTATTTAAGTCATAGAAATAGGCAATATTATCAATGTCAAAAAGAGGTAAAAAGAAATGGGCGTAGGTAGAGCGCCCACCAAATAAAAAAGATCCTTTTTCTTTTTCTAACGGCCCTTCCAATAAAATACGACTTGCTACCAAACCAATCCCACCATTAAGGTGGAATTCGTTTTTATTGCCTTCTTTTTGATAGATATCTAAGACAGAAGACACCCGTCCTCCGTATTTTGAAGGAATACCACCTTTATAGAGTTTCAAGTTTTTAATGGCATCAGGATTAAAGACCGAAAAAAAACCAAACAAGTGAGAAGAATTAAACAAAGTTGCCTCGTCTAATAAAATCAAGTTTTGATCGTTAGAACCTCCACGAACGTTAAAGCCTCCAGTTCCTTCCCCACCGTTGGAAATTCCAGGGAGTAAAGTAATTGCTTTAACGACATCTGCTTCGCCAAATACTACAGGAATTTGTTTGATGGTATTTGCGTTTAAGGCATTGACACTCATTTGAGGGGTTTTGATTTTTACACGTTCTAAATCAGTTTCTAATACAATTTCATCAAGTGTATCTATAGCTGCACCTAAAATAAAATTTCGAGTCAGATTTTGATTTAAAATAATAATTTCAGTAAGTGTACTATAGCCAAGGTAGCTTACTGTAAGGCTATAGGTTCCTTTTGGCAGTGTAATTGAATAAAAGCCATATTCGTTGGAAATAGTTCCAGTGTTTAGTTCTGGGAAAATCACATTGGCTCCAATTAAGGTTTCTTGTCCTTTACTTTCGTATATAGAACCACTTAATGTAAATTGATTTTGAGAGAACCCAAATAATGAAAAAAGAAATAGTAAGGGAATTAAGCGGGTAGGCATAGAATAATCTTTTACTTAATAAAATTAAACAAAAAAGGAATTTTCTAAGACGCCTTTAACATAACTTTGATGATTATTTATTGATCTAAAATAGCATTCAAAGTTTCACTTGGACGCATGGCTTTTTGTATTTTATATTCATTGGGTAAGTAGTAGCCTCCAATATCGATGGATTGGCCTTGAACCGAAATAAGTTCTTCGATTATTTTACCCTCATTTGATTTGAGTTGGTTATAAGTGTTTTTAAAAGCCAACTTAAGTTCTAAATCTTCATCTTGGTTTGCAAGCGCTTCAGCCCAAAAAAGCGCTAAATAAAAATGACTACCTCGATTGTCGAGTTCTTTTACTTTTCTTGAGGGCGATTTTTTTTCTAGTAAAAAGTGTTCAGTTGCATCATCTAATGCTGCTCCTATAATAGCGGCTTTCGGGTGGTTATGTACTTGACTGAAGTGTTCTAAGGATACAGCCAATGCTAAAAATTCCCCAAGCGAATCCCAACGCAAGTGATTTTCATCTAAAAATTGTTCAACATGTTTTGGAGCAGATCCACCAGCACCAGTTTCAAATAATCCACCCCCATTCATGAGCGGAACAATTGAAAGCATTTTAGCACTAGTTCCCACTTCAAGGATTGGGAATAGATCGGTAAGATAATCTCTTAAAACATTCCCTGTCACCGATATGGTATCCAAACCATTTTTAAGTCGTTCTAATGTGAAATGAGTTGCTTCTAAAGGGGATAAAATTTTAAAATCAAGATCAGATATGTCGTAATCACTTATATATAGATTTACTTTTTTTATGAGCTCTGAATCATGTGCACGATTTTCATCTAACCAAAAAACGGCTGGTGTTTGAGATGCTCGCGCACGGGTAACTGCTAATTTTACCCAGTCTTGAATCGGTGCATCTTTGACTTGACACATCCGCCAAATATCTCCTTTTTTAACTTTGTGTGAGGTGTATATGGTTCCATCTTTACCAATGACTTCAACAATACCATCTACATCAATTTCAAAAGTTTTGTCATGAGATCCATATTCTTCTGCTTTTTGAGCCATCAAACCTACATTAGGTACGGTACCCATTGTAGCTGGATTAAAAGCGCCGTATTTTTTGCAAAAGTCTATAGTTGCTGTATAAATACTTGCATAGCTACTATCTGGAATGATGGCCTTGGTGTCTTGTTTGAAGCCTTTTGCATTATATAATTTACCCGAATTCCGAATCATGGCTGGCATGGAGGCATCAATAATGACATCACTTGGTACGTGTAAATTGTTAATTCCTTTTTCGAAATTTACCATGGCTAAATCAGGTCCGTTCTCTAGTGCTTTGTTAAACGCCATTTCAATTTCGCTACGCTTTTCGGAATCTAACTTTTTTAGTTTATCTAAAATATTTTCATAGCCATTGTTGGGGTTAACGCCAATTTGTTCAAATTCAGTTTTATAGTTTTCAAAAACATCTGAAAAAAATAGTCGAATAACATGTCCAAAAATGATAGGGTCACTTACTTTCATCATGGTTGCTTTCATATGTAAAGAGAGCAATACTCCAGAGGCTTTGGCTTCCTCTATTTGTTTTTTTAAGAATACTTTTAGAGCACTAACCTCCATCAAACTTGCATCAAAAATCTCTTTGTCTAAAAGTTTTATACCTTCCTTTAAAGTCGTTTTTTTATCTGCACCATTACTGTGAACAATACGAACAGTCGTTGCGTTTTTTAAGGTTACGGATTGTTCGTTGTGCGCAAAGTCCCCCCATTCCATGCTGGCAACATGGGTTTTGGAATCAGATTTCCATTCTCCCATGCTGTGAGGATTTTTTTTTGCATAGTTTTTTACAGCTTTTGGGGCACGACGGTCTGAATTACCTTCCCGTAGTACAGGATTTACGGCACTTCCTTTAATTTTATCGTAGCGATTTTTTATTTGTTGTTGTTCATCACTTTGTGGCTGTTCGGGGTATTTTGGGAGGGTGTAGCCATGAGACTGAAGTTCTGTAATGGCTTCCTTAAGCTGTGGTAATGAGGCACTAATATTTGGTAATTTTATCACATTTGCTTCTGGGGTTTTGACTAGGTTACCCAGGCTTTTAAGTGCATCTTCAATAGGTTCTTTTTTTGAAATATATTCTGGAAAAGCGGACAGTATTCTTGCAGCTAATGATATATTTTTGGTTTCTATAGATATACCATACGGCTCCAAAAATGAGGCGACAATGGGCAGAAAAGATCTAGAGGCTAATGCAGGTGCTTCATCAGTAATAGTGTATATAATTTGAGCCATATAATAAGCTTTTTACAGGTTGATTTTTTCTGTTACATATTTTAGAAAGCTTTCAAATATATTAAAAACCCCACTATTAAGAGTTTAAATAACAAATGAATTTTAACATTTTGACAACAATCCGATTTGGGATCTCTTTTTTTGACAAAATGATAAATTTTCAATAAAAAAACGCTGTTAAAAACAGCGCTTTGTTAAAATTAATTATTGCGAAATAATTACTTAGTACGTTCTTTAATTCTAGCTTTTTTACCAGTTAATTCTCTAAAATAGAAGATACGTGCACGGCGTACTTTTCCTCGTTTATTAATTTCTATTTTTTGTAGAGCAGGCATATTAATTGGGAAAATTCTCTCAACTCCTGTAGTACCAGACATTTTTCTTATTGTGAATGTTTCAGATGATCCACTGCCTCTTCTTTGTAACACAACTCCACGAAAAAACTGAGTTCTAACCTTTTGTCCTTCCCGAATTTCATAATAAACAGTTATTGTGTCTCCAGAAGAAAAGTCTGGAAAGTCTTTTTTTGTAACAAATTCGTCTTGAACAAATTTAATTAAGGATTCCATGATTATTTTTTTTGTTTTTTTGAAGCAACATGTACGGATATCGCTAGAGGTTGGTTCAAAATAGTCAGCAAATATAAGTAATAATTAAATTATTGCAATTAAAAATTGAATTTTGTTATTTTAATAAATTTGGTCTTTTGTTTTTAGTTAGTTCATAAGCTTTTTTTTCTCTCCATTTTTCAATTTCAGAAAAATTACCACTTAACAATATTTTAGGTACTTCCCAATCATTATAACTCTTAGGTCGAGTGTAAATAGGTGGTGCTAAAAGTTTGTCTTGAAATGAATCGGTTAGAGCTGAAGTTTCGTTACCCAAAACACCAGGAATTAAACGAATAATGGAATCACATAGAACTGCAGCTCCAAGCTCACCCCCTGAAAGCACATAATCTCCAATGGAAATTTCTTTAGAAATAATAAAATCTCTGACCCGTTGATCTACCCCTTTATAATGTCCACACAAAATGATTATATTTCCTTTTAAAGATAATTGATTTGCCATGGATTGGTCTAGAAGTTCCCCATCAGGGGACATATAAATAACTTCCTCATAATCACGTTCAGATTTTAATTTTTTGATGCACTTATGAATGGGTTCGATGGTCATCACCATTCCAGCACCTCCACCATATTGATAGTCATCGATAGATTTGTAATTATCTGTCGTATAGTCTCTTAGGTTATGCAACACTATGTTTACAATTTTAGCATCAATGGCACGCTTAAGGATTGAGGCTTCAAAAGGACTTTTTAGTAATTCAGGAACTACACTAATGATATCGATGCGCATATCACAAAAATATACTTTTTATTTATTTAATTATCGAAAGCGATACACCATTTTTTCCCCATTATTTTTTAGAATTGAAATTCGGTTGACTCTATCTGAATTATTGGCCAGAGCTTTTTTAACATCAGCAATAGAATTTACTTTTAGATCGTTAATTGAAATAATTAGACTTCCTTTATCAACGCCATCCGAAATCCATTCTTCTTTGTAATAGTCGGATAAATCTTGTAATTCTAGACCATAGTCACTTCCTAGCTTTTTTAGTTCTGTGCTGTTAAGTTCGCGAAGTGTTCCAATAATAGGGATATATATGGTTGTTAGCTTCTCAAGTTTTACATTCAGTGTTTTTATTTTATCATCTCTAAGAAAGCTTACCTCAACAACGTCGTTGGGATTTTTTGTATTTAAAAAACCTTTTAAATCTGAAAATTTAGAAATTTTAATTCCATTGATACTTTTTATGATGTCACCCTTTTTAATTCCAGAAATATCTGCCCCACTTTGTTCTTGTACATCACTTACGTAAAATCCTTCTGTATCATTCACTCCAAGTTTTTCTGAAATTTTACTATTCAGTTCTTGGCCTGTAACCCCTAAAATACCATTTTGTACATTACCGTACTCAAGAATGTCCTCAATAACTTTTCTAGCAATATTGCTAGGTACAGCAAAAGAATATCCTATGTACGATCCTGTTTGTGAGGATATAGCAGTATTAATTCCGATCAAATCACCAAAAATATTGACAAGTGCTCCACCTGAATTTCCTGGGTTAACAGCAGCATCGGTTTGTATAAAAGACTGAGTATTTCTGCCTGTAAGATCTCTTGATTTTGCACTTATAATTCCTGCAGTAACTGTAGAGTTTAGATTAAAAGGATTTCCAACTGCTAAGACCCATTCTCCAACTTTAGTGTTGTTGCTATCTCCAAATGTGGTGTAGTCAAAATCCTCATCCCCATCAATTTTTAGAAGAGCAATATCTGTTGTTGGGTCAGCTCCAATAAGTTCAGCGCTGTACGTTTTGTTGTCATTTGTAGTTACCTCTATAGATTGTGCACCTTGAACTACATGATTGTTGGTTACAATATAGCCATCTGGAGCGATAATTACCCCAGAGCCAGTTCCAACTTGTGCACGGCCTTGAGGACGTCCAAAAAATAAATCTTCAAAGCTAGTATAACCTTCGCTTAAGGTTGTATTTTTAACGTGGACTACCGCATGTAGTGTTTTTTCAGCAGCTAATGTAAAATCAACATTGCTACCACCAACTGGATTTGATGTGTAATTTACTGGAAGCTCAATAGGGGATTTTTTGAATTCGCCATTTTGACTCATGAATTTAGGTTGTAACCATTGAGTATATGCGAAAAGTGCCAAAGCTCCACCTAAAGCGGATATGCTTACAAAAGATAGGAATTTTTTCATAATCTTGATGTTTAGTTCAAATTTATAACAATAATATTAATTTTTAGTAAGTGATTTATTAAAATTAAATGACACTTTACAGTTTACACTTCCATGTAAATATTATTATATTTGCATGGCAAATGGCAATTAAATTTTTTAAATATCAAGCCACAGGCAATGACTTTTTGATCATTGATAATCGACTAGACAAATTTAACAAAAATAATACCAAACTCATTGCGAAGCTTTGCGACCGACGTTTTGGCATTGGTTCAGATGGTTTAATTCTGTTAGAATCTAGTACAGATTATGACTTCGAAATGATTTATTACAACGCTGATGGAAAGCAAAGCAGTATGTGTGGAAATGGTGGGCGCTGTATTGTTGCCTTCGCAAAGAGCTTGGAAATCATTCAAGACACCACAAATTTTATGGCTATTGATGGACTTCATAAAGCTACTATTGATGGAAGTCAGGTTTCTTTAAAAATGCGAGATGTTGTAAAAATATCAAAGGTTAATGGCGGCTTTGTGCTTAACACAGGTTCTCCACACTATGTTTCAATGCGGTCCGATTTGAATGCTATAGATGTTAAATTTGAAGGTTCACAGATAAGAAATAGTACTACATTTAAAAAAGAGGGTATTAATATTAATTTTGTTAAATATATTAATCAAAAGCGTTTTGCTGTTCGTACTTATGAACGTGGAGTAGAAGATGAAACTTTGTCATGCGGTACTGGCGTAACAGCCACGGCTATTGCTATGCACGCCTCTAAAGAAACGGATAAACAACGTATTGAGTTACAAACAAAAGGAGGGATTTTGGAAGTATGTTTCGAAGTTGATAATTCTGCTTATGTAAATGTTTGGTTGTCTGGGTCTGCGCAATATGTTTTCGAAGGAACTATAAAAAACGAATTCTAAATATAGTATATGAATTTAAAAAAAATAGTAATCGCTGTTGTAATGCTAGGTTTGATTTGTAGCGCTTATTTTTCATATTATATATACAGCATTATGTTTGTTAACAATACGGCTTTTAATCCACTCGAGGCCTATATTTTTATTCCTAGCGACGCAAAATATTCTCAGGTGCGTTCAGATTTGGAACCCCTTTTGTTGGATATTGAAAAGTTTGATCTGCTTGCCAAGCAAAAAAAATATACTACAAATGTAAAACCTGGACGTTATCGTATTTCTAAAGGTATGACCAACAACGATATTATCAACTCATTAAGAAGTCAAAATTTAACTGTGATTGTTGCGTTCAACAACCAACATAGTTTGGCAGAACTAGCCCAAAGAGTTTCAAATCAAATTGAAGCGGACAGCCTTAGTTTGATCACAGTTTTTAAAGACTCTATTTTTCTGAGCTCTAATGGGTTCTCTTTAGAAACAGCATTGGCCATGTATCTCCCAAACAGTTATGAGTTTTTTTGGAACACAAACGCAGATAAGTTCCGGTCCAATCTTCTAAAAGAATACAATAGATTTTGGAACTCCGAGCGCAAAGCCAAAGCCAAAGACTTAGGTTTGAGCCCCAACCAAGTATCTATCTTGGCAGCGATAGTTCAAGAGGAATCAAAACAAATTGAAGAACAACCAAGAATTGCTGGTGTATATATCAATCGCTTAAAAAATAATTGGTTACTTCAAGCAGATCCAACTTTAAAATTTGCTGCCTATCAATCAAAAGCTTTCAAAAATACAGACATTAAGCGAGTTTTAAACAAACATAAAAAAATTAAATCTCCTTATAATACTTATACTAATAAAGGACTTCCACCAGGACTCATAGCTATGCCTGATCTATCTGCGATTGATGCAGTTTTAAATTGTGAAAAGCATTCCTATTTTTATTTTGCAGCCGACCCAGATAAGCCAGGATTTCACTGTTTTGCTAAAACTCTAAGTGGTCATAACAAAAATGCACGTCGCTATCATAACTACTTGAACAGACAAGGAATACGAAGATAATCTAAAACACTGATTATCAATAAATTAAAATATGTCGTATATTTGCACCTATTTTTTAAATTCTATTGGTCAAACTTAAAATATATGAGAACTTATAATATTAAAAACTTTCCTCCTACAGTTATTTTTCTGAGTTGTCTTTTGTATGGTTTTACTTCTTCCAGCCAACTCAATTTTTCACTATCATCTAATACGAATTCAGCTGTTTTGATTTACAACCAACCAACCCTTTGTTCAACAAATAATTTACATACTTTTGAATTTGTCAATTATATTTTATTAAATCAATCTTTTGTAGGTTTTAAAGAGGCTTTAGCTTTTAAGGAATCTAGAGGTCGATACCATGTGGTCAACTCCTTAGGATATTTAGGTAAATTTCAATTTGGTACCTCAACACTTGAACTCTTAGGTGTAAATAACGCATCAGATTTTTTAAATTGTCCTGAACTGCAGGAAAAGGTTTTTATTGCTAATCTTAAGCGTAATAAATGGGTCCTAAGACGTGATATAAAACGGTTTACTGGGCATAAGATTAATGGAACCCTTGTTACTGAATCTGGTATTTTAGCTGCTGCACATTTGGCTGGTCCTGGAAGTGTCAAACGTTATTTAAGAAGTAGTGGTACTATTAGTTTTAAAGATGCCTATGGAACAAATATCGATTCATACATGCGTAAATTTTCAGCTTTTGATACCAGTACAGTCGAAGCAGAAAGACGTCCAAAAGTGGATTTTCTTTAATCTTTTTGGAGAATAAATATTGTAGGCCGTTTGTGTAAATTTACTTTATTTTTTTGCCATTCTACAGTCGACAGCGTTTTTATATGCTCAGATGAGAGAGTCAAATCACAAGCTACACAAATTCTGGTATTGGGATGTAAAACACTGCACAGATCTTCCAATAATTTCTGATTCCTATAAGGTGTCTCAATAAAAGCTTGAGCTTGTTTCAGATCAAAAGATCGTTTTTCTAATTGTTTTAACTTAGATTTTCTTTTATTTTTTTCAATGGGTAAATAACCATTAAAGGAGAAATTTTGTCCATTCATCCCTGATGCCATCATTGCCATTAAAATTGATGATGGGCCAACAATTGGAATCACTTTAATATTTCTTTCATGTGCTAAGCGAACCACTTCTGAGCCTGGATCTGCTATCGCTGGGCATCCAGCATCTGATATTAATCCGATTGACTTTTCTTGCTCTGTGCAAGGGATCAAAAAGTTTGGTATTTCCATGGACTCAGTAAATTTATTAAGAGTGAAGAGTTTGATTTTTTCTTGTGATTTATTTGGACAAATAGCTTTTATAAATCTACGTGCTGATTTTTCACTTTCCACAATATAAATATCAATTTCTTCAATCTTTTTTTTGACAGTGATAGGTAGAACCTCAAATAGTGCAACTTCTCCCAAAGTATTTGGTATTAGGTAAAGTTTTCCTTTCATGAGGCTTTAATTAATTTTTGGCTACAGTAATCAAACGCATCTTCTAAAAGTTTGTAAATATTTTCAAACCCATAATTACCTCCAAAGTAAGGATTGGCGACTTCTTTAATTTTAGATATAGGATATTCTAGGATTAAACTAATTTTTTTAAGTTCTATATCATTTTGATCATACTTAATAATATTTTTATGGGTAGATTTATCCATTGTAAAAAATTTGATCGAATTTCTTGAAATAGTAGATCGTAAAAGGGCGAGACTTCTCATTTGAAATATCTAAACCATATTTTATGGCTAAACCTATTGATTGTTTGTCTGGTGCATTTCCGTTGTGGAAGTCACTAGTACTGGCTAGGTACACAACAAATTTATTTTTTTGTTAATTTTAATTCAAGAATAATTTCTGCCAGACGGGATTTACAAATATTTCCCAAATATACCATCATGACACTAATCATTATGCGTCGCTACACAGAAAGTTTTTTTGTTAAATCTTCAACGTATTTTCTGAATTGTTTGTCTGTTGAGGAGAGGTTGTCAACTGTCTTGCAAGCATGCAGAACAGTTGCATGGTCCCTTTGCCCAATTTGAGAACCAATGCTTGCAAGCGAAGCTTTTGTGAATTTTTTTGCAAAAAACATAGCTAATTGACGTGCCTGAACAATGTGTCTTTTTCTTGTCTTGGACTGAAGGGTATCTATGTCCATTTGAAAGTAATCCGAGACTACTTTTTGAATGTAGTCTATAGATACCTCACGTTTGGTGTTTTTGACGAATTTTTCAACAATTTCTTTTGCTAAACCTAGTGTAATTTCTTTCTTATTAAATGAAGATTGAGCGATTAGAGAGATTATTGCTCCCTCTAACTCTCTAATATTTGTTTTTATGTTTTTGGCAATGTATTCAATGATATCCTGAGACATTTCAACACCATCTCTGAATAACTTATTTTGCACAATAGAAACACGTGTTTCAAAATTAGGTTTTTGGAGTTCAGCAGAGAGACCCCATTTGAACCTTGATAATAATCTTTGTTCAATATCTTGCATATCAACAGGGGCCTTATCGCTTGTTAAAATAACTTGTTTCCCGTTTTGATGTAAGTGGTTAAAAATATGAAAAAACACATCCTGTGTTCCAGATTTTCCAGATAAAAATTGAACATCATCAATAATTAAAATATCAATTATTTGGTAAAAATGAATGAAATCGTTTCTGTTATTTTTTTTCACAGATTCTATATATTGCTGTGTAAATTTCTCAGCGGAGATATATAGAACTGTCTTCTCAGGATATTTATCCTTAATATCAACTCCGATTGCGTGAGCTAAATGAGTCTTACCAAGGCCAACCCCTCCAAATATTAGTAATGGATTGAAAGAAGTACCACCAGGTTTATTTGCAACTGCTATACCGGCATTTCTGGCCAATCGGTTAGAATCACCTTCAAGAAAATTTTCGAAAGTATAAATGGGGTTTAGTTGTGATTCAATTTTTACATTTCTAATTCCAGGAATAACGAAAGGATTTTTTAATTCCGGATTTTTATTTTTCAGAGGAATATCAGCCTGTTGTGACTTGATAGTGGATCTATTTGAGCTAGGAATCTTTTCTGTAAAAGGTTGCTTATTTCCATAAGTATTTTCCATTTTTATAATGTAAACCAATTTAGCATGTTCACCAAGCTCTTTAGTCAAAGCAACCTTTAATATCTTTACATAGTGTTCTTCGAGCCACTCATAAAAAAATTTACTTGGAACTTGTATACTTAAAGACTGGTTTGATAATTTTATAGCTAAGATAGGTTCAAACCATGTTTTGTAGGCCTGCGGTTGGATGTTATCTTTGATAAAAGATAAGCAGTTGGTCCATACCGATTCCGCAGTGTTATTCATTTTTGGGTGATACTTTTAGTTAGTTAGTGGTCAAATAATTAAATATCCTGGGGTTTGATAAATAATTTTTTTGTCATCACAAATATGTGAACAAAATTTCAAAAAAAAAAATTAAAATTACGTGAATTTTATTTTTTTTTGGTTTATTTTTTACCAACTAAATATATGCTTTTTTTTATGATCAATCACACAACTAAAGTTAAAGTTCGTTATGGCGAAACCGACCAAATGGGAATTGTTTACCACGGAAATTACGCTCAATATTTAGAAATTGGTCGAATTGATTGGCTGAACTCACTTGGGTTTTCCTACAAGGATATGGAAAAGAATGGGATAATGCTTCCAGTAGTTATATTGAATATAATATATTCTAAACCAGCATTTTATGATGATATATTATTTATAAAAACCTCTTTAGTTAAGCCACCTAAAGTGTCAATAGAGTTTGATTACGAGATTTACAAAAATGAAAAAGAATTGATTACTACAGCTTATTCAAAGTTAGTTTTTATGGATTCAAAAACCCGTTTAGTATCTCGTTGCCCACAAACTTTTTTAGATAAACTGCAATATTAATCGTTTAAGTATTAAAGCCGAAATCCATTTTTAGAACCAATAAAATAAAATTATTGTTTTAAACTTTATTTTTTCAATTATTAATCTATTTATTATCTAAAATCCATAAACGGTCATTATCAATTTTTTCGCACTCAGCTTCAGAAATATCCAAATTAGGTGCTTTAATTCCTGAATCAAATTCTTCATTTCCTTCAAAAACTCTAGCTTCGTCCCATAAATTTTCTTTTATGAAGTGGTTTAAAGTTTTTGTCCCCCCCTCAATAATCACTGAAGTAATGTTAAGGTTGTAGAGTTTTTTACATATTTCCATGCCAAGAGGCAATTCTTTATCTAATTCACTTAAATCCAAAAGAATAGTCTTGGAATCATTGTTAAATACATTATAATTTTTTGAAATATTCTTTCTTGTTGATACCACAATTCGAATTGGGTTTTTACCTAAAATATTTCTTGTTGTGAGAAATGGGTTATCTGATATTACAGTATTTGCACCCACAAGAATTGCTTGTTCTTCAGCTCGCCATTTATGAACTAATTTACGTGATAACTTTCCAGTAATCCAATTAGGTTTTTTTAATTTGTTTTTATTCGGTGAGATAAATCCATTTTTTGTTTTAGCCCATTTTAGTATTATGTAAGGTCGATTTTTTTCATGATACGTAAGAAACCTTTTGTGGTGTTGTCTACATAACTTTTTTTCAACACCCAAAATAACATTACATCCGTTGGCTTTGAGTTTTGTAACTCCTTTGCCACAAACTTTTTTGTTAGAATCTATACATCCAATAACTATATTGGGAATTTTATGGCTAATAATCAAATCACAACAAGGAGGAGTTTTTCCGTGGTGCGAGCAAGGTTCTAAAGTTACATAAAGAGTTGAATATTTTAATTGTGATTTATCCGAAACAGCTTCTATAGCATTTACCTCTGCATGAGCTCCTCCGTGGGGACTTGTATAACCTTCTCCAATAATTTTATCATTCATTACAATTACACATCCGACCATTGGATTTGGTGCAGTGCTTCCCAATCCCTTTTCGGCAATTTTTATACAACGTTTTATGTACTTTGAATGTGAATTAATCTTAAATTTTATTTACATGTTATTATGTGTATATTCGGAACTATAAAAATAAGATTTATTGGGATTATGTCGACAATCTTAATCAGAAAAAATAAAAAAAGATAACAAAGAGCTTGAGATTCTTATAAAATTAGTTCTTACTGAAATAGATATTCATTTAATATGTATAGCTTAAAATGATTCTGATATTTCAAAATTGTACAATTGCAATGGTTTAAATTTGATAAATTACTAATTGTTAATACCGGGCGCCATAACTACGAAATATCGATCTTAAAAAATATTGGTATGAAATTAAAAGAATTAAAAAATTATTTCCACAATGAATTAAAATTATATTCTAAATCAGAGCGACAAAGTTTTTTTTTAATACTGTGTGAAACTTATCTTAATTTGAAACCTCACCAAATAGTATTGAATTATGAAATGCAAGTTTTGGAGACATTATTCAAATCATTTGAAAGTGTATTAATTAGGCTACAACAAAATGAGCCAATCCAGTATATATTAGGGACAAGTTGTTTTTTTGGTTTAGAATTTTTAGTTACTCCGTCAGTTCTAATTCCTCGTCCAGAAACTGAGGAGCTTGTTGCGTGGGTACTTAAGCATTACAATAAATCCAAAAGCTTAAGAATTTTGGAATTGGGAACAGGTTCTGGATGTGTAGCAATAACCCTGGCGAAGGAATTTCCAAATGCTCACGTCTATGCTATGGATATTAGTTTTGAAGCTTTGAAAGTTGCTCGTGCTAATGCTCAAAAAAACCAAGTTGACATTACTTTTTTTAAAGGCGATATATTAAATTTCAACTCACCACACAAAGACTTTGATATTGTAATTTCTAATCCTCCATATATTTGTAAAAAAGAAGAATTTAAAATGGCTCAAAATGTTACAGATTTTGAACCTCATTTAGCATTATTTGTGGATGATAATTCTCCTTTAATTTTTTATGATGCTATTAAAAAAATAATATCCTTAATTTTAAATTTAAATGGTTTATGTTTTTTAGAAATAAATGAATCTTATGGGCTAGATATTATTCAACTTTATGGTTGTTCAGATTTTAAAAATTTAGTTTTAAAAAAAGATAGTTTTGGTAAAGATCGCATGGTAAAAATTGAGAAAAAATAATACTTATTAACTAATTTTTACCACCTTTTTTATATGAATTTAGTAATTTAGTAGAATGTCTGATAAAGAGTTAATTATTCAACTTCAAAAGGAGTTAAGGAATCATAATTATAATTATTACGTTCTTGATAAACCTTGCATATCAGATTTTGATTTTGATATGAAGTTAAAGCAACTTCAGGTTTTAGAATCTCAATATCCTGAACTTAAAGATTCAAACTCTCCAACCCAGCGTGTAGGTGGTTCCGTTACGAAAAACTTTCAAACTGTTAATCACAATCAGCGCATGTATTCACTGGATAATTCATACTCTAAAGACGATTTATTAGATTGGGAAAAGCGAATTAAGAAATTAATTGATGATCCAATCAACTATACTTGTGAATTAAAATACGACGGTGCTTCTATCAGTATTACCTACAAAGACGGTTTTCTTTTTCAAGCATTGACTCGAGGAGATGGAACTCAAGGAGATGATGTTACGGAAAATATTAAAACAATAAAGTCTGTACCTCTAAAACTTAAAGGAAATTATCCTGATAATTTTGAAATTCGTGGTGAAATCATTTTACCCATTAAAGGTTTTGAATCAATGAATAAAGAACGTATTTCCAATGGAGACGAACCATACAAAAATCCTAGGAATACAGCTTCTGGAAGTTTGAAGTTACAGGATAGCAGTGAGGTTGCTAAACGGCCCTTAGAGTGTTTATTATATAACATAGTAGGAGATAATACAGGGATAAAATCTCAATTTGACAATTTAAATAAAGCTCGTTCATGGGGTTTTAAAGTTCCAGTTGAAGCCCGATGTTTAAATTCTATTGACGAAGTTATTAAGTTTGTTGAAGATTGGGATTACAAACGCCATAATTTACCTTATGAAATTGATGGAATTGTAATCAAAGTAAATAACTTAGAGCAACAATCTGAGTTAGGCTACACAGCCAAATCCCCACGTTGGGCCATAGCTTATAAATTTAAATCAGAGCGAACTTCTACAATACTAAATAATATCTCATTCCAGGTAGGTCGTACAGGAGCAATTACGCCTGTAGCTAATCTTAATCCAGTGGAACTTGGTGGTACCATAGTAAAGCGAGCTTCATTACACAACGCAGATCAAATAGTTAAATTAGATGTTCGACTTGGAGATACAGTTTTTGTTGAAAAGGGGGGGGAGATTATCCCAAAAATTATTGAGGTTGATTATTCGAAACGCCCTCATAATTCGTTGAAAACTATATATATATCTGAATGTCCAGAATGTCAGACATCATTATCAAGAATCAAAGGAGAGGCACAACATTACTGTCCTAATATAGATGGATGTCCTCCTCAAATTACAGGCCGTATTCAGCATTATATTTCTAGAAAAGCCTTAGATATTGAAGGTCTTGGTGGTGAAACTGTTGCTTTATTGGTTAGTTCTGGGCTCATAAATGATATTGCAGATTTATACAACTTAAAAATTGAAGATGTATTACCATTGGAAGGTATTGCGAATAAAAGTGCAGAAAATTTGATTAATGGTATTGAAAAATCTAAGGAAATTCCATTTGAGAGAGTATTATTTGGTTTAGGAATACGTTATGTAGGGGAAACGGTTGCTAAAACCCTTGCCAAGCACTATAAGAATATAGGTGCCATGTCAGATGCCAGTATTGAAAACTTAGAAGCTGTTGATGAAATTGGAATAAAAATTGCGCAAAGTGTCTATGACTTTTTTCGAGATGAAAGGTGTGTAAGGTTAGTGTCAAGGCTATATAGTTACGGGGTTCAATTTAGTCTTTCAGATGAAGTGTTAGCTAATCAAACTACAGTTTTAAACGGAGATCGAGTTGTTCTATCAGGTGTTTATGAGAAGGTTACTAGAAATCAACTTAAAAAATTAATTGAAAACAACGGTGGTAAGTTGGTAAGCTCTATCTCTTCTAAAACATCCTATGTAGTTGCTGGAGCTAATATGGGGCCGAGTAAACGCCAAAAAGCAGAAATTTTAAATATTCCTATTCTAACAGAAAAGACTTTTTTAGATAAAATTAAACAGTAATAATTTCACTTTTGTAAAACTTATTTTGGGATTCTAAATAAAAATCTATTCTTCCTAGATATAGTCCAAAACACCCCACTTGATTCACAAGCACAGTCTTGCCCTCAACATTTATTTCTTGTGTTGGTTTGTTTAAAAAAGTGTGAGTGTGACCCCCTATAATAAGATCAATATTTTTTGTTGATCTTGCTAATTTTAAATCTGAAATTTTTGAAGAATTTTTGTAATCATAGCCTAAATGTGATAAACATATTACTAAATCACAACCTTTTTCTATTTTAAGAATTCGACTCATATCTTGAGAAATTTCGATTGGGTCCATATAATTAGTTTCTTTATAAGCTTTTGTATCAACAAGACCTTTTAACTCAACACCAAGACCGAAAACTCCAATTTTTATTCCATTTTTATTAAAAATTTTATATGGTTTTACATGAGTATTCATTATTGTATTTTTAAAATCGTAATTAGCAGATAAAAAATCAAATTTAGCATGGGGTAACATATTGTAAAGTCCCTCGATACCGTTGTCGAAATCGTGATTTCCTATTGTAGCGGCATCATATTTTAACATACTCATGAGCTTAAATTCCAGTTCTCCACCAAAGTAATTAAAATAAGGGGTCCCTTGGAATATATCTCCTGCATCTAAAAGTAGGGTGTTAGCGTTTTCCCGACGTAATTTATCAATAATTGTTGCTCTTCTTGCAACCCCACCTTTATTTGCATTTTCTCCACTATTTTTGCCAAATGGTTCTATATGGCTGTGGACATCATTTGTATGTAAAATAGTAATATTTGTAGAATTTATTTTCTTACACGACAGCTGTAATCCCCCTATAGAAACAAATGTTGCTGAAGCTGCTGTATTTTTCACAAATGTTCTTCTTTTCATAACTATTTTGTGTATTTAAAGCGTGAATCCCGTTTAAGTTTTAATGTGTCTTTTGTAGTAAAATAGTCAATTAAAATAGATCTAATTTTATAGTTTTGTTTGTGAAATGTATCACTTTTTTTAAAAAAATCCATTCTGTCCCCTCCATTAAATAGGTAATCACTTGTGGCAACGTTGTAGATTTTATTACTATCTATTGTCTGTCCTTGTATACTTAGTTTCTCAAGAACACCTTTTCTTGAAATTTGAATTTTCATTCCCGAAATTGGATGAGCAATTTTAGAGGAGGATAAATAATTAATCATATCCAATATAACTGAACCACGTATTTGTGCAATAATAACTTTATTTTCAAATGGCATGATATTGAATGCGGTTTCTTTAAGTACTGGACCTTTTGGTAAGGGTGCTCTAATACCACCATGATTTAGTAATACTATATCTAGATTTAAATTATATTGTTGTTTTATAATTGGTGATGTGAATTCAAAAACAGCATCAGCTATCATATTTCCGATTGCAGTATTTAATTCGCCATCTGATTTTTCATGAGTTTCAGTTGAATAACACAAAAACTCGTTCATAGAGTTTTTTAAATTCTTTTTGTAGGGTTTTATAAAATCATTAATTTCAGATTTTGGATTCAAATACTCACTTATGGAAATTTTCTCTCCTTTGAATTTTTTAATGCCATCGGCTTGGTTACAAGACGAAAACAAAAAAATTAGAATAAGGATTTTAATGAAATTAAGCCTCATTTATATTAACTTTGTTTTAGATTAAAGGTACATGTTTTTTAAACGAATTAAAGCGAAAACTTCTCAAAAATTTTTGACGACAGTCTTAAATTCTAGGACAAAAAATTTTAAATCAGGAAGAATACAATCTGTTGGAATAATTTTTGATTATAATATTTTTCACGATTACGATTTTTTTAAACTAATGTTTACTGACTTGGGTTTAAGCATAAATAGTTTAAAATTTATTTCATTAATAGACTCTGAATCAAATAAACCAAATAGCTGGGATGCATTTTACAGTGGAGATAATTTTGACTGGTTAGGTCATTATAAAAATTATGAGGTGAACGAATTTGTAAATTTTCATTTTGATATGCTCATAAGCTATTACAAGCCGAATTCTTACGAGTTAAATATCGTTACAGCCATGTCTAAAGCAAACCTTAAAGTTGGGTTGTCTTCAGAAGATAAACGCTTACACGACTTGATTTTAGATATTAATCCAAAGGATATCAATACTTTTAAAATCGAACTCATAAAATATCTAAAAACTCTCAAAAAAATTTAAATGAATGCATTAATAGGTATGGGGGTTGCATTAATTACACCATTTAAAGACAATGGAAATGTAGACCACAAAGCATTAGCAAAAATTGTAGAGTTTAATATCAATAATGGTGCAGATTATTTGGTAATAAGTGGAACAACTGGAGAAAGCGCAACAATTACCAACAATGAGAAAAATGATATTATAAAAACCACATCGAAAGTTAACAATGGACGTTTGCCAATGGTTATCGGAATTGGGGGTAATAATACTGCAGCTGTTATTGATGAATTAAAAAATACAGATTTGTCTTTATTTACAGCTGTATTATCTGTGTCTCCTTATTATAATAAGCCTACCCAAGAAGGGTTTTATCAACATTTTAAGGCTGTTGCTGAAGCCACTTCAGTTCCTCTAATTTTATACAATGTTCCTGGGCGAACAGCGAAAAATATGGAGCCTGAGACAGTGCTAAAACTAGCAAGGGAAGTTAAAAATATCATTGCAATCAAAGAGGCAGGAAATGATCCATCTCAATATAGTCTATTACTTAAAAATAAACCCGATGACTTTTTGGTAATTTCTGGAGATGATGATTTGGTTTTAGATGTTGTTTTGGAAGGTGGCGCAGGAGTTATTTCGGTTATTGGACAAGCTTTAGTGAATGACTTTTCAAAAATGATCCAATATGGACTGAAAGGTAAACGAAAAAAAGCCAAGTTGATTGAGGAGCGTTTATTACCACTTATTAAACTTATTTTTGAAGAAAATAATCCTGCAGGAATTAAAACTGTTCTTAATCAGTTAGATTTTTGCAATGATAATGTTCGATTACCATTGGTTTCAACATCACATGAATTGAAATTAAAAATTATAAATACCTTAAAATCGTTAAATATTAATAGGGCCTTGTAATAATATTAGTTTTTTATTATCCGTTAAAAAAATGTATTTTTGTTCGCATTTTAGAATAATATGAGATATAAATTATTTGTTCTGAGTTTATCAATTTTATTTTGCTACTGTAGTGAATACCAGCGTGTGCTTAAAGATGAAGACATTTCTGCTAAATTTAAAATGGGTACAGAGCTTTATGAAAATGGTAAATTTGACAAAGCAAATAGAATTTTTTTACAAATCGTACCAAAATATCGTGGTAAACCGCAAGCAGAAAAATTAATGTACATGCATTCCAAAGCATATTATGAAACTCAAGATTTTTATACTGCTAACTATAAAATGGAACAATTTGTTGAGTCATACCCTAAAAGCGAACGAGTTGATGAGATTGCATATTTAGGTGCTGAAAGTTATTATTATTTAGCTCCCTTATTTTCTAAAGATCAAACAGAGACTAATGATGCTATTGAAAAACTGCAAGAGTTTATAAATCGATTTCCAGAATCAAAATATTTTGAAAAGGCTAATTCTCTAGTTCAAGAATTGGATTTGAGGCTGGAGAGAAAAGCTTATGAAATTGCATTACAATACAATAAAACAGGCCCATTTCACAGAGATTATAATTCTGCTATAACTGCTTTTAATAATTTCCTTGATTCTTATCCAGGCTCTGTCTTTAAGGAAGATGCTTTGTATTACAAGTTTGATTCTGCTTATAAATTGGCAATCAACAGCGTTGAAAGAAAGAAAGATGAAAGAACTGAAAAAGCTCTTAAATATTATAGAAGTCTTATTCGTAACTTTCCTCAAACAAAATACATTAATAAATTATCTCTTATGCATGAGGAATTACAAAACATTAAAAATAATTTAATATCAAAAAGTTAAGAACTATGGATTTAAAAAAAGTTAAAGCACCACTGACATCAGTTACTTATAATCGTAATAAAATCGATGCACCTACAGAAAATATATACGAAGCAATATCTGCTATTTCAAAGCGTGCTGAGCAAATAAACACTGATATTCGAAAAGAATTAATAGATAAGCTTGAAGAATTTGCAACTTACAACGACAGCTTGGAAGAAGTTTTTGAAAATAAAGAGCAAATAGAAGTTTCCAAATTTTATGAACGTCTACCAAAACCCCACGCGATAGCTGTTCAAGAATGGTTAGATAATAAAATTCATCATAGAAGACCATCTGATGATTCTTAAAAAATAAAATGTCTATTTTAAGTGGTAAACATATCATTCTTGGTATTACAGCTGGTATTGCCGCTTATAAATCCGCTTTATTAGTCCGATTATTTATTAAAGCTGGTGCAGACGTCAGAGTTATAATGACTCCTGCAGCCAAAGATTTTGTCACCCCATTAACCCTATCAACCCTATCAAACAGTCCTGTAATTTCTGAATTTACGGATACTGATGAAGAGAACGCTATTTGGAATAATCACGTTGAATTAGGTCTTTGGGCTGATTTGTTTGTTATTGCTCCTGCAACGGCAAATACACTTTCCAAAATGGTAAGTGGTAATAGTGATAATTTTTTAGTTGCTACATATTTATCTGCCAAATGTCCAGTATATTTTGCACCTGCAATGGATTTAGATATGTACAAACATTCTTCAACTCAAAAATCATTAAAAACACTCCAATCATATGGAAATATTTTAATTCCTGCAGAACATGGTGAATTAGCCAGTGGTCTTTTTGGTATGGGGCGAATGGCTGAGCCTAAAGCTATTTTAAATACAATAGAAAAACATGTTTTGAACGGATTACCACTATATGGTAAAAAAATACTAATTACCGCAGGCCCAACATATGAATCTATTGATCCAGTTCGCTTTATTGGGAATCATTCTTCAGGAAAGATGGGTATAGAACTGTCAAACAGCGCAGCAAGGCAAGGAGCTCAGGTTATTTTGGTAAATGGCCCAACACATTTTAAATCAGATTACAGTTCAGTTAAAACTATTCCTGTAATCAGTACAAAAGAAATGTATGATGTAGTCCATAAACATTTTAGCTCTGTTGATATAGCAATTTTGTCAGCTGCAGTCGCAGATTTTAGACCAAAAAAAATATCTTTATCTAAAATAAAAAAGAATTCTGACTCGCTATCTTTAGTGTTGGAGAAAACTGAAGATATTTTAGCCTCTATCGGTTCGATAAAAGAAAAGCAATTTTTAGTCGGATTTGCTTTAGAGAGTGATAATGAAATAACAAATGCAATAAAAAAATTAAAATCTAAGAATTTAGATTTAGTTATTTTAAATTCTTTAAGAGATTTAGGAGCAGGTTTTGGAGTGGCAACCAATAAAATTACTATCATTGATAAAGAATTAAATCAAATAGAATTTCAATTAAAATCTAAAGCAAAAGTTGCTGATGATATAATTGATGAAATTGTAAAGAGGACATATGAGTAAATATATATTTTTTTCAATCTTTTTGACATTTATTAATTTTGTTAATGCACAAGAACTTAATTGTAATTTAGTAGTAAATGCACAACAAACTGGCAATGAAAATGTACAAGTTTTTAAAACTCTTGAAAAACAACTTTCGGAGTTCGTGAATAACACTCGTTGGACGAAAATGATATTTAAAAACCAAGAACGTATCGATTGTAGTATGTTTATAACAATTCAAAATTATTCGTCTGATAGCTTTCAAGCATCCATTCAAGTGCAATCTGCCAGGCCTGTTCACAACTCCAGTTACAGCACAACAGTTTATAATTTTAATGATAAAGATTTTAATTTTAAGTATTTGGAATATCAAAACTTAAATTTCAGTGAACAGCAATTTGAATCTAATTTAATTTCTGTAATTGCCTTTCATGTTTACATGATTTTAGGAATGGATGCTGATTCATTTGAACTTAATGGTGGTCAAAGCTACTATGAGCAAGCCCGAGATATTGCTAATTACTCTCAGCGTGGAAATTCAATTGGATGGGACCCACCAAAAGGTGGTGACCAGACTCGAAGAGTTTTAATTGATCAAATACTTTCTCAAACATATAGTGAATACCGTCTGGTATTATATCAGTACCATCGATTGGGATTAGATTTGATGTCAACCAATGTAAAGGATAGCAAAATTGCAATTGGAAGGACGATAAATAATTTTCAAAATTTACACAATCGTAGGCCTAATTCATTTATTTCACGCGTATTTTTTGATGCAAAAGCTAATGAGATTACTGATATTTTTAGTTCAGGACCCAGTGTTAAAATCACAGATTTAGTTTCTACACTCAATAAGGTGGCTCCGATTCATTCAAAAAAGTGGCAAAAAATTAAATTTTAAGCTTTGTTGACTAAACTACATATAAAAAATTATGCTCTAATTGAAGACCTTAAAGTAGACTTTAAGTCTGGATTGACTACAATTACGGGAGAGACAGGTGCTGGTAAATCAATTTTATTAGGAGGTTTATCTTTAGTTTTGGGAAAACGAATAGATTTATCAAACATCAAAGATCCTAACAAGAAAAGTATTATTGAATGCATTTTTGATATAAATTTTTACAGTCTACAAACATTTTTTGACAAGTATGATTTGGAATATGACTCAGAAACTATAATTAGAAGAGAAATATTACCGTCAGGAAAATCAAGAGCTTTCGTAAATGATTCACCTGTTAAACTTACAATTCTTTCAGAACTTGGTTCTTTATTAATTGATATCCATTCACAAAATGAAACACTTTCAATTACAACAGATTCTTACCAATTTGATATTGTTGATGCATTAGCTAAAACTAAATCTAATCTAAATAATTATGGTAATTGCTTATTCAAACACAAGAAGCTAAAAAAAGATATTGAAAATCTAAAACTGGAGAAACAAAGCTCAATTAATGAATTTGATTATCATAGTTTTTTATTAAACGAATTAATAGAGTCTAATGTGCTTGATATTGATTTTGAATTATTAGAATCTGAGTACAATTCCCTTTCTAATGTTGATTTAATACAAACTGAATTGTTCCAAGCTAAACAAATTTTAGACAATGATGAAATAGGGCTTAATGTTCAATTAATAGAATTAAAAAAACGAATGGCGAAGCTATGTAATACATCCATTGAGTATCTTCCAATTTCAGAGAGAGTTGAAAGTATTTCCATTGAATTAGATGATATTTTTAGTGAAATTGAATTTAAGTTAGATAATTTAGAATCCAACCCAAGCCGTTTAAGTGAAGTTGAATCTAAGCTAAAATTAATTCATAATTTATTCACAAAACATAATGTAGGATCCATTAAAGATTTAAATATAGTCTTTAAAGTATTAAAAGAAAAAACATCAATAATTTCAGGTTTTGATAAACGGTTAGATGAATTAAATACCAACTTAGATCAGAATTTAATAAAATTAAATAATTACTCTAGTGAGATTTCAAAAAAGCGTTTATCTATTTTATCAAAGCTCGAGTCTAAACTTGATGTACTTTTACATTCACTTGGAATGCCTCATGCAAAGTTTAAAATTAAAATTACCCCATCAGCTGACTTTCTAAATAACGGAAAAGACTTACTTTCTTTTGAGTTAAAATCTAACAAGGGTGGCTCATTTTTACCACTTAAGAAAGGAGTCTCTGGAGGAGAGCTTTCAAGAATTATGCTAGCTGTTAAGTATATTTTATCAAAACATCAGCAATTACCCACCATTATGTTTGATGAAATTGATACTGGGATTTCTGGAGAAATTTCAAATAAAATTGCATCTATCATGCAGGAAATGAGTCATTATATGCAAGTATTTACTATCACTCATTTGCCACAAATTGCAGCAAAAGGTGATTATCACTTTAAAGTTTTTAAGACAGAAAATGATACTACTACTATTACTCAATTAAAGCTTTTAGACAATGAAGAGCGTGTCAAAGAAATTGCTCAAATGTTGGATGGAAAACAAATTTCACAATCCGCTAGGGCACATGCACAACAGTTATTGAATTAGTATTATATTTGTTTAAATAATCAAACCAACTAAAAAAGTGAACATGTCAAATCAACTACTTAAAGGTAAAAGAGGTATAATTTTTGGTGCTTTAGATCCAAATTCGATTGCTTGGATTACAGCTGAAAGAGTCCACGAAGAGGGAGGCAAGTTTGTCTTGACAAATGCTCCTATTGCAATGCGCATGGGCACTATTAATGATTTGTCAAAAAAAACTGGAGCAAAAGTGATTCCTGCTGATGCTACTTCTTTGGAAGATTTACAAAATTTAGTGGAACAATCTGTTGAAATTTTGGGAGGAAAATTAGATTTTATTCTACACTCTATAGGCATGTCAGTAAATGTTAGAAAAGGTAGACCTTACACTGATCAGAAATATGATTGGACTCAAAAGGGCACTGATGTATCTGCGATGTCCTTTCACAAAGTTATGCAAACTCTTTATAAAGCTGATGCAATGAACAAGTGGGGTAGCATAGTTGCACTATCATACATGGCTGCACAACGTGTCTTTCCTGACTATAATGATATGGCAGATAATAAAGCATATTTAGAGAGTATTGCCCGCAGTTTTGGTTACTTTTTTGGACGTGATAAAAAAGTTCGTGTAAACACAATTTCACAGTCACCAA
>CABXZJ010000008.1 GCA_902516685.1 uncultured Formosa sp.
AAAGATGTACATTTTATATGTCTTGAATTCCCAAATTCAACCAATAAAATTGAAGTTGAAAATCAACAAACAGATTTACTAAAATTTCTTCGAAAATCGCTAAACAATTACGATATAAAACTTGATATATCTATTAACGAAAAAATGGAAAAAGACTTTTCGTATACAGCTGAGGAAAAATATGCTAAATTAAAAAAGAAAAACCCTTCAGTTGAAATTTTAAAAAAAACCTTCAATTTAGATTTATAGATCATGTTAGGATTAAAACTACCGACCGATCCCCGTTGGGTCAATATTGCAGAAATGAATATTGATGATATACTTACTGATCACGCTTTTTGTGAGCAAAAGGCTGCAAGTACTGCAATTTCATTAATCGTGAGTTTTCCAGAGTATACTGATCTTGTCAAAGAAATGATTGTCTTGGCAGAAGAAGAAATTAGCCATTTTAAAATGGTTTATGATTTAATAATTGACAGGGGAATGATACTAGGCAGAGATCGTAAAGATAACTACGTTACTTCACTTCTGAAATTTTTTCCAAAAGGAGGTAGTAGAACAACACAGCTTATTCATCGTCTTCTTTATGCAGCTTTAATAGAAGCTAGAAGTTGCGAAAGATTTAGGTTATTATCAGAAAATTTAAGAGATAAAAAGTTAGCGAAATTTTATAAAAAGCTTATGATTAGTGAGGCTCATCATTATACAATGTTTCTGAATTTTGCTAGGCAATATGGAGAACGCAACCTTGTCGATGAAAAGTGGAAAGCACTTCTTGAGCATGAAGCCATCATTGTGAAAGGACTAGGACAAAATAAAACAATTCATGGCTAAAATATATAATTAAAAACATTAGTTGTTAAATTAAGGAGATAAACGCTGAATTAACCACTTTAAATCTCCATCAAGTTTATAAAGTATTCTATCGTGAAGACGGTTTTCGCGTCCTTGCCAAAATTCTATCTCAGTGGGCCTGACAATAAAACCACCCCAAAATTCTGGACGATCTATAGATTGACCCCTAAATTTTTTCTCAAATTCAATCAACCTATTTTCAATTTCAGAACGATTTTTCACCACAGAGCTCTGCTTTGATACATATGCACCAAGTTGACTACCACGAGGACGTGATTTAAAATAGGAATCACTAGCTGAGGATGAAATTTTTTCAGCTTTTCCTTTGATGATTACTTGACGCTCTGCTCCCTCCCAATGAAAAGATAAACATACTTTTGGGTGTTTAATAATTGATTTACCTTTATTACTTTCATAATTAGTGTAAAAAATAAATCCTTGGGAATTGAATTTCTTTAACAAAACAACACGGTTTTTGGGGTAACCATCTAGTGATATAGTAGATAGATTCATTGCATTCACTTCAATTCCTTTGAAGTGATTATCAACTTCTAAAAACCACTTCTCAAATAGAGCATATGGTGTATCTGGGATTGAATCTTCAAGCAAAGTCCCTTTGTTGTAAGATTTTCGGTAATGTCCTAGATCTTTTTGCATATTATTTTTTTTCAAAAGTAATTAATTTGACAATTAAATTCATTTCAACATTCTTAAATTTTCATCAAAATATGATAAATGTCAATAGCATTTCTAATTAATGGATTGATTCTAATTCTCGCTGGAGTATTAGTTAAATTCAACCCTAATCTCCATGCAGAATATAATACATTGAGAAAGTATCAACTATAGCAAGAAATTTGTTAATAATAACAGGCGCTTTAATAATTGACTCAACATGTATTATGTATATTTTGGAAAGTTCTGAAATAACTCAGAAACTCATTATTTCAATAATATTTATTATTGGATTATTAGCTATGCTAATACTTGTTAATCTTGTGTCAAAAATTAAATAATCTTTGAGATAAAAGATTAAAACAAACTTTATTTCCAAAACTTTCTCTTGGATGTCTGTCCAATTCCTGGATTAAACGTGTTTGTTGGGTCTAGTTCTTTATAAAAATTTAAAAGTGAAGTTTTGCATGCATATTCATGGCCTACGTTATGTTCTGCTGGATATTCGGCTCCACATGAATCATAATATTCAAGTAATTCTGCTTTTAATTTTTTTATGTTTACATTCTTTTTAACAATGTAATTGTGATGCAATACATGGCAAAATAAATGACCATAGTATAATTTCATTTCTAATTTGTCGTCTATTACTTTAGGAAGAGTCTCAAACCATTTTTTTTGGTTTCTGGGCAGTGCAATATCCATGGAAAGGTTCCCCCCTATTCTAGATTCATTTAAAAGAGAATATCGTCCAAATGCACTTGCAGCAGTAAACCTATGTAAAATAGCTTTATCACCTTCTTTAGGATTACATTCAAAAAAATCACCTTCATTCTGATTAAAAAAACTATCAAAATAAATTCTAGCTTCATCAATTCCGTTGTCAGACATCTCAACAATCCAGTGATGTTCATATAATCCTCTAAAGTTTTCCATTTTTTTCGGTAAATGATTGGGCCAAAAATTACTTAAGAATTGCATCAGCTTATCAGAAAGATTATTAGGTAATATTAGCATTTTTGCTGAAATAAAATCTACTTTACGTTTTAATTTAAAAAGTGTTGGAAGAAATGTAGTCCCTAATTTATCTAAAACTATAAATGTATCCTTGCTATATTTTTTTGCAGCGTCGTAACAATCTCTATGTAGATAATCCCCTGAAATTGGTAGATTTTCGAATTTTGATAAAATATCCCTTCTAATTTTGAAAAATACGTCTGGATTGTTCGAACCTAGATAAAACACCTGAGATTTTTTTGACATCTCATAAGTGTCCAGTCTAACAGCAAAAACAGCGATTTTTCCAGCCGATCCCGAAGCACCATATAATAGTCTAGAATCAGAGTTGAACCTTGAAGGAGTATTAGAATCAATATCTTTTACTATTTCATGATATCGATCGTCTGATGCAATATTTTTTGTTTTAATAAAATCTGATTCTGAGTAATTTTTAGATTGTAAATTATTTAATATTTCCCTAGGCTTTAAACCAAGATTTATACCCAATTGGTTAATTAATTCTAGTTTGCCATTTTTATTTACTCTGGCGTATAATGCCATTTCTGTGTAAGCAGGACCTCTTTGTACTAAAGAACCTCCAGAGTTGTTACAAATTCCTCCAATAATAGAGGCTCCTATTGAAGTTGAACCGATAACTGAATGTGGTTCTCTACCGATTGGCTCCAGCTGTTTTGTTAAATCAAAAAGAGTACTTCCTGCTAAGCCTATAATTTGCTTACCATTTTTTATCAAATGAATATCTTTGATGCGTATTGTGTTTAATATAATTATAGGTCGATCATAATCACTTCCAAATGGGGTTGAACCACCCGTCAAACCGGTATTTGCCCCTTGGATTATAATTATCAAATCATTTGAAACACATATTTCTAATACATCCCACATTTCTAATAAAGTTCCAGGAAGTGTAACGGCTAAGGTATCTCCTTTTCCATATCTCCAACCTTTACAATAAGGCTGTTGATTCCATTTATTAGTTATCAAAAATTTCTTACCAATAACTTTGATTAAATCTTTGATTAAATTAATGTTTGAATATTTCATGGAAAATTAAAATAATTTATAGTATTCAATTTAATGAAATGATGAGAACTTAAGGTTATAAAAAGTAAATAATTTGCTAGAGAAATAATCAACTTGGTATGTATTTTGTTTCAAGTTTATATCTTTACAAATGATAAGAAATAAAAATAATGTCTAAATTTATTATTCTTTTAGTTTTTAACCTCTTTGTACAATATAGTTTTTCTCAAACTGAAAATGCTAAGCAAACTCTTCGCATTAAGGCTAAAGAACTAGAAAAAGAAGACCAAAATGCATCAAAACTTTTAAATTTGTCAACTATTAAAGGGCTCACAAATAAAGGCTTTAAAATTAGTATGGGTATACCTGCAATTGATGGTTTCGCAAAAAAGGAAAGGGGTATTACAACTCAGCGTGACGTAGTTGACCCCACCTGGGAAATAAATCAATCGTTTAGCGAAAATAAAAAAGATGTATCTAAGTATAGTAAAGATTATTATTTAGGAGATATTAAAACAAAATCAAAATTTATTAGAATTATATGTCGCGATCACGAATATGAAGATGGGGATCGAATAAAATTAATTTTAAATAAAGTAACTATACATCCAAATATTAGGCTAAGTAACTCTGGATATGTACTGGACATAAAATTAAATGAAGGCCTTAATACTATTGAATTTTATGCGTTAAATGAGGGCACCTCTAGCCCTAACACTGCAGAGCTTAAAGTTTTAAATGAAAATAGCAGTGTAATAGGCTCTGGCCAATGGTTATTAACCACCGGATATAGAGCTAAACTAATGGTACTTAAACAATAAAGCTAATTTACTATGGGAGTAGTTAATGGAGTTGAGCTTTTCACAACTACATAAGTAGAAGTAGCATAGAATGCATTTCCGCCAGCTCCGTCGCTTGTCCAATCTTCTAAATCATATTCGAATGTGAAACTTGAACCACTGTAAGTTGTACCTAGATAATCTTTCCTAACTGGGACAACCATACCTGGACACCAACCCGCCCTATCTGGAGTCCAATTCCCAGGATTTTGATTATTAATCGGATTTGCAGCACAGCCAATTGGACCCATATAATGTTGAAAGACTGCAGATCCATTAATTTTAACATCATGAGTTCTATAACACCACTCCGCACATCGTCTGCCGTCTGAATCACCTGGTGTTGCATGACCCCATCCTGAAATAACTGTTCTCAGCTCAGTACTTTCAGCATTTGAAGGAATTTGAATGGATCTATCTAAATCTAAGTTATGACTAACTCCATAAGGTATACCAGAAATTGAATTTGAGTGTAGTCCTAAAACTTCAGAAACTGCGTAAAATGGGTAGTCTGGTGTTCCCTCTACGTAGTCAAATTCAATAGTTACCAAATCAGCTTTAGCTGTCCAATTTTCAATATAAATTCTAAGCTCTACAGAACCCGTTAAATAGGATTTAAAATCAGTAACATCAAATTCTAACCCACGATCAAGTTGTTGTGTTCCGACCCAATATGGTGTAATGTAACGACCTATTTCAAACCAACTATCACTATTGGGATCCTTAACTTTTACATTTGCAAAGCGATCCCAATCATCACAACCTGTGGATGGACAGTCAATTTGTAAAAACATTTTAATTTCACTTACATTAGTAAGATCCTCGTGTAAATTAAAAACTTGAACATTAGATTGGCTAAAACCACCTCCAAAACCTAAAGGTTGATCTTGGAAAGTCTCATATGTATGAACTACCGGTGCTCCAAAACCTGAAAGTGATACTTCAACATTTGGTGCTAAATCACTCTGCATGGTTAGCGATGTTGAATGATTTCCAACTTCGGTTGGACTAAATCTTATAAAGACAGTATTTTCACCATTTGCACTAACCAAAGGAATATTAATTTCACTTGTAAAATCTAAATTATCTAGAGAAATTTCAAAATTTTCACCAACAACTAAGTTAATTACAGATGTTAAATTTTGACCAGTCACTACAACACCGAAAGATTCTGAATGCTCAAAAATTTGAGTCTCTGAAAAGCTAACATTTGAATTACTGGAACTAATTGTTGGGGTGTTTGATAATCCAATTCCACTTAATTCAACAACTACATTCTCAGCTTGTGGAGATTGGATGATTAAATCACCTTCAATATTTCCAAAATCTCCTTGTGCAGGGGAAAATCTTACAAAAATTACAGTTGATTGAGGATTTAAAAAAGTCAATTGATTTGTAAAATTAGTATTGTCTAATGAAATTTCAAAACCGTCAGTTGATGATACTGAAATAGATCCAATTAAATTTGAACCACCAATTGAAATATTTTGTGAATCGGAATGATCCATAACTAATACCTCGCCGAAGACCAAATTAGTAGTACTAACATTTAGTGTTGCTGGAGATGGTGTTGAATCGGAATTACCTCCACTGTCGCCACCACTGCAATTATATATAAAAAGGGATATAATAAATGCAAAAGTGATAAAACGGAAAATTGATAAAGATTTCATATAAGTTTAAGTATTGAAGTAAATATTAAGCAATTTAAAAAAACAAAATTACATTTTTTTATTAGTTAACAAATAATACAATATAATTGAGAAAAAATAAATTAATGAAATATTAAATTGAAAATATATCAATATGATTAAATATAAACCCAAAATTTTTGATTCCAGTCAAAAGGTTCATAACTTGTACAAATTATAATCAATTTAATTTATCGCTTATGAAAAAAATTACATTATTGGCTTTTATATTAGCCGCTTTTCTCTCAAATGCCCAGATTTTGAGTGAAGATTTTTCAACTGGGGCAGAAGGTTCAACCTTTCCAAATGGATGGACTACATCAACAGAGTTCGGTACCGTTGGAGACTGGGTCATTGGAAATACAGCAAACACTGGTATTCCAGCTTATGGAGGTGATGATGGAATGATTGGTGGAGGATGTGATGGTCTTTATGCATTGCTTGATAGCGATGGTTTTGGATCTGCTGGTTCTCAAAATGCATCACTGATATCCCCAGTAATGGATTTAACAGGCTACTCAGAATTAACGCTAAGATTTAATCATCATTTTAGAAATTATTCAAGTGAGTCTGGTTATGTTGAAGCAACAACTGATAACGGAACTACATGGACAGAACTCACTAGCTACATACTTCCAGCAGAGGTATCCGGACCTCCACTTGTTACTCAAATAGTTGAAGGATTAACTTTAATTGACATCTCAGCTTTAGCTGGCAACCCCGAAGTTCAAATCAGATTTCGCTATGTTGGATCTTGGGGATATTATTGGGGTATAGACAATATTGAAGTTACAGAATGTACTGCTGCTGCACCTGTTTCAGTAAGCACACCAACTTTACCTTTAGACGAAGCAACTGATGTTGTTATTAATTATGGTGCAAATGATATTATTAATTTTGAATGGCCTGCTGCAGCTGAAGAATCTGAGGTAGACAGCTATACTTTTAACTTAAGTACTGCTCTAATCGGTTTTCCAAGTATTGGTTCATTAACAGTCGATAATAATTTGGTTAACCTAATATACACTTGGGCGCCCAATACAACTTACTATTGGTCTGTAGATGCTTCAAATTGTGCGGGTTCAACAACAGGTACAATATTTAGTTTTACAACTGCTGCTTGTACTGCAATAGCTGCACCAAGTGCAGTTACAACACCTGGACCCGAAGATGGAGCAACAAATGTAGCACTTGGTATTACTGAAACAGGAGTAGCTGGTGCACTAGCTTTTACTTGGGTTGAAAATGAAGCTGGACTTTTTTACGACCTATTGCTTGGTACAGATGCTTTACTTTCTACACCAGCAACATTCTCATTTGAAAATGGTGAAACCATTACTGGTTTAAGTGAAAATACTACGTACTATTGGCAAATAGTTACTCATAATTGTTTTAGTTCTACAGAATCAAGTATATGGAGTTTTACCACAGGTACTACTGCTTCAGTTGATGATTATGATTCTAGATTATTTTCGGTTTTTCCTAATCCAGTAGTTGATATCTTAAGTATTGAAGGTAATGCACCTATTGACAACATAGAAGTTGTTAATCAACTTGGTCAGAGTGTAATTAGAATTGAAAGAAATTCAATAACAAATAACACAATTAATCTTAACAAACTAAATACTGGAATTTATTTTATAAGAGTTAAGTCAAATGATAAGATTGAAACATTACAAATTATAAAACAATAATATCATTTTAAATTTATAAAAGCATTCTCTTAAATAAAGAGGATGCTTTTTTTTGATAAAAATATTAATGATTGTATTTTGCAATTATAAATAACTAATTAAATTAAATATGAGAAATTTATTTTTAAGCCTAGTCACTATGGCTGCAATGACGTCCTGTCAGAAAAATTTAACTGAACCGTCTGAAGAACAAAAAGAAACATTTAAAAAAAATTATACTGCATTTTTAGATCATCATGTTAAAGGATTTGAAACTGAGGATAGTAGTTTAATTGCTGAATATTTAGCTGATTCTGTTAAATGGAGTCCACCAGTTTGGAATGATAATAAAATACTTGGTAAGGCTGAAATGATAAGTATTGCTGATCAATATTTTTCAGAATTTGATAATTTGACATTTTTACCAGGCGATGGAGGTATTGACTCCAAAGGAGCCTTTTGGAGTGGATCATACTACTCAGAGGTTGGTGAAACAACTTCTGAACCAAATGGAATTAGAATTTATGGAACCTGGACAGGGACACATACAGAATCTGGAGCAACTATAAATAATAAATGGTATGCAGTAGTTGCATTCAATGAAGATGGAAAAGTTGTAATGTTCTCGGACTGGATGGATGTGTCAGGACTTGATGCACAAATTGAAACTCATTTAGCGTCTCAAACGGAATAATAAATCCTTTATTATAAATTAAAAGTCTACACTTAGTAGACTTTTTTTATTTAAGTAAAGTACCATTATTGTTTTTTCCAGGATAGAAGCCAAGTCATATTATCTTTACTGGAATAAATTTCACTCCAACCGCTATGGCCTGAAGCTCCAATATCAAATATTACATTTTTATTATTTTCTGAAAGTTTTTTATACATTGACTCAGCCATAGAAAAATTAGAAGTCCTATCATTTTTACTATGATGTAAAAAAGTTGGTAAATAAGATATTTTATCACTTAAAGGAATATACGAATATGGCTGATGATGCGGACTCAAAGGCATTATAGCTGCAAAAGTATCAGGCAGTTGAGAAGCGATTATAAATGTACCTCTCCCTCCCATACTAAGCCCTGTTAAATAGATTCTACTTTCAATAATATTCAGGTGAGATTTGACATCTAAAATAACATCTTGTGTCTTTTTTGCACTCCAATCAACCCCGAGTTTTATAGGGGCTACGATGATATATTTGTCATTATCAGACATGTGAAATTCATTTATAAGATTTACTAATCTACTTAGTGAATCTCCATTGGAGTAAATTCCACCATGTAAGAAAACAATTAATGGATATTTAGTATTTGTATCGTAATTTTTTGGTAATCTTAATACATAAGAATATCCACATTTCCACCTCAAATTATCATTTACACATGAACTAAAATTAAGATCAGGTTTGACATAATCTTTTCCCCAAACAGCTTCTTTAGTCCATGGATCTGAACCATTTTCGAGCCACCAAGGACTACCTACGAATGGCCAATAAATATCATCATTTTGATATTGTAAGGATGTTAATGTGTTAATTTTAATTAACTCTTTGTTCTGTAGGTTTTCCCATTTTTTTTTAACAATTGTTGGCTCCATATCAGAATTTGCAATAATCTCACACGGAGGACAATCATTTTGCCCAAAGCTTACAAAACAGCTTAGAAGTAATAATAAGTTTAATCTTTTCATTATGTTTTTTGTTAATACTCCATCTACATAATTTGCTCTATATTTATCTTCTCCATTTTCATAATAACATAGAACTTCTCATTGTTCTTTTACATCTAAAAGGTTCGATTTATTCATAACCGATCGGTTTTCATAATAATTTATTACTTCTCCTTGGTCAAAAGAGACAATTGGAACAAATAGTATTAGCTTTTTCATATCATACATAGATTTATTTTTTTACGTTTTCTAGAGAGTCTTTTTCTTTTACAATTCTTATTTGCTCATCAAGTTCTTTTTCAATTACATCTAATTTTTTTTTAGTTTCATTTGCATTATATTCAGAAAAGAAAACAATAATAAGTATTGGGATAAATAGTAATAAAATTAGCTTTTTCATATTGTATTTTATTCTTTAATTATTTTATGTATTGAGGTATATACTCCATCTGTTATATTGAAAATATATGTTCCGTTTTCTAATGAGCTAATATTGAAACTGCCATAAATATTTTCTCGAATTAATTCTTTACCAAGTAAGTCAAAAATAACCATCTCCAATTCTTTATCACTATTTACTCTAATATAGTCAGACGATGGGTTAGGAAATAAATTAATTGAGTTTATGATACTATAATTATTATTTGTTAAACTTGGATTGAAAATCTTCATTACACCAACTTCAGTATCACCAAATGCATCGGTGTCGTTAAATATTACAAAGCCGTTTTCTGTTAAATCACCATATTCCGTGGCAGTATTTACTTCCTCGTGGCAAAAAACATCACTTCTGATTATATTTCCGTTAAAATCAGTGAATAAAACCCATCCGTTCCAAATATCTGACGATTCAAAAGGAGGATTAACCGCAGAATATGACTCATTTTCATCTCCAGTACCCCCAAACAAATAAATCCCTCCATCTGACACCTTTATTCCGTATAACTCGTTTCTAATATATTCTAAATCGTAACCTCTTGGATTTGCATAATGTTTAGCCCATAATATATTTGCCTCTAAATCAATTTTGATAGAAGAATAGTCAAAAGGCTCTCCATTACCCTCTCTTTGTCTGTGTCCACCATAATAAATTATATCGTTATGTATATCCAAATCTGCAGGAATTATCGACTCTGTTCCAGAGAGATCACGTGTCCATAATTCATTACCACTATTATTTAACTTTGTTAAAGTTAGATTGCCATCATAATTAGTTGAGCCGTAAAATATATTTCCGTTAGAAGATTCAACAATTGAGACTGCATATTCTGCTTGACTATTGATTGCTGTCCAAATTTCTTGTCCATTTGATGGGTTCACTTTCATAGTCATCGCACTTCCTCCATAAACAATAAAAATTGTATCAGACTCATCTCCGCCTATGAATCCTGTACCATAAATATATCCATCATCTCCTACAATAGTTGTCCTTATACCATCAAACATTGATGAATTTCCGCTTGAGTTATAATCCTGACTCCAAATTATTGACCCATTATCTCCATTTAGCCTTGCCATCCATCTCTCTTGTGTATTACCTGATCCACCACTAACTATATAATCAGCTCTGTTATTATCATTAATTTCTGTAATACCAAAACCTACAGTATTGTTAATTGTTATGGACCATATTAGTTCTCCGTTTTGACCATCAATTTTATGTATTCTTGATTGATTATCTGGCATAAAGATAACTGCTAAATTTCCGTCAGAATCTACTAAACCCTTGTTAACTTTTCCTGCGTTGCCCTCTGTAAAAACACTTTCCCAAATTATATTTTGATTATAATCTGAATTATTAGGTATTATTTGAGCAATATTGACTTTAGGAATAATGAGTAAAAGAAATAAAAACCTGTTCATAACTATAATTTACAAAATTTAAAATTTTTTGTTTTATTTATATAAATAATTGAAATCAATAATTTAATTGCCGATACAGAAAGTCATATAAACTTATCCTTTTCTGTTAAATAGCACTTTATAAAAAAGTAGGACACTTTAGGGATACCAAAAAATTATTTCTTAGTCTTTAATTATTTTATGAGTTGAGGTATTAATACCGTCTGTTAAATTTAGAATATATGTTCCTTTTTCTAGAGTGCTAATATCGATTTTATCTGTTACATTTTCTCTAATCAATTCTTTTCCAAGAAAGTCATATAGAATAGCTACTAGATTTGAGTCAGCTCTAATATTAATGTAATCAAATGAAGGATTTGGATAAATCTTTGTACCAGTTTGAAAATCACTAATTCCAAGTGCATTAGAATAGTCAAGAAAGTAAAGTTTTGAATTAGAGCTGCTTGAGGTCATTATTTCATAATATCCATCTCCGTTGGAGTCTACTGGGAAATTCCATTGGTGGTCTGTCTCTATAACCTTTTTTTCAAATTTTTCACCATTATTCAAATATAGGACTGTTTCATTATAATTATCACTGTAGTTGCTTACCATTATAATGTCTTTTTTGTCATCATTATTTAAATCTACAAAGTGAAACCCGTTAGCTGCATTACCCATGTTATATCCATCTTCAAACCATAAATCAGTTATTTCATTTCCATCATTGTCAAACACAGCTAAACCAGCACCCATTTCACAATCATTTGTCATTTGTATAATGATTTCTTCACTCCCGTCATTATCTAAATCATCGATATAAAACGAGTCTCTTGATACATAGCTATTGAAGTTTTGTATTTCCTGATTTCTTTCCAATCTAAATTTATCATAAAGTATGGGCTGACCATTAGTATCTAGTTCTTTTTCATAAATACTTACTTCAGGATAGTAACGCTTACACCCATTTGTCAAGTCTTCTTGAAATCCAACATATTGAATATATGTTCTGTTGTTATAATCCCTTACAATTCCTGCTCTTACATTAAAAGTATCATCATTAATGTCTTGTGCTTCAAAGGTATCTTCCCAGGGCATTAAAAATGAATAAGAAATTTCGTTATTACTGTTAATTTCATAACTCGTAACTAAATAGCTATTTAAAGGGGTGTTTTCTGGGTGGTCATTAATAGATGGATTGATAATCTCAACACTACCGTCTCCGTCAATATCTAAGACATAGCCATCCGAAAATTTTGGATAGCTTCCATCACCATATGTAGAATCGTCTATAAATTGAGAATCAAAACCCTGTCCATTATTCAAAAATAAATGACCAGGCATATAATATGAATTTTCAGGATAATAATCTGGCTGTTGTCCGGGATCACCGTGATAATTTTCAATTGCAACATAGACATCATTTAATCCGTCAGAGTTAAAATCTGCAACGGTATTATTGAATAACATTGACTCCCCCTGAGTTAGCATTAAATATTCGTGATTATCAATGTATTTACCCTCTGAATCATCCCAAAGAAATATGCATAGTGTAAAAGGGTTATATGAGTCACCTGCAATCATTGAAATAATATCTTTATTACCATCATTATCAAAATCAACATAGATTTTTTGACTATCTCCAATATTTCCTTCACTAAATCCATAACTATTAATAAAATCAATAGTTTCCTGTGAAAAAATTACTGGTCCATCTTCGACTGATACAACACTGATTTCTTGCCCAAAAGATACAAGTGGAATAAATAGAAATAGTATTATCTTTTTCATAATTTCAATTTACAATAATTTTTTTCATTATGTTTTCATAACTAATTAATCATTAATAATTTACTTGCCGATACAGAAATTAGAAAAAATATTTCCTAACAAATCATCCGTGGAAATTTCACCTGTAATACATCCAAAATGATATAAAACTTGACGGATATCGATTGCTAAAAGGTCACCTGAAACACCTGAAAGTAGTCCTTTTTGTACACTCTTTATATTTTTTAAAGCTTCAAGTAAAGCATTATAATGTCGGACATTAGTAATAATTGTGTCATTATTGTTAAGCTTACCTATTTTAATCAAATCTAAGAGTTTAACTTTAAGTTTGTCTATACCATCACCATTTTTTGCACTTATTTTTAGGGGATTAAGTTTAAGCAATAGAGTTGATATCTTTGAGTCATTTACTACATCCATTTTATTCAAAACTACAATATACTCGTTATTAGGATATTTGTTTTTTGTTCTATTGATACTATTAGTTACACTAGAGATATTAGAATTAGTTATTGTTGTAGGGTCTATTAAATGTATAATAACTTTTGATTGAGACATTTTTTCATATGTTTTTTCAATACCTATAGACTCAACTACATCAGTGGTGTTACGAATACCTGCTGTATCAATGAAACGAAACTTAATACCATCAATAATTAATTCATCTTCAATAGCATCACGAGTGGTTCCTGCAATATTACTCACAATAGCTTTATCTTCATTTAGTAATGTATTTAAAAGGGTTGATTTACCAACATTTGGAGCACCAATTATAGATATTGGAACACCATTTTTAATTACGTTTCCAGTTGAGAAAGAATCAATAAGATGCTTCAATACTCTTATAATTTTCTCAATTAGTTGTTCAAACTGCTTACGATCTGCAAAGGCCACATCCTCCTCTGAAAAGTCTAATTCTAATTCAACGAGTGAAGCGAAATTGAGTAATTCCTCACGTAACTCTTTAATTTCTGAACTAAAACCTCCTCTCATCTGTTGTAAGGCAATTTCATGAGCAGAAGCGCTATCACTGGCTATTAAATCGGCTACAGCCTCAGCTTGGCTTAAATCTAGTTTTCCATTTAAAAAGGCACGAAGTGTAAACTCGCCAGGCTCAGCAGCCCTGCAACCATTTCGTATAAATAATTGTAAAATTTCTTGTTGAATATAATAACTTCCATGGCAGGAAATTTCTACAGTATCCTCGCCTGTATAAGATTGAGGATTTTTAAACAAACTAATCAAAACTTCATCTAAAACTCTAGAACCATCAATAATATGACCTAGATGTAAGCTGTGGGTTGATTGATTTAATAAATTTTTATTGTGAATAGATTTAAATAGATTATTACAAATACTTATGGCATCAGTTCCAGAAATTCTCAAAATGGAAATAGCACCTACCCCAGATGGAGTAGCTAAAGCAATAATGGTATCTTGATTATTCATAATTATTTTTACAAAAGTATTAATATTATAACAATCATTAAGGTTATTAATTTTTATTTATTTTTGCTTAAAATTTAAAAAATGTCTAAAAACTATTTCCCTTTTAAAACTTTGATATTATTGCTTATTGTTAGTTGTAACTCTAATAAAATATCAGATTTTGAGTTCTCAATCAAAGGCAAAGCCACAGGTGTTGTAGATGGTGTTCGTGTATATTTAAAAATGAGCGAAAATGGTCAAAAAGGAAGAGTAACCGATACAGCAATAGTTTCGAATGGATATTTTGAATTTAAAGGAACTATTGAAGCGCCGGAGATGAGAATTTTAACAATTGATGGTGTTTTAGGCCAATCTGCGCTAGTCTTAGAATCTGGTGAAATTACTGCTAATATTTTTAAAGACAGCATACAAAAATCCGAAATTATTGGAGGAAAAAATAATTCAATTTTCACAAAATATAAAGAAGGTTATCAAAATCTTGTTACAAATATGAACGATTTACGTCAAGAATACATGACTAATCGTAATAACCCAGTAATTGTAAAAGAACTTCAATCAAAAAATTTAATTTTAAGAGAAAAAATGAAAAATTTTGGTTTAGATTTTTTAATAGATAATCCGAATTCTGATTTTTCTTTAATGCTATTAGACGGAGTCACAGCTCAAAAGGGATTTGATGTTGATTTAGCCAAATTAGTACTTGAATCTATGAGTCAAGATTTATTAAATAAAGAATCTAATAAATTAATAGTTCAAAATATTAAACAAAAAATCACAATTGCATCTAAAAGTGATGGATTAAATATTGGTTCAAAAGTACCAAATTTTTCTGCTCCTACTCCAACTGGCGAAATGATTACTTTAGATGAAATACTTGGTAAAGTAACAATCCTAGATTTTTGGGCTTCATGGTGTAAACCATGTAGAGTTGAAAACCCTAACTTTGTAAAACTATATGATGAATATCATGAAAAGGGTCTTGAAATTATTAGTGTGTCTCTAGACAGATCTGATCAAAAGCAACGCTGGATCGATGCAATTGAAAAGGATAGACTTTCTTGGTACAATGTCTCAAATTTAAAATTTTGGAGAGACCCTGTTGCTCAGTTATATAATATCTCTTCAATTCCTGCAACTTTTATACTTGATGACAAGGGTAAATTAATAGCCTCAAGACTAAGAGGTGCAGAATTAGTCAACAAAATTGAAGCTTTACTAGGTAACTAAATTCTGTTTTTCCATTTTAAATATAGTAACAGCGCAATGGGTGCTGCTAAGATTAAAACCATCCATATATGGTATTCCAACACCCATGGAGCCAAAATTAATACCATTAAATAACCACCAACAGCTCCTCCAAAATGGGCGTCATGTCCAATATTACCTGTTTTATTTTTCATACCATAAATTGAATAAAGCAAATAACCTACTCCAACGAAATAAGAAGGAATTGGTATAGGAATAAAATAAATAAACATCTTCATTCCAGGACTTAATAAAATAGCGGCATAGACAATTCCAGTAACAGCACCACTAGCACCAACAGCATTATAATGGGGTTCATTCTTATGAAAATAATATGATAATAAATTACCACATAATAAGGAAAAAATATAAATTAAATAAAAGTTTAAAACACCTAACTGAACTAACACAATGTTTGCAAAAAAATAGAATGTCAACATATTAAACAAGAGGTGTTGCCAATCAACATGTAAAAAACCTGAACTAAAAAAACGTATTTTCTCACCTCTTTTAATAGCCTTAATGCTAAACTTATATTGCTGAAAAAAAGTGTAATCACGAAAACCACGCATTGACGCTAAAACATTAGCTGTAATGACAATAAGCATTTGCAGATTCATATTTATAAGAAACTAATTCAGTTAAATAAAGTATATTTACAAAGTAAATTTAAGCTCAATTTATGCAATTATTTACCTACTTACTAATTTATCCTTTTTTATGGATAGTTTCACTTCTTCCATTTCGTATGTTATATGCGCTTTCAGATGGATTGTACATTCTATTTTACTACGTTTTTAGATATAGAAAAAAAACAGTTTTGGATAATTTAGAGTTAATTTTTCCAGAAAAAACTTCTAATGAACGTATACGTATATCAAAAGTTTTTTATCATCATTTGTGTGATATGATTCTAGAAGCTATCAAATCAATGAATATAAGCTTAGAAGACATGAAAAAACGTTTTAAGTTTACAAATATTGAAGTTATAAAAGACTTTGAAAAACGTAACAAAAGTATTGTTTTAATGTGCGCACATTACGCAAGTTGGGAGTGGATTTTTATTCTTCAGGCCTATACTAACCATAAAACTTTTGCAATTTATAAAAGATTAAAAAATAAATATTTTGATGCTTTAGTAAAAAAAATTAGAGCGCGTTATAATTCATACTTAATAACAACTAAGCAAACCATTCCTATTTTAACAGAAAATAAGAAGAATGGTCTTTTAACTATTAATGGATTTGCATCAGACCAGACGCCAAAGAAAAATAAAGCTTTTCATTGGAATAAATTCATGGGAGTTAAAGTTCCTATTCATACTGGTGCTGAAATGCTTTCAAAAAAATTAGACTTACCTGTTGTGTTTTTCGCTGTAAAACGAGTTAAAAGAGGTCATTATGAAGCAACTTTTGAAACCTTAGCAGAGAATCCAAAGGATTATAAAGATTACGAAATCACGAATAAATTTTTGAAACTTGTAGAAAAACAAATTTATGATAAACCAGAGTACTATTTGTGGACTCACAAACGCTGGAAATATCGTAAAGATTAAGCTTTTAATTCTGTTATAAAACGGTTAGCTAAAACATCTGCCTCTTCTTGAGAAGTAGCTTCAGTATATATTCTTATAATAGGCTCAGTATTACTTTTACGTAGATGGACCCATGAATCTTGGAAATCAATTTTTACTCCATCAATAGTATTCAAAGACTCATTTTCATATTTTTTCTCAATTGTTGCCAATAATCCATCCAAATCAATATTAGAATTTAAATCAATTTTCTTTTTACTCATAAAATATAATGAGTAAGTTGATTTTAGAGAGCTAACGGAAATTTTCCTTTCAGCTAATAAACTCAAAAACAAAACAATTCCAACAATAGCATCTCGTCCATAATGTGAATCCGGCAGTATGATTCCACCATTACCTTCACCTCCAATAATAGCATTAGTTTTTTTCATCATCTCAACTACGTTAACCTCGCCAACTGCACTTGAAGTATAAATACCTCCGTGCTTTTCTGTAACATCACGTAAGGCTCTTGTAGAGCTAAAATTACTAACTGTATTACCTTTTTTAATACTTAAAACATAATCAGCACATGCAACCAAGGTATACTCTTCCCCAAAAAGAATCCCATTTTCATCCATAAAAGCTAGACGATCAACATCAGGATCTACGGCAATTCCAAAATCAGCACCTGAACTAATTACTTTTTTAGATAAATCAGTTAAATTCTCTTTTAAAGGTTCTGGGTTATGAGGGAAGTGTCCATCAGGATTGCAGTGAAGTTTAATTGGCTCAACTCCTAAACGCTCAAGTAATAATGGGATAATAATACCACCTGTTGAATTTACTGCGTCAATTACAACTTTAAAATTACAACTACGAATAGCATCTAGATTAACAAAATCTAAATCTAAAACAGAATCAATGTGTATATCAAAATATGCTTCATTTGAAGTAACATTACCAAGTTTATCAACTTCTGAAAAAAGTAAATTTTCTGAAATTGCTAAATCCAGTACCCTTTTACTGTGCTTAGAATTTAAAAATTCTCCGTTAGAGTCTAATAATTTTAATGCATTCCATTGCTTAGGGTTATGACTTGCTGTGATGATTACTCCTCCGTCAGCATGCTCCATCTGAACAGCTATTTCAACGGTTGGAGTAGTAGATAAATTAAGATTAATTACATCAATACCCATTGCTGTAAGTGTATTAATAACTAAATTTTGAATCATTTCACCTGAAATTCTAGCGTCTCTACCAATTACTACTCTGTAAACTGATTTTGAACGCTGCTCTTTAATCCAAGTCCCATATGCAGCAGAAAATTTAACTACATCAATTGGAGTTAGATTATTATTGGCATAACCTCCTATGGTACCACGAATCCCAGAAATTGATTTAATTAAAGTCATTATTAAAATTTATTCAAATATAAGATTAATGCTACTATCGAAAAAATTGATTCTTTGTTAGCTTATATAATTCCAAATATTCTTGTATTTGCCCATTGCTATATATGTTTTGTTAATGGGCAAGTTATCCGAAAGTATTAGTTGAGGGTCTTTCTTTAGTAATACTTTTGCAGAATCTCGCGCCAGTATAAGTATCTGTTTATCTTTTATAATGTTTGAGATTTTTAACTTTAAAACACCACTTTGTTGTGTACCCATCAAATCGCCTGGGCCTCGTAAACTTAAATCTACCTCAGAAATTTCAAATCCATCATTAGTTCGTACCATGGTCTCCATACGAGTTTTACCATTATTTCCAAGTTTATTTGTTGTCATTAAGATACAATAGCTTTGATCAGCACCTCGCCCTACCCTACCTCTTAATTGATGTAATTGTGATAATCCAAAACGTTCAGCACTTTCAATAATCATTACCGATGCATTTGGCACATTAACTCCAACTTCAATAACAGTAGTTGCAACCATAATGTGTGTTTCACCCCTTACAAAGCGTTGCATTTCATAATCCTTATCTGCTGATTTCATCTGACCATGCACAATGGATATTTGATAGTCTGGAAGTGGAAATTCTCTTGAAATACTTTCATAACCATCCATTAAGTCTTTGAAATCTAACTTTTGACTTTCTTTTATCAACGGATAAACGATATAGACTTGTCTACCTTTCTTTATTTCATTCTTTATGAAATGAAAAACATTTAATCGATTATTATCATAACGGTGTACAGTCTTTATAGCTTTACGCCCTGGAGGTAATTCATCAATTGTTGAAATATCTAAATCTCCATAAACAGACATCGCTAATGTTCTTGGAATGGGAGTAGCTGTCATTACTAAAATATGCGGTGGTAAAGAGTTTTTATGCCAAAGTTTACTTCGCTGAGCAACTCCAAATCTGTGTTGTTCATCAATAATAGCTAATCCTAAATTTTTAAATACCACCTTATCTTCTAAAACCGCATGTGTTCCTATTAAGATTTGTAAAGTACCGTCTTCTAGACTTGAATGTAATATTTTGCGTTCGGAAACTTTTGTAGAGCCTGTTAATAATCCAATTTTAACTCCGATAGATTTACAGAGCTTAAGAAGGCCTTCATGGTGTTGTATAGCTAAAATTTCAGTTGGCGCAACCATCGTAGCCTGAAATCCATTATCTATTGATATTAACATAGACATAAAAGCTACAATAGTCTTACCTGAGCCAACATCTCCTTGAAGTAGTCGGTTCATTTGTGCATTACTATGCATATCACCGCGTATCTCTTTTATGACTCGTTTTTGAGCATTGGTCAGTTCAAAAGAAAGATGATTATTGTAAAATTTATTGAAAAAAGTTCCTACGCTGTCAAAAACGAACCCTTTAATTTTAGATTTATGAACTAGATTCTTGTAAAGTAATTGTAATTGAATAAAAAATAATTCTTCATATTTTAACCTAAATTGTGCTTTTGCTAAAAGATTTTGATTTTTGGGAAAATGAATGTTTAAAATTGCCTCACTTTTTGAAACTAATCCATGTTGATTCATTATAGAAATTGAAAGGGATTCACTAAACTTTCCATTCAAATTTAGGAACAACTGCTCCATCAATTTACATATTACACGGTTAGAGATACCCCTATTGGTCAAAACTTCAGTTGATGGATAAATGGGTAAAATAGCTGTTCGTAGACTTTTTTCAAATTCAGATTTCAGTTCTATTTCTGGATGGGGCATAGAGAAATTACCATTGAAAAAATTAACTTTTCCAAAAATAACATAACTAGTATCAGTTTTTAAATTTTCACGAATCCATTTATGACCTCTAAACCAAACCAACTCAATTTTTCCTGTTGAATCGTTAAAATTGGCAACTAAACGTTTACCTCTTTTTTGAGTAATTTCCCTAAATCCACTAATTTTACCAATAATTTGAACCTCTGAACTATTGGGCTGTAAATTATTAATTTTATAAAACTGGGTACGATCAATATACCTATTTGGAAAAAAATGTAACAAGTCCTGGTATGATGTTATACCCAACTCGGAACGCAATAAGTTAGCACGGTTAGGACCAACTCCTTTTAAATATTCAATAGGTGTTTGTAAAACAGCGTTAGACATAAAACTTATTTCAAAAGAATTGAAGCTTCTTCTTTCAAAAATTTCAAAGCAATTTCAGTAGTAACTTTGCATTCAGAAAGGGCTGTTAACAATAATGGACGAATAGCTTCAGCTGTATCTGCATTATCATCATTAAAATTCATGATAATTTGTAAACTATTGTTTTTTGCCGCAGATAACATACTCCAGCATGGGTCTGACACATAAATCTGTTGTGAAAGGTTATGTTCGTATTCTTGTTCAATATTAGAGATTAGTAAATCTTTATATGAAGTTGGTTTATTTGAAATTGGAATTACACGTTTAAGCAGCTGATGTGGGGTAATTCTTTCTAAAAATAATGTCAAACGTTCATAGGCCTGTAAGCGAAGTGGTAAAACTTCTTTTTGAAGCGATTTCATTAAAATAAAATTTCTTCTTTTATTTTCATTACGTGTATGTTCTCTAAAAAACAAAAATGCTATACCCCCTGTTACTAATGCTGGAATACAATAGATTAGTAATCCTAGAAATTGTTCTTCCATTCTCTAAGTTATTGAATTAACTCAACAAATTTAATGATTTTAGATATAATAAATTCCATATTATAATTGTTTATAATTATTCGTTAAACTCATCTTGAAAACAAATTACATTACTTAATTTTACTAATTGACAATTTCACATTTTGAAAGAATATCTGGAACAACTTAACGAGGCACAATTGGCTCCTACTATGCAAAAAGATGGGCCTATGATAGTAATTGCTGGAGCAGGTTCAGGAAAAACTCGTGTTCTTACTTATCGAATTGCATATTTAATGAGTAAAGATATTGATCCATTCAATATTTTAGCACTTACATTTACAAATAAGGCAGCTCGTGAGATGAAATCAAGAATTGCTGCTATAGTTGGAGATAGCGAGGCTAAGAACCTTTGGATGGGTACTTTTCATTCTGTATTCGCTAAAATACTACGTTTTGAGGCTGAACGTTTAGGATATCCATCAAACTTCACTATTTACGATACTCAAGATTCACAACGCCTAATATCTTCAATTATAAAAGAATTGAATTTGGATAAGGATATATATAAATACAAACAGATTTACAGTCGGATTTCATCATATAAAAATAGCCTTATTACCGTAAGATCATATTTCAAAAATTCAGATTTAATTGAAGCCGATAAAATGGCGAAAAGGCCAAAGTTAGGAGAAATATACAAGACTTATGTTGACAGATGTTTTAAAGCAGGAGTAATGGATTTCGATGATTTATTGCTTAAAACCAATGAGTTATTAACTCGATTCCCAGATGTATTAGCCAAATACCAACAACGTTTTCGATATATTTTAGTTGACGAGTACCAAGATACAAATCACTCACAATATTTAATAGTGCGTGCACTTGCTGATCGTTTTCATAATATTTGTGTTGTTGGAGATGATGCTCAGAGTATTTACGCCTTTAGGGGGGCAAATATTAATAATATTTTAAATTTTCAACGAGATTATGAAGATGCCAAGTTATATAGGCTTGAACAAAATTATAGATCAACTAAAAATATTGTTAATGCTGCAAATTCTATTATTGATAAAAATAAAACTAAACTCGAAAAAATTGTTTGGACTGCAAATGAGGAAGGAAACAGAATTATTGTAAATAGATCTCTAACAGATGGTGACGAAGGTCGATATATTGCAAGCTCAATTTTTGAAAATAAGGAAAATAAACAGGCTGTAAATACTGACTTTGCAGTTCTTTACAGAACAAATGCTCAATCAAGAGCTATCGAAGATGCATTTAGAAAGCGAGGCATAGACTATAGAATATTTGGTGGTTTATCTTTCTACCAACGAAAAGAAATTAAAGATGTTTTATCATATCTGAGAATAGTCATTAATCCTTATGATGAAGAAGCGCTAAAAAGAATTATAAACTTCCCAGCTCGCGGGATTGGACAAACTACTATAGATAGATTAATAGTTAAAGCTAATTCATTAAGCATAACAATTTTTGAAATCTTAAAAAGAATTAATAGCGTTGAAATTAATCTCAATTCTGGTACCAGGTCAAAACTTTTGAATTTTTCTACAATGATTGAAAGTTTTCAAGTCATGAACGAAAAGGCTAATGCGTTTGAGTTGACAGAACATATATGCCGAGTAAGTGGGTTAATTAAAGAATTCAAAAAGGATGGAACTCCTGAGGGAATAACTCGAATGGAAAATGTTGAAGAATTATTAAACGGAATTAAAGATTTCGTTGATGGTCAAAAAGAATTAGCCGATTCAACAGGAAAATTAGCAGAGTTCTTAGAAGATGTAGCTCTTGCCACTGATCTTGATAATGAAGATAGTAGTGATACTAAAAAAGTAGCATTAATGACTATTCACTTAGCTAAGGGCTTAGAGTTCCCTTATGTATATATTGTGGGATTAGAAGAAGATTTATTTCCAAGCGCAATGAGTATGAATACAAGAGATGAGCTTGAGGAAGAACGTCGATTATTTTATGTAGCAGTTACCAGAGCAAAAAAACAAGTTTATCTAACCTATGCACTTTCTAGATATCGTTGGGGAAAACTAATTGACTCAGAACCAAGTCGGTTTATTGAAGAAATCGATAGTAAATATTTGGATATCACTACTTCAAAAGAGGAAAAAAGATTTAACCCAATCTTAAGTTCTGATATATTTGGTGATGTAGAATCTACAACTATACGCTACAAAAAGCCACAATTCAAAAATTATAAACAAAAACCCAATCTGCCCCACAAAAATCTTAAGAGAATAATCAAAACTTCTGAAAGAACTAACTTGTTTGACTCTAAACTAATCATTGGAAATATTGTTAATCATCAACGCTTTGGAAATGGTGAGGTAGTAAAAATTGAAGGAAAAGGAGCAGATTTAAAAGCCGAAATTAAATTTAGTTCAGTGGGAGTTAAAAAACTATTATTACGTTTTGCTAAACTAGAAGTAATTTCGTAAAAATGAAACAGAAATTTATAAGCTAATGAGAAATGTCATTAAAGTTTATTATTTGAAGGTTATTATCATTATGGGCTCCCTGAAAAAAGTATATGAATAATTTTAACGAATATATAGATATAAAAGGCGCTCGTGTTCATAATCTAAAGGACATTGATGTTAAAATACCCAGAAACCAATTAGTTGTAATCACAGGTTTATCAGGAAGTGGAAAATCTTCTTTGGCTTTTGACACAATTTATGCAGAAGGACAACGTCGGTATATTGAAACTTTTTCTGCCTATGCAAGACAATTCCTTGGTTCTCTGGAGCGACCCGATGTAGATAAAATTGATGGTCTATCTCCAGTTATTGCAATTGAACAAAAAACAACCAGTAAGTCCCCGCGTTCCACTGTTGGAACTATTACCGAAATTTATGACTTTTTGAGATTGTTGTTTGCACGAGGTTCGAATGCTTACAGCTATGAAACAAATGAAAAGATGATCAGTTATGATGATGATCAAATAAAAGTACTCATCGCGGAGAGCTTTAAAAATAAAAAAATATCAATTCTAGCACCAACAGTGCGTTCAAGAAAAGGACATTATCGCGAGTTATTTGAACAAATTGCAAAACAAGGGTTTGTTAAAGTAAGAGTTGATGGTAAAATAATTGATATCACTCCAGGAATGAGAGTAGATCGTTATAAAATGCACGACATTGAAATTGTTATAGATCGTTTAATTATAGATGAAAAAACACTAAACTCAAAACGCCTTGAAGAATCTATTTTAACAGGAATGAGTTATGGAGACAACATGATTATGGTATTTGATGAAGAACATAAAAAACCTCGCTATTTCAGTCGAAATTTAATGTGTCCCTCAACAGGAATATCCTACCAAAATCCCGAACCAAATAATTTCTCATTTAACTCACCTAAAGGAGCTTGCCCAGATTGCAATGGAATTGGAAGTATGTATAAAATCAATGAAAAAAAAATTATACCAAATCCCAAATTATCTATTAAAAATGGAGGCCTTGCCCCTCAAGGGTCTCAAAAAAACTCCTGGATTTTTAAACAAATTGAATTAATTGCTAAAAGATATAAATTCAGTCTTTCAGATCCGATAAGTAAAATTCCTAAAGATGCATTAGAGCTAATTCTCTATGGAGGGAAAGATAAATTTTCAGTTGAAAGTAAATCTCTTGGAATTTCCAGAAATTATGATATTAATTTTGATGGAATTGCAAATTTTATAGAACACCAATACAAAAATTCAGATTCTAACAGCGTGAAGCGATGGGCTAAAAATTATATGGATAAAGTTAATTGCCCTTCTTGCAGTGGATCTAGATTAAACAAAGTATCAAGATATTTTAAAATTAATAACAAAAATATTTCTGATCTAGTAGAAATGGATATAAGTGATTTAGCTATTTGGTTTAATGATCTACCTAATTATTTGTCTAAAAAGCAAAATATAATTGCTAAAGAAATAGTCAAAGAAATTAATACTCGACTTCAATTTTTGTTGGATGTTGGTTTAAATTATTTAAATCTTAATAGAAGTTCAAAAACATTGTCTGGAGGAGAATCGCAACGTATTCGTTTGGCAACACAAATTGGTTCTGAATTATTAGGGGTACTTTATATTTTAGACGAACCCAGTATTGGACTTCATCAAAGAGATAATCAAAAACTCATAAAGTCACTAATTTCTCTTAAAGATATTGGAAATTCTGTTATAGTAGTTGAACATGATAAAGAAATGATTGAGAAAGCTGACTATGTAATAGACATTGGCCCCAATGCGGGTAAAAATGGGGGAGCCGTCATTAGTCAAGGAAGTCCAAAAGAATTAAAACTAGCCAAAACTATTACAGGCGCATATTTACGTGGAGAAATAGCTATTGATATACCAAAAAAAAGACGTAAAGGAAATGGTAAATTTTTAGAGCTTAAAGGTTGTACAGGAAATAATCTTAAGAATATTTCAATTAAAATACCACTAGGGACAATGCTCGGAGTAACTGGAGTTTCAGGAAGTGGTAAATCAACTCTAATAAATGAAACACTCTACCCAATTTTAAATAATTTTTATTTTAACGGTGTTAAAGAACCTCTTCCCTACAAGTCAATAAAAGGATTAGAAAATTTAGATAAAGTTATTGAAATAAACCAAACTCCAATTGGAAGAACCCCAAGAAGTAATCCAGCAACTTACACTGGTGTTTTCGGAGAAATAAGAAATCTATTTTCAAAAATACCTGAATCAATGATTAGAGGATATAAACCAGGCCGTTTTAGCTTTAACGTAAGTGGTGGAAGATGTGAGACATGTAAAGGAGGTGGTTTAAGACTTATTGAAATGAATTTTCTGCCAGATATTTATGTTCAATGTGAAAGCTGCATGGGTAAACGTTTTAATCGTGAAACTTTAGAGATTAGATATAAAGGGAAATCTATAAGTGATGTTCTAAATATGAACATTAATGAGGCTGTTGATTTTTTTGAAAAAATTCCAAAAATTCACAGAAAGCTCAAAACCATCAAAGATGTTGGGTTGGGGTATATAACTTTGGGTCAGCAAAGTACTACTCTCTCAGGAGGTGAAGCTCAAAGAATTAAATTAGCATCAGAATTAAGTAAACGTGATACCGGAAATACAATTTATATTTTAGACGAACCAACGACTGGGCTTCATTTCGAGGATATTAGAATACTTCTAAAAGTTTTACATAAGCTGGTCGATAAAGGGAACTCAGTTATTATTATTGAACACAACTTAGACGTCATTAAGACTGTTGACTACATTATTGATGTAGGTTTGGAGGGTGGTAAAGCAGGTGGGGAAATTATTGCTCATGGAACACCAGAGGAAATAATCAAAAACAAAGTTAGCCATACTGCTAAGTATTTAAAAAAAGAGCTAATTTAGACGATATATAATTCTATTATGAGACTACAACACCACAAAAGCTGGAATGAGATAAAAACTAATGATTCTTGGGCATTATTTAAAATAATGGGTGAATTTGTTAATGGTTTTGAAAAGATGAGTAAAATTGGACCTTGTGTTTCAATTTTTGGGTCAGCTAGGACTCCTGAAACCTCTGAATATTATAAATTAGCTGTTAATACTGCAAAATCAATTGTAAAAGCTGGATATGGAGTAATTACTGGAGGAGGCCCCGGGATAATGGAAGCTGCTAATAAAGGTGCTAAAGAAGCCGGTGGGACTTCAGTCGGTCTAAATATTGAATTACCTTTTGAACAAAAGGATAACCAATATATTGATTCAGATAAAAGTCTCGATTTTGACTATTTTTTTGTCAGAAAAGTAATGTTTGTTAAGTATTCGCAAGGATTTGTTGTTATGCCGGGCGGAGTTGGAACTTTAGATGAATTGTTTGAAGCAGTAACTTTAATTCAAACAAATAAAATAGAAAAATTTCCTATAATAATGGTTGGAACATCGTATTGGGAGGGATTAATTGAATGGATAAAAGAGGTTTTATTAGAAAAAAACCAAGCAATTAGCCCTGAAGATATGGACTTAATTAATATAGTTGATACTCCAGAAGAAGTTACAGAAATTCTAGATGCTTTTTACAAACAATATCAACTTAGCCCAAATTTTTGATTAATATTATTTATCTAAATAAAATAGCTCGATTTAAACTTTTGTCTTTAGTTTTTTTATTAGCGTGCCTTACTAATGAAATAAAGGCACAAAATAAAATTAAAGTTAATGCGATTGTTAATACACTAGATAATGAGATTAATATTGATCAAACAATATCTTACACAAATACATCCAAAACAACACTTAACGAAATTTATTTGAATGATTGGATTTCAAGCTACAGTAGAAGCGACTCAAAATTAGTTAAGAAATTATTAAACGAATTTAACACTGATTTATACGTAGCAAATAAAAAAAATAGAGGTTATACAAATATTGAGTCAATATTTGACAAATACAACAATAAACTGAGTTTTTCTCGAGAGTCCTCAAATTATGATATGATAAAAATTATATTAAAAAAACCATTAAAACCGAATAATGTAATTAATCTAAGCTTGCAATATTCTCTAATTATTCAAAGTGATAATTTTACGAGTTATGGAAAGACAAAAGAAAACAATTATATCTTAAATAGCTGGTTTTTAACTCCTGCAGTATTTGATGGTGAATGGAAATTATACAGTAATTTAAATTTTGATAGTCCATATACTACAAAATCAAACATTAATTTATCCATTGATGTACCCAAATCCCATCAAGTGTATTCTGAATTAAATATCCAAAAAAAAACAACTTCAGAAAATAGAGTTCAATATCATTATGTTGGAGAAAAAATAAAAAATCATAAAGTTTATATAACTAAAGAAAAGTTTAGAAATTTTAAATCTGATTCAATCAACATTGTTACAAATATTATTAATAAAAATATTGATTCATTAAAAGAAATTGAAATATTTAATAAAGTGAATGCTTTTGTAAAGCAAAATATACCTAAAGCACCAAAAAATAAAATTATAATATCAAGGGTAGATCTAAAAAAAAATAATCTTTATGGATTAGCCTTATTACCCGATTTTCTATCTCCATTCCCGAAGGACTTTAAATATGAATTAGTTATTGCAAAAAATATTATTAAAAATCAATTAGATCAAATATTTGATACTGACCCAAGAAAAGAATATTGGCTGAAAAATGGATTTCAAATGCTTTTATTAATTCGCTACTTGGATACTTATTATCCAAATCAAAAACTTATTGGAAAATTAGCTGATTTTTGGGGGATTCGAAATTATAACTTTTCAAAGCTTAATTATTCTGAACAATACCGCCTTACCTACTATCAAATGATTCGTACCGGCAGAGACCAGGCGTTGACAACTCCAAAATCCAAATTATTAAGTTTTAATGAACGTTTCACTTCTTACTACAAATCAGCCATAGGTTTAATGTATTTGAAAAATCATATTGGTAATCAAGATGAAATTAGTTGGATTAAAGATTTTTTAATAAAAGAAAAAGGAGAAATTACTTCAATTGAAAATTTTAAATCTTTTTTGTTAGATAAAACGAATAAGAATTTAGATTGGTTTTTTAAAAATTTTATTTCTGAATCTTTTAGTTCAGATTATAAAATTAAATCAATTTATTTAAAAAATGATTCCGTAAAAATAAGAATCAAAAATTTAAATAACGGAGCTTACCCAGTCACTATTACTTCAATGAAAGACGGAAAATCAATAAAATCAAAATGGCTTGAAGGATTCTCCAATTTTAAAACGATAACAATCCCAAATACTAAAGCTGACAAATTTGTTTTAAACTATAAACATGAATCACCAGAATTTAATAGAAAAAATAATTGGAAATCAGTTGGAAATACAATTCTAAATAAACCATTACAAATACGAATCTTTAGAGATATTCAAGATCCTGATTTTAATCAACTGAATATTATGCCTGTGGTTGAATTTCAAAACGTTTATGATGGTTTCAAAATTGGATTAAATATTAATAACAGAAGCCTTATTGCCAAACCATTAGTTTATGCATTAGTTCCCACTTTTGGAACTAGATCAAATAATCTTGCTGGAAATGCTAAAGTTATTTACAACAGATTCTATGAAAATAAAAAATTATATAATTCGATGATAGGTTTTACATTTGACCGTTCAAGTTTTGACTATGGTGCTTTCATAACAAAAATTCAACCTTTTGCTCAATTTAGTTTCAGATCTAATGATGATTTACGCTCCAATTCAGTAGATCACTTACAGTTTAGATATATTAATATTCAAAAAGATAATTCTAGAAGCATATTAGACAAAAATGATATACCACCATATAAGATTTTTAATTTACGCTATATAAGTTTAGATAACAATATAGCAAATTTTAAAAACTGGTCGGCTGACATTCAATTATCAAAAAGATTCGGTAAAATAAATTTTAATTATGAAATACGAAAACGTACTCCAAAAAATCAACAATATAAGTTTAGACTGTTTACAGGTGTTTTTATATACAATAAATTACCAACAAACGAAACCAGTTTTAATTATGCATTAGATAGACCCATTAATTATCTATTTGATTATAATTATTTAGGGCAATCAGAATCTTCAGGATTTTTATCTCAACAATTAGTTATCGCTGAAGGCGGTTTCAAGTCTAAATTGGAGCCTGCATTTGCCAATCAATGGATTACTTCTATTAATACAAGTGCATCAATTTGGCGTTATATTCAGGCATATGTTGATTTAGGATATGTCAAAAATCGAGGGAACCAGCCGTTTTTTGCCTATGGTTCTGGAGTTAGATTGGATTTAATAATTGATTATTTCGAACTTTATTTTCCTGTATATTCAAATTTAGGCTGGGAAATTAATCAATCTAATTATTCTGAAAAAATACGTTTTGTACTTACAACTGATATTTCAAAATTAGCTTCATTGTTTACTAGGAAGTGGTTTTAAAATTGTATGCCACCAAAAATCATATTGTAAAAATTTACAGTAAAGTTTATAGTATTTAAATAGTCATTTTATGAAAGATTAGAAAAAGTTGAAATAAGTTGAAGATTGTTCATACAGCTATTAATGCGTATATTTGCAAAAATCTTTTTTTATGATAGAAAAAGGAAGCCTAACAGAAAATATTACCTTTGAGCAGTTTAAAAATGAAATTATAGGGGACTATAGAATTGCTGTCTTAAGTAGAGAATGTAGTATACTTGGAAGACGTGAAGTTCTTACTGGTAAAGCTAAATTTGGAATTTTTGGGGGTGGAAAAGAATTACCACAAATTGCTTGGGCAAAATCTTTCAAAAAAGGAGATTTTAGATCAGGATATTACAGGGACCAAACATTTATGATGGCTATTGGAAAGCTCTCACCTGAACAATTCTTCGCAGGGCTTTACGCACACACAGATATTGAATTTGATCCAATGAGCGCTGGACGGCAAATGGGAGGCCATTTTCTAACTCATTCACTAGACGATAATTTTAAATGGAAAAATTTAACAACCCAAAAGAATTCAAGCGCTGATATATCCCCTACTGCATCACAAATGCCAAGACTATTAGGACTTGCTCAAGCATCGAAAGTTTATAAAAACATTAAGGGTTATGATTCTTCAAAATTTTCTGATGGCGGAAACGAAGTTGCTTGGGGTACTATTGGAAATGCAAGCACAAGTGAAGGAGTATTTTTTGAAACATTTAATGCTGCTGGTGTGCTTCAAGTTCCAATGGTAATAAGTGTTTGGGATGATGACTACGGAATATCTGTTCATGCGAAACACCAAACAACCAAAGAAAATATTTCAAAAATTTTAAAAGGATTCCAAAGATCTAAAAACGAAAAAGGATATGAAATATTCAATGTTAAAGGATGGGATTATCCGTCTTTGATTGATTGTTACGAAAAGGCGAGTCAAATTGCAAGAAATGAGCATGTACCCATACTAATTCATGTTGAAGAGCTAACACAGCCACAAGGGCATTCCACATCTGGTTCACACGAAAGATATAAAAACCCCAAACGACTTAAATGGGAAAAAGAAAATGATTGTAATTTAAAATTTAGAGAATGGATAATTTTAAACAATATTGCATCTAATGAAGAACTTTTTGATTTAGAAAAAGAAATAAAGTCACAGGTGAAAAAATCTAAGACCAAAGCTTGGAGTGATTTTTTAAAGCCCATCATTGAAAATAAAGAAACATTAATTTCATTGTTAAACTCAGTTGCAGTAAAATCTCCTCAAAGAGTTTTAATTGAAAAAGAAATTGAAAAACTTAAATCTATTAATGAACCAATAAAAAAAGACATTCTTACTACTGCAAGAGATGTCTTAAAATTCATAATAAATGATAATAATAATGAAAAAAATATGCTCATTAATTGGATTAATCAATATTCAAAAACTGAGCAATCAAATTATAGTAGCTTATTATATAGCGAATCGAATATAAGCGCTGAGAAAATAATACCAGTTCAGCCCTCATATCCAGTAGAAACCGAATTTGTTGATGGTCGTATAATAATACGTGACAATTTCGATGAAATATTTTCAAAATACCCTGAAGTTTTGATATTCGGGCAAGATTCAGGTGCTATTGGAGATGTCAATCAAGGTTTAGAGGGGTTACAAGAAAAATATGGCTCAGTTCGTGTAGCTGATGTTGGAATAAGAGAAGCTACGATTATAGGTCAAGGAATTGGGATGGCTATGCGTGGGCTCCGCCCAATCGCAGAAATACAATATTTAGATTATTTAATTTATGCTCTGCAAATAATTAGTGATGATCTTGCCACTTTGCATTATAGGACATTGGGTAAACAAAAAGCTCCGATGATTATTAGAACTAGAGGTCATAGA
>CABXZJ010000009.1 GCA_902516685.1 uncultured Formosa sp.
AGCGGCTTATAATGTCCTTAGAAACCGCCGGGCATTAGAACTTGGGCCAACTAAAGGATTTAGAGATATGAATTTCACTAAAATGCAAAAAAACTATAAGGATGCTCGTTTTATTGGAAATAAAGAGAAGTTAAAATCCTTGATAGATCAAATAAAAATTGAATTTCCACAAAAATTATCTGAAGTTCAATAAGTTAATATTAAAAGCGATCATATGTCAAAATTTAAAAAGAAAAATGACGGAGGATTACCAGCAATATCCACAGCTTCTCTACCCGACATAGTGTTCATGTTATTGTTCTTTTTTATGGTAGCTACTGTAATGAGAGAAAACTCACTAAAGATTCAAAATGCATTGCCCCTGGCTAATCAAGTTGAAAAGTTAGATAAAAAAAATCCAGTAAGTTACATTTACATGGGAAAGCCTAGCTCTGGTTATGAAAAGTTTGGAACTGAGGCAAGAATTCAACTAAACGATCAATTTGCATCTTTGAACGAAGTAAGTGCTTTTATAAGCGCTGAACGCTCTGCTCTAAGAGAGGAATTGGTCCCATATCTTACTGTTGCTCTTAAGGTTGATAGAGACGCTAATATGGGTATTGTAGGTGATGTCAAGCAAGAACTTCGTAAAGTTAATGCTTTAAAAATTAATTATACCACTGGTATTGGAGATGTTGAAACAAATATGAACTAATCCAATATTAATTTTTGTAAGAAAAGATATTCTATGTTGAAGACCTTTTTTGATCAAATAAATACTTACAATAATGAGAAGGTGTTTGCTAAGTCTACTTTACGTTATACCACTTTTCTCAATTTCTCAAAATATTCTGATTAAAGATTTAGATTCTCTCTACAGAGAAGACCAAATTTATTTTGGTTTTTCCTACAACTCTCTTAGTGATGTTCCTGAGGCTTTTACACAAACTAATTTTTCTCCTGGATTTAAAATTGGAGCGATCCGTGATTTTCCAATTAATAGCAGACGAGATATAGCTTTAGGTTTTGGGCTGGGTTATGCATTAAATATTTATGCTCAAAATCTTAAAATTAGTACTGACATTAATAATGTGTTTAATTATGAACTACAATCTGATCAAAACTATAAAAAGAACAGGTTTTCGTTTCATGCTATTGAGATTCCGTTCGAATTTCGTTGGAGAACTTCTAATGCTCAAACTCACAAATTTTGGCGTATATACACTGGTTTTAAAGCAAGTTATATATTTTCTTCAAGTGCCTTTTATCAATCTGAAAATCAAATAATAACAGAAAAGAACCTAGAGTTGAGCTCATGGCAATATGGGCTTACATTAAGCGCGGGATATAACAACTGGAATACCTTTATTTACTATGGGTTAAATCCAATTTTTGATGATGTTACTGTTAACCAGTCAGTTTTAGATATTAAAACCATTAAAGTTGGCTTAATATTTTATATTTTATAATTCATATTTGAATTTATATGTTCTAAATCAGGTTTAAATTAAAAAAAAACTTTCGACAATTCAAATACATTTTTTTAGAGCTATTATTTATGTCAAAATTTAGTAATTTTGCCGTTCAAATTAAGTGCAATGAATACTTTATTTCCAGAGTATAAAGGATTAAATCTGCCAGATATAGCAAAAAATATGCTTGACTATTGGAAGACGCAAAGTATTTTTAAAAAAAGTATTTCCTCTCGCGATGGTAAACATCCATATGTTTTCTTCGAGGGCCCTCCTTCAGCAAATGGTTTACCAGGAGTACATCATGTATTAGCAAGAACAATTAAAGATATTTTTCCTAGGTATAAAACCATGAAAGGATTTCAAGTAAATCGAAAAGCTGGGTGGGATACTCATGGCTTGCCAATTGAGCTTGGAGTTGAAAAAGAGTTAGGTATTACGAAAGAAGATATTGGAAATTCAATTTCAATTGAAGATTACAATAAAGCTTGTCGAAAAGCGGTTATGCGCTATACAGATGTTTGGAACGACCTAACGCAAAAAATGGGGTATTGGGTAAACATGGATGACCCATATGTTACCTATTCCCCTAAGTATATGGAAAGTGTTTGGTGGTTATTAAAACAGATATATAATAAAGGCTTAATTTACAAAGGATATACAATTCAGCCTTATTCTCCCAAGGCAGGCACCGGTCTAAGCTCTCATGAATTGAATCAACCTGGAACTTATCAGGAAGTGACAGATACCACTGTAGTAGCACAATTTAAAGCCATTGAAGAAAGCCTCCCTAAGATATTAAAAAATAATGGACCGATCCATTTATTAGCTTGGACTACAACGCCATGGACCCTGCCTAGTAACACTGCCTTAACAGTAGGTTCCAAAATTGAATATGTTTTGATAAAAACATTTAATCAATATACGTTTAAACCTATTAATGTTATTTTAGCTAAAGCACTTGTACAAGAACAATTTACAGGAAAATATACTCAAGTTCGTTCTGAACTTTCTTTGCAGGAATTTAGATCTGATGCTAAAAAAATTCCTTATTACATATCAAATTCTTTCCTAGGAAAGAATTTAGTAGATATTAAGTATAAGCAATTATTATGTTATACTTTACCTAATGAACATCCTGAACACGCATTTCGTGTCATTGATGGGGATTTCGTTACTACTGAGGACGGAACCGGTATAGTACATACTGCGCCTACTTTTGGTGCTGAAGACGCTATTGTAGCTAAAAAAGCTATTCCTGAGATTCCTCCCATGTTAATCAAAGATGAATCAGGCAATCTTGTACCTTTAGTAGATTTCCAAGGCCGCTTCAGAAAAGAAGTCACAGATTTTGCTGGGCAATATGTAAAAAATGAATATTATCCAAAAGGAGAAGCGCCGGAAAAATCTGTGGATGTTCAGTTGGCTATTAAGCTAAAAGCTGAAAATAAGGCGTTTAAGGTTGAGAAGTATAAGCACAGTTATCCAAACTGTTGGCGTACTGACAAGCCAATTTTATATTATCCCTTGGACTCTTGGTTTATTAAAATAACTGAGGTCAAAAAACGTATGTTTGATTTGAATCAAACGATAAATTGGAAACCAAAAAGTACTGGCGAGGGTCGTTTTGGAAATTGGCTTGCTAACGCCAATGATTGGAATTTATCACGATCGCGCTATTGGGGGATTCCATTACCGATTTGGCGAACTGAAGATGGAAAAGAAGAACTTTGTATTGGTTCTGTTGAAGAACTTAAAAACGAAATGGAAAAAGCGGTAATAGCTGGAGTAATGCAACAATCTATATTTGAGGATTTTATTGTTGGTGACTACTCAAATGAGAATTATTCAAAAATTGATTTACACAAAAATATAGTAGATACGATTAAATTGATTTCTCCCTCCGGCCAACCAATGTATAGAGAAAGTGATTTGATTGACGTCTGGTTCGATTCTGGCAGCATGCCCTATGCTCAATGGCATTATCCTTTTGAAAACAAAGAACTAATTGATGAAAATAATGCATTCCCTGCAGATTTTATTGCTGAAGGTGTAGATCAGACACGAGGATGGTTTTATACTCTTCACGCCATTAGCACAATCGTCTTTGGCTCAGTAGCCTATAAGAATATAATTTCTAATGGTCTTGTGCTAGATAAAAATGGTCAAAAAATGTCTAAGCGTTTAGGTAATGCCACAGACCCTTTTCAAACCTTATCAACTTATGGACCTGACGCCACCCGTTGGTATATGATTAGTAATGCTAATCCATGGGATAATTTAAAATTTGATGTAAAAGGAATTGATGAAGTTCGGCGTAAATTCTTTGGAACATTGTACAACACCTATGCTTTTTTTACACTTTATGCGAATATTGATAATTTCACGAATTCAGAGGATCCAATTCCGTATGCTAAACGTCCAGAAATTGATCGTTGGATTTTATCTGAACTAAATACATTAATTGTGAAGGTAGATATGCATTATGATAATTATGAACCAACAAGAGCTGCTAGAGAAATCTCAGAATTTACTCAAGAACTTCTCAGTAATTGGTACGTTCGACTTAGCCGAAGGCGTTTTTGGAAGGGTGAGTATGAAACTGATAAGATCTCAGCATATCAAACCTTATTAACCTGTATGCTCACTATTTCAAAACTTGGTGCACCAATTGCTCCATTCTTTATGGATCGGTTGTATTTAGATTTGAATATTCCCACAAATATAGAACCTTACCAGAGCGTACATTTATCTGAGTTTCCAATAACTAATCATGCATATATTGATAAAGAATTAGAGAGCAAAATGTCGCAAGCCCAACTTATTTCTTCATTGGTGTTATCGCTGAGGGCGAAAGAAAAAATTAAGGTACGTCAGCCGCTACAAAAAATTATAATTCCAGTACAGACCAAAGATCAAAAAGAAAAAATTCTTGACATATCAGATTTAATAAAATATGAAGTAAATGTAAAGGAAATTGAACTTTTAGATGACGCATCGGATATTTTAGTCAAACAAATTAAACCTAATTTTAAGACATTGGGACCTCGTTTTGGAAAGGATATAAAAAAAGTGACTGAAGTTATCAGAAACTTAGATGCCTTGGAGATTCAAAAAATTGAAGAAAAAGGGTCGTTAAAACTTGAAATTAATGGAAAAAGTATTAATTTAGAACTTAGTGATGTAGAGATATCTTCTCAAGACATTGAGGGTTGGCTTGTTATCAACCAGGGTAATGTAACAGTTGCTTTGGATGTGACTATTACGGAATCTCTCAAACATGAAGGAATCGCAAGAGAAATCGTAAATCGAATCCAAAATATGAGAAAGGATTCAGGTTTTGATGTAACCGATTATATAGATGTTTATCTTCTACAACATGATAGTATGTGTTTAGCTGTTCAAAACAATTTAGATTATATAAAAGCTGAAACACTTACCAAAGATTTACAACTAGTAAAAGAACTTGAGTCTGGAATTGAGATAAGTTTTGATGATATTTTCACCAAGTTATTTATAATACAACATAAATAAATTTATGCTATGGAAACAGCTAATAAATACTCTGATAAAGACCTAAAACTATTTAAGAAACTTATTCTAAATAAAATTGAAAAAGCACAGCGCGATTTAGAACTTATTAAAAGTGCTTATATGAATGACCTAAATAATGGTACTGAAGATACCTCACCAACATTCAAAGCTTTCGATGAAGGAAGTCAGGTTATGAGTAAAGAATCTAATGCTCAATTAGCAATTCGTCAAGAAAAATTTATTCGAGACTTAAAAAATGCTTTAATTCGTATTCAAAATAAAACTTATGGAATTTGCCGTGTCACAGGTAAGTTAATCAATAAAAAACGCTTGGAACTTGTACCTCATGCAACTTTAAGTATTGAGGCCAAGAATATGCAAAAGTGAAATGTCAAAAAAGGGAGTTTTTGCCATAATTTCAATAATAATTTTTATTGATCAGTTCTCTAAAATTTATATCAAAACACACTACGAACTTGGTGAACAATTAATAATTTTTGATTGGTTTAGAATCCTTTTTGTTGAAAATGATGGCATGGCTTGGGGGGCAAAACTTAGTGATTTTTCTCCAAAAATATCTGATAAATTTGCTAAACTATTTCTTACGATATTTAGAATTTTATTTCTTACTTGTATCGGTTATTGGATTGTAGGACTTTTAAAGAAAAGATCCTCGATATTATTAATTTTATCAGTTTCTTTAATTTTTTCCGGAGCGCTTGGTAATATTATAGATTCTGTTTTGTATGGCGTAATTTTTGACAGTAGTCATGGACAAATTGCAACGCTTTTTCCCGATAAAGGATATGAAGATTTTTTCTATGGAAAGGTTGTTGATATGCTTTACTTCCCTCTATTTAGTGGTTATTTTCCAGAGTGGTTTCCGTTTTTAGGCAATAAATATTTTACTTTTTTTAACCCTGTTTTTAATATTGCTGATATGGCAATTTGTACAGGCGTTGGTTTATTACTTTTATGTAATAATTCTAAATTAAAAAAATAAGAGATTAACACATGCTTTGAATATAAAAGGATTTTGTTGATTCTGTTTACAAACTAGTTTTAGTTGAGTAACGAAACAAGGCATCGCCTTTATAAACTATTGGATCTTCATTGACATTTATAATATAGCCATCACAATCTGCCTTTACTGACTGATTAAATTTACCGTAAGCATCTGTAATATATCCCAATATGGTTTCTTTTTGAACTTTTGAATTTAATTTTATACTTGGACGGAATAGTCCTGAAGACTTAGCTCTAATCCATTTACTCTCTTCAATAAAAACAATATTTTTTTTTGGTTTTGAAACTTTAAATTTTGAAGCTAACATTCCTAAGTTTTCGAGAATTCGTTTTGCACCATTAACCCCAGAGTTTGTTACTAATCTATCAATGTGGTTAGACTTACCCCCTTCAAAAAGTAAAATAGGAATATTAAGTTTATGGCAAGCACTTCTTAAAGACTTGGGTATTTTTTTTGAATATATAACATAAGGAGCACCATAAGTTTTAGCCCATTTTTTAAGTTTTACAACTCCTTTGATAATTCTAATTTGGGGCGCATTAAATCGTCCGGCGCCACCGGTGTGGTGATCTATTATAAAATTTACTTGGGGAATAATTTCATGCATTAGCTTAAATGCAACTTGACTAGCTAATGAGCCTGTTTTCGATCCTGGGAAAACACGGTTAAGATCTCTTCCGTCAGGAAGCTCTCTAGTCTTATTTAAAAATCCAAAAATATTTAAAACAGGAATACAAATAATAGTTCCTTTTTTTGGTCTATTGATTCCCTTTGAAATTAATTGGCGTATAATTTCAACTCCATTTACTTCATCTCCATGAATTCCAGCTGTAAATAGTACTACTGGTCCTTTTTTTTTCGATCTATTGATAATAACAGGTACTTCTACTCTAGTTCTGGTATGTAGTTTAGCGACATGAAAATTGATTTCTCTAGACTCACCCGGAGCAATATCCTCTCCTAAAATATGTAAAATAGAATTGTAGGAACTCATTAGCGCTTATTTCTTTCGATAAATGTTATAATTGCTTTGGAAATATTTTTTTCAGTCGCACCTTCAATTCCTTCTAAACCTGGAGTAGAATTTATTTCAAGAATAAGTGGCCCTCTATTAGCCTGTAAAAGATCAACCCCGCAAATTGGGAGTTTTAGCTGACGTGCTGATTTTATAGCTATCTTAAGTTCAGGCTCTGACATTCTATAATACTCAAATGTACCGCCTCTGTGTAAATTAGATCTAAATTCACCAGGTCTACCTCTGCGCTTCATTGCGCCAATTACTTGGCCATCCACAATAAAGGCACGAATGTCAACTCCCTTCGCTTCAGAAATGTATTCTTGGACAAGGGCTTTAGCTTCTAAACCATTAAAAGCTTCTAAAACAGATTCCGCGGCATTTTTAGATTCTGCCAAAACAACTCCCAGTCCTTGTGTTCCTTCTAATAATTTAATTACTACTGGCGTTCCCCCTACATGTTCAATTACTTCTTCAACGTCTTTGGAATAGTTTGTAAAAACTGTTTTAGGCATATCTATTCCACCTTTTGATAAATGTTGAAAGCTTCGTAATTTATCTCTTGATCGAATTATAGCATCTGAAGAAACTGTAGAAAAAATATTCATCATTTCAAATTGTCTTACAACAGCGCAGCCATAAAATGTAACAGATGCGCCAATTCTTGGGATAATAGCATCAACATAATCTAGATATTTATCTTTATAGTAAATTGTTGGTCTTTCTTTTTCAATGATCAAATCACAATTTAGAGGATCGATAACTTCCACGAAATGGCCTCTGTTATCTGCTTCTTCAACTAGCCTACGAGTAGAATACAAATTTTTATTTCTTGATAAAATGACAATATTCATCTTATTAATATCATTAATTTCAAGCAATATACTAAAAATGTAGAATCGATTTTCAGTATATTAGGAATTAGTATACCTTTGATTTTATGTCAACTAGAAATCTAGAAATACAATTAAAAACTCTACCAGACAGTCCTGGTGTTTATAAGTTTTTTGATAACAAGGGAATCATTATTTACATAGGTAAAGCAAAAAATTTAAAAAAACGTGTACTCTCTTATTTTAATAAAAATCACGAACAGGCTAAGACGAATATATTAGTAAAAAAAATAACTAAAATACAACACATAGTTGTGGAAACTGAAATTGATGCACTGTTGCTTGAAAACAATCTCATAAAAAAATTTCAGCCTAGGTATAATGTACTTCTTAAAGATGATAAATCCTATCCCTGGCTGTGTATTAAAAATGAGCGTTTTCCGAGATTATTTCCTACCCGCCGTATTATTAAAGATGGATCTGAATATTTTGGTCCATATACTAGTACTAAAGTTGTAAATACAATTCTTAATCTAGTAAAATCTATCTATCCCATCAGAATTGAGAATTATAATTTTTCTCAAAAACAAATAAATGATTTAAATACTGAAATTTTCTTAAAGACACATACGCACAATGGCTATTTCCTTGTTTTAGGTTTCGTAAGTAATCCAAAGGTGATTAAAACAGACTATATCTCAGAAAAGGATTACAAAAAGAATATGTTATTTGTGAGAGAAATACTAAACGGAAAATTTGGAAATATAAAAAAAACACTTCGTAAGCAAATGCTCAAATTATCCTCGTTAAATAAATTTGAAGAGGCACAATCATATAAAGAAAAACTCACAATTTTAAAAAATTATCAAGCGAAGTCTACAATTGTAAGCCCAAGAATCAGCGATGTTGAAGTTTACAGCATTATAAGTGATGAAGGCTATGCATACATAAATTTTTTACAAGTATCACACGGTTCTATCATTAGGGCTCATACCATTGAGTTTAAGAAAAAGTTGGACGAATCAGATTCTAAACTTTTAGTTCTTGCTATAACTGAAATTCGTCAAAGATTTAAACTTCAATCAAAAGAAGTTTACCTTCCTTTTAAAATTGAATTAGGATTTAATTTAAAGATTACAATTCCTAAAGTTGGAGAAAAAAAGCATCTTTTAGACTTGTCATTGAGAAATGCTAAATATCACCGCTTTGAAAAATTAAAACAAGTTAAAATAACAGATCCAGAACGTCATATCAAACGGATAATGACTCAGATGAAATTGGATCTTCGACTTTCTGAGGAGCCAAAACATATCGAGTGTTTCGATAATTCCAATATTCAAGGGACTCATCCAGTTGCTGCCTGTGTAGTTTTTAAAAATGCTAAGCCTAGCAAAAACGATTATCGACATTTCAATATAAAAACTGTAGATGGTCCCGACGATTTTGCATCAATGACTGAAGTCGTTTATAGGCGTTACAAGAGATTGCTGGATGAAAAGAAATCTTTACCACAGCTTATTATAATTGATGGAGGTAAAGGTCAACTTTCTGCCGCTTTAAAAAGTTTGGATTCTTTAAACCTTAGTTCAAAAATCGCCATCATTGGAATAGCTAAAAGATTGGAAGAATTGTTTTATCCAAATGATCCAATTCCATTATATTTAGACAAGAAAAGCGAAACTTTGAGAATAATTCAGCAATTAAGGAATGAGGCACACCGCTTTGGCATTGAGCATCACCGCAATAGGCGTAGTAAAACGGCTTTGTATTCTAAATTAGAATCAATCTCTGGGATTGGTGACAAAACTCGGATTCAATTATTAAAGGCATTCAAATCTCCTCAGCGAATTTCATTTGCAAAACTAGACGAATTAGAGCAAATCATTGGCTTTTCTAAAGCTCAAAAGGTTTATGAATTTTATAATCCTAGAGATGAAGATTAGTTTAAAAGTTTTTTTAATTTTTTATTTATTTTCAGCTATTTCTTTTGCTCAAAATGAAATAGTTGAAAACCCAAAAATTGGATTGGTTTTAAGCGGTGGTGGAGCTAAGGGATTAGCTCATATTGGAGTTTTAAAAGTTATCGATAGTCTAGGTCTTAGAATTGATTATATCGGAGGAACAAGTATGGGTGCTGCTGTTGGTGGGCTTTATGCTTCAGGATATAATGCCAAACAATTAGATTCAATTTTTAGTAAAATTGACTTTGATGTATTACTTGGTGATAAAGTGCCTCGTATATCAAAAACATTTCAAGAACGTAAAAATTCTGAAAAATATGGTGTCTCGCTTCCAATTAACAATTTTAAAATTCAATTACCTTCTTCAATTTCTAGAGGACAAAATTTATTCAATTTATTCACTAGACTAACAATGGATGTTAGTGATATTTCTAATTTTAATCAGCTTCCTATTCCTTTTTATTGTATGGCAACAAATATGGAGACAGGCTCTTCAATAGTACTTGAAAAAGGAAATCTTGCTGAGGCTATTTTAATTAGCAATACGTTACCTACGTTATTTCAGCCTGTTGAACTAGATGGTATGCTTTTGATGGATGGAGGAATTTCCAATAACTATCCAATTGAATATTTAAAATCCAAAGATTTGGATTATATCATTGGTGTCAGTGTAGAAGAGGACCTTTTCTCAAAAGATCAAATTAAATCAATTTCAAATATTTTATCACAGATAAATAATTTTAGATCAAGTGACGATTTGGAAAAAAAAATACAGCTCACCGATTTTTTTATAGAACCTAATGTTGATGATTTTTCAATCATCTCATTTAATAAAGGAGATGAGATAATTCAAAGAGGAAGTTCTTCTTTGGGACCTTTTATTAATAAATTAAAGGGTATTGCCAGTAAGCAGAATTTTAAAAAAGATTCAAAGAAAAATATTTCATTAGATAATTTGAAATTTAATAAAGTCCAGATAGTTGGTAACAAAAAATATTCAGATTCTTACATATTCGGTAAGCTGAGATTTCGCCGTGGAGAAACAATTAGTTTCGAGAATTTTAGAAGTGGTGTTAATAATCTTTTAGCAACAAATAATTTTGATAGTTTTCGCTATAAATTCACTTCTACTTCACCCAATACTTATAACTTTAAAGGATATATTAAAGAAGCATCAAAGACATCATTGCTAAAAATAGGACTACACTATGATCAAGTTTTGAAGAGCTCTTTGTTGTTGAATTTTACTGAAAAACAATTTCTACTTCAGAACGATGTACTGTCATTAGATATTATTTTAGGAGATAATTCGCGCTTTAACTTTGATTATTATATTGACAAAGGTTTTTATTGGAGTATTGGAATTAATGTAAAAAATACAACTTTTAAATATGATATAAATCCTTTATTTTTTGACCTTTCACTTCCATCTCAGATAGATAATAAAATACCCACCAATGTATCCGATTTTAAAGCAAGTTTTTTTGTGGAAACTCTTATAGAGAAAGATTTTTCATTTAAACTTGGAGCAACTTATAAACGTTTAGATATTGAAGCCTCAAGTACATCTCTTTCTAATATTTTTCAAAGCACAAAATATCAAATTGAAAAAAGTGACTTTTTTAGTATTAATACTACCCTAAAATATGACACTTTAGATGATATTTTTTTCCCCTCAAGCGGGTTCTTATTTAAAACTGGTGGGGAATTATTCCTTAGTGCGAATGCATACAATAATTTTAATCAGTTTTTTACATTGAACACCAATATCGCAAAAGGATTTAAAATTTCCAGAAATTTATCGTTATTAATAGGTACAGAAGCAGGGCTTAGAATAGGCGATAATAATGTTTCTTCACTTAACTTTGGTCTAGGAGGATATTCATATAATCACATAAATAATTATATAAATATGTTTGGATATGACTTTTTTGCCCTCTCAGATAAAAGTTTTATTAAGGCTAATTTTAGTGTAGATTACGAGTTTTCAAAGCGCCACCATATTGTGATTTTAATGAATTCCTTAAATATTGGGAATAATATTTTCGGTGATGGTAATTGGCTAAGTATACCTAACCATAACGGTTATGCGATTGGATATGGACTAGAAACCATTTTTGGGCCTATAGAATTAAAATATCACTGGTCACCAGAAAATAATTTTGACGGGGTATTTGTAAATTTAGGATACTGGTTTTAAAACATATTATTTTTATTAACTTTGTGTATGACTTTTTCATGGAAATATCTTTTATTGTTACTTAATTTTCTATTTAAAAGAAGTCCTGAATAATATTGACGTGCGCCCCTCAGCTTATATTTATCTACTAATCTTATCTGTTTAATTTAAAATTTTATTTAATGCCATTTTATCATAAACTTGGAAATATTCCCCCAAAAAAACATACACAATTTAAAAATCCTAGTGGAGGCTTATATTACGAGCAGCTCTTTGGAACTATTGGTTTTGATGGAATGTTTACAAACTCTTATCATGAGCAACGCCCCACACAAATTAAATCGATTGGTAAACAATTTAGTATTGCTCCAAAAATTTCTAAATCAAATAATATTCAGTCTTACAAACTTCGTGGGTTTGAGTTAACTCCAAAAGATGATTATTTAGATAGTAGAATTGTAATGCTCACAAATTCAGATTGTAATATAATATTGTCTGCACCTAAAAATTCATTAACAGATTATTTTTATAAAAACTCAGATGCTGACGAATTAATTTTCATACATCGTGGATCTGGTAAACTTCGAACCATGTTCGGTAATTTAGACTTTAAATATGGTGACTATCTTGTCATTCCTAGGGGAATAATCTATCAAATTGAATTTGATTCTGCTGATAATAGACTTTTTATTGTAGAGTCTTATAGCCCAATATATACCCCTAAACGCTACAGGAACTGGTTTGGTCAACTTTTGGAACATGCTCCGTATTGCGAACGAGATATTCGGCGTCCTGAAGAGCTTGAAACTTTTAACAAAACAGGTGATTTTACTATAAAATTAAAAAAGCAAAATGAATTAATTGAAATGGTTTACGCTTCTCATCCTTTTGATGTGATTGGATATGATGGTTACAATTACCCCTATGCTTTCTCTATTCACGATTTCGAACCGATTACTGGAAGAATTCATCAACCACCACCAGTACATCAAACTTTTGAAACTAATTCCATGGTTGTTTGTAGTTTTGTTCCTCGTATTTATGATTACCATCCAAAAGCAATTCCTGCACCGTACAATCACAGTAATATTGATAGCGATGAGGTTTTATATTATGTTGACGGAGATTTTATGAGTAGAAATGACATTAAAGCGGGTCATATTTCTCTACATCCTGCAGGAATACCTCATGGTCCTCATCCCGGAGCTATGGAACGTAGTATTGGTCTTAAAGACACCAAAGAATTAGCTGTTATGGTAGATACCTTTAGTCCTCTTCAAGTAACTGAAGATGCATTGAAAATTTCTGATGGAGATTATTACAAATCTTGGTTATAATTTAATAGTTAATTCAAAATTCTAATTATGAGTGAATCTTTGAAATCTGTAAATTACGGGCTTGATAAAATTTTTGATGGTGCACAAGATTTTTTACCACTTCTAGGTACAGATTATGTTGAATTTTATGTTGGAAACGCGAAGCAGGCAGCACATTTTTATAAAACTGCTTTTGGATTTCAGTCTTTCGCTTACAAAGGTTTAGAAACCGGTTCAAGAAAAGAGGTGAGCTACGTTTTGAAACAAGGAAAAATAAAAATAGTTCTTACAACTCCACTTAATAGTAAGTCTTCTATTAATGAACACTTGAGAAAACATGGTGATGGAGTTAAAGTTATTGCGTTGTTGGTAAATGATGCAAGTTCAGCTTATAACGAAACAATTAAAAGGGGTGCAAAATCTTATTTTCCACCTAAATTAAGTAAAGATGAATCAGGTAAAATTATAACTTCCGGGATTTACACTTATGGGGAAACTGTTCACGTATTTGTTGAAAGAAAAGATTACAAAGGGGTTTTTTTTCCAGGCTTTGTTAAATGGGAGTCAAACTATAACCCCCCCAGTGCTGGGCTAAAGTTCATTGATCATATTGTTGGAAATGTTGGATGGGGTCAAATGAATACTTGGGTTAATTGGTATGAAAAAGTAATGGGTTTTGTAAATTTCCTGTCATTTGACGACAAACAAATTCATACAGAATATTCTGCTCTCATGAGTAAAGTAATGAGTAATGGTAATGGTAGAGTAAAATTTCCAATAAATGAGCCTGCAAAAGCTAAGAAGCGTTCTCAAATTGAAGAATATTTAGATTTTTACGAAGATTGTGGTGTTCAACATTTGGCAGTCGCAAGTGAAGATATTATAAAAACTGTAAAACATTTAAAAAAGAACGGTGTAGAATTTCTACCTCCTCCTCCTCAATCTTATTACGATAATATTCCATCTCGTTTGGGTGAACACATGAAGCTTATGAAAGAAGATATTCTAGAACTACAGAAGTACTCAGTTTTAGTGGATGCTGATGAAGAAGGATATCTCTTACAAATTTTTACTAAACCAATTGAGGACCGACCAACACTTTTTTTTGAAATTATTCAGCGAATGGGAGCTAAAGGATTTGGAGCAGGTAATTTTAAAGCACTTTTCCAATCCATTGAGCGGGAACAAGAAAATAGAGGAACTTTATAATATTTTCTTTTATAAATACATTTAATCTTACTTTTTGTTTTGGAATAATAATTGCAAATTTGTATAGAATCTTAAATTATATTCAATCATATGAGGTTAATTTTGGTATTTTTTTTTATTGTTTTTAGCTACAGTGATTTAAATGCGCAAATAGAGTCTTCTTTTAAATCTGGAGAATGGTTGAAATTCAAATTAAATTACAGCGGTTGGATTAAGGCTGGTAATGCTACTTTGCAAGTCAGTGAAAGCACTTTTAAAAGCCGTCCAGTATTTCATGTTATTGGAAAAGGATGGACCACTGGAGCTATCAAATGGTTTTTCAAAGTAAAAGACCGTTATGAAAGTTATTTTGATAAAGATTCAGGTTTGCCTTATAAATTTGTCAGGGATATTAATGAGGGAGGGCATATAAAAAATAGAGTTGTTGAGTTTGACTATAAAAAAAAATTAGCTTTTGTCAACGATTTAAGACACAAATCACAAAAAATAGTACCAATTACAAATGACATTCAAGATATGGTCTCTTCTTATTACTATTTAAGAGATCACTATGACACTAAAACAATACAAGTTGGAGATATAATAAAGTTGAATATGTTTTTTGATAGTGAAATCTTTGGTTTTAAACTTAAATTTTTAGGTCGTGAAATGATAAGAACTAAATTTGGTAATGTTGATTGTCTTAAGTTTCGTCCTTATGTCGTTGCAGGTCGTGTTTTCCACGAAGAAGAAAGCGTTACTATTTGGGTGAGTGCAGATAAAAATAAAATACCCATAAGAATAAAAGCTGACCTCAGAGTTGGCTCATTAAGATCTGATTTAGAAGCTTTTAAGGGATTGAAATATCCCTTTGAAATTCAATTTTAAAGAACAAATATGAAAGATAAAAAAACAAAAGAGATTTTAAATTCATTGGATAAAAAATATAGTGCTCTAGGTCAAGACAAAGACATGTATTTAGAGGGCCTTTTACATAGTAAAACTATGAATTATTGGGACTATATTCATACTGATGCCCTTTTAAATTTACAAATACAGCGCACGAATTTTCCAGATGAAATGGTTTTTATTTGTTATCACCAAATTAATGAATTAATTTTTAAAATGATTTTGTGGGAACTCAAACAAATCGCAGAAGTAAATGTTTTAAAAGTCTCTTTTTTTACTGATAAGCTTATGCGTATTAGTCGTTATTTTGATATGCTAACCTCTTCTTTTAATATAATGAAAGATGGAATGGATGTTGAACAGTATAACAAATTTAGACACACTCTAGCCCCAGGCAGTGGTTTTCAAAGTGCCCAGTATAGAAAAATTGAATTTGCTTCAACCGAACTAATTAATTTAATTGATCATAGGTTTCGTAAGACAATTGACAGAAACACACCGTTTGAACATGCCTTTGAGCATTTATATTGGCAGGCAGCAGGCAAGGATTATGAAAATTACAATAAATCAATTTTATTATCCAATTTTGAATCTAGATATAAAGAGGAATTCATAACCTTCATGAAAGTCTACAATAAGAAAAACTTATGGACTTGCTATAAAGAACTTTCTAAAAAAAACCAAGCTAACAAAAGTTTAATTAAAGCTATGAGGCACTACGATTTTACTGTCAATATTACATGGGTTATGGGACATTTCAATACTGCTAAACATTATATTCTTGCGACTACTGGTGGTGGAGAAGCCACAGGAGGTAGCCAATGGCAAAAATATATGCATCCAAAATATCAAAAAAGAATATTTTTTCCTGAACTTTGGACTACAAAAGAAAAAGATAATTGGGGGTATGAAGCTGAAAATTAATTCTACACTTTTTAAAACTAAATTTTTTCTTTATGCATTAGTAACTGGTATCACACTTTATCTTGTAAAAAGTTGCTCCTCAGACAAATTAGAAATGACTTCAATAAATAGCTCAATCTTACTTGAAAATAATAAATTTGGATATAATTTCAACAATTACAAAGTCGTATACGATACGGTTAGAAAAGGGGATAGTTTTGGAAAAATATTAGAAAATAACCAACTCTTTTATCCTAAAATTCATCACATTGCTGAACAAACAAAAACTATTTTTGACATTCGTCAATTTAGAATAGGTAACCCATATGTATTACTATTTTCTAAGGATAACTCTGCAACCCCCTTGGCTTTTATTTATGAAGAAAATAAAATTGAGTATTTAGTAGTCGAATTTTGTGATACTATTAAGGCATATAAAGGAAGCAAGCCTGTTAAGGTAGTTGACAAAGAAGCTTTTGGAGTTATTGAAAACACACTCTCAGAAACAATGGAAGCCCAGGGTCTTCCAGCTCAGTTAATCTATGATATGTCAGACGATATTTATGCATGGACAATTGATTTTTTCAGACTTCAAAAAGGAGATAACTTTAAAGTAATTTATAAACAACGTTTTGTAGAAGATAGTATTTATGCAGGAATAGAAACCATAGAAGCCGCTTATTTCCAACACAAAGGAGAAATCATCTACGCCTTTAATTATCTTACTAAAGACTCAAAAAATAGTACTGATTACTATGATGACAACGGTAAGAGCCTTCAAAAAGCATTTTTAAAAAGCCCTATAAAATTTAGCCGTATTTCTTCCAGATATAATTTAAAACGCCGTATTAAGCTTTATGGAAATAGAGTTCGTGCGCACAAAGGAACTGATTTTGCTGCCGCAGTAGGGACACCTATTTTAGCAACGGCGAATGGAACTGTAGTGGAATCTGCAAGACGAGGTGGAAATGGTAATTATGTCAAAATTAGACATAATGCTACATATTCAACTCAATATCTACATATGAGCAGAAGGCTTGTCAAAGTTGGAGATTTTGTAAAACAAGGTGATGTAATTGGGAAAGTTGGAATGACTGGAAATACTAGTGGTCCCCATGTTTGTTATCGTTTTTGGAAAAATGATCGCCAGGTAGACCCCTTTCGCCAAAAACTTCCAGATGCAAAAGCCCTTCCAAATAAGTATAAATCAGATTTTCTTAATTATATTGCACCACTGAAACAAAAATTAGATTCGATCAATCAATGATATTTAACATATAATGAGTTTAAAATCTAAAAACCCTACAAATACAATTGCTTGGAAGAAGCTAAAAACCCATTTTGAAGCCATCAAAAATGAGCATATGAGTGATTGGTTTAAAACTAATTCAAAGCGTGCAATCGAAATGAGCTTACAGTGGGATGATTTTTTCCTTGATTTTTCTAAAAATAGAATTAACTCAGAAACTTTATCCTTGTTACAAGATTTAGCAGATGAAATTGATTTAAGTGATGCTATATCAAAGTATTTTAATGGAGATAAAATTAATAAAACTGAAGATAGAGCTGTACTACATACTGCACTTAGGTCTCCTAAAGATGCTCAAGTTTTATATGAAGGTGTAAATATAATACCTGAAATTAGTGAAGTTAAAAGTAAGATTAACTTATTTTCTAAAGCGGTAATTGATGGAGAAATAAAAGGCTTTACAAACAAATCTTTTACCGATATTATAAATGTAGGGATAGGAGGTTCAGACCTAGGTCCTAGTATGGTTGTAGATGCTCTATCATATTATGGTAATCATTTGAAGGTACATTTTGTTAGCAATGTGGATGGTGATCACGTCAATGAAGTTTTAAAAACTTTAAATCCTGAAACAAGTCTTTTCGTTATTGTTTCAAAGACATTTACTACTCAAGAAACAATTTCAAATGCTACTACAATTAAGCGATGGTTTTTACAAAAAGCAGCTCCATGTGACGTTGCTAAACAATTTGTAGCCGTTTCCACAAATATTAAAAAAGCGAAATCCTTTGGGATTGATACTCAAAATATTTTCCCTATGTGGGATTGGGTTGGGGGCCGTTTTTCTTTGTGGAGTTCTGCAGGATTGACTATCAGCTTAGCTGTTGGATTTGAACATTACGAGGCAATGTTGAAAGGCGCTGGTAAAATGGATGTACATTTTAAAGAAACTTCTTTTGAAAAAAACATTCCCGTCTTACTCGCTTTGATAGGAATTTGGTATAATAATTTTTTCAAAGCAGAAAGTGAAGCTATCATACCATACACACAGTACTTGAATCAATTCGCTACATATTTACAACAGGCCTCTATGGAAAGTAATGGTAAAGCTATAGACCGGAATGGTAACAAAGTGAATTACCAGACTGGAAATATTATTTGGGGAGAACCTGGCACTAATTCTCAGCATGCGTTTTTTCAATTAATTCACCAAGGAACAAAATTAATTCCAGCAGACTTTATTGGATTTTCAAAGTCGCTTCATGGGAATAAAGATCATCAAGATAAACTCATGTCAAACTTTTTTGCTCAGACCGAAGCTTTACTTACTGGTAATACAAAAGAAATTGTTGATGAGGTCTCTGATTTGTCAATTATCCCTTACAAAATATTTGAAGGCAATAGACCTACTAACACTCTTTTTATTAAAAAGCTAACCCCTGAGAGTTTAGGTAAACTGATTGCTATGTATGAGCATAAAATATTTGTACAAGGGGTTATTTGGAATATTTATAGCTATGATCAATTTGGTGTTGAGTTAGGTAAGAATTTGGCAGATAAGATTCTTAAAGAATTTCATGAAGACCTTGATATAAAACACGATTCATCAACAGGAAATCTCATTCAACATTATAAAAGTTTTCGCTAATTAAAATCAAATAAGACCAATTTAAAGTAAACACCTTTTATTTAAATTTTTCAAATTTTGCTTGAAGCCCTAAATTGTCCCTATTATGATTAAAACAATACATTCTTACTGGGCTTATTTAGTTTTATTCTTTTTATTGATAGCAGTTTACAGAGCGATTTCATGTACTGTTCTGAAAAAAGAATACAATCCTAAAATGTTTCGAGTTGCTCTTTTTACACTGATTGTGAGTCATATCCAAATACTTATTGCATTTTTATTATATTTCACTTCTAATCGCTTTTTACTTTGGTTTGATTTGGGCCTAGTTGAGATAATTAAAACTCCAATACATCGCATGTATTTGGTCGAGCACCCCATTATAAATATTATAGCAGTAGTTTTTATTACAGTTGGTTATTCTAAGCATAAGAAAAATCGTCTCTCAACACAAAAATATAAAACCCTTGCATTGTATAATTCTGTGGCTTTAGTTTTAATTCTTTCACAAATACCCTGGGATGTGTGGCCCCCTAACTAACACTTATTTAATTTCTTTAATTAGGTGTAAATAAACTGGAAAGTGATCACTAAATCCATTTGTGAAACCACCCCACGAGAAACTTCTAAAAGGATAACCCTTATACTGTCCTTTTTTGGTAATTAAAAATTGCTCATTAAAAATCCCTGCTTTATAAAACCTAAAAGAAGAATAATCCTCCTCAAGAAGTGGTTTAGATATGATAATTTGATCAAATAAGCTCCACGCATCTCTCCACGCATTTGAACCTAGACCTTTTTTAAACATTGGCTCCATAGGGTTAAAAAGTTCTTTAAACCCAACTTTTCTCTTATCTCCTTTTGTTTTTAGAATATTCTTTAAACTTGAATTATTAGGATTATCATTCATATCCCCCATGATAAATATTTTTGCATAAGAATCTTTTATTTGCAAAGAGTCAATAAGTTGTTTATTAAGTCCCGCTGCTGCTTCACGTTTAGTTCTGCTTCTAGCTTCGCCACCGCTTCTTGAGGGCCAATGGTTTACTAGAACATGTATTAAGTCACCTTCTAAATATCCACTTACAAGTAATACGTCTCTTGTATAATCCCTTTTATTATTCCCACTGTTTCTTAGTTTTAATTCATGCGAACTCTTATATAATGGATTAAAAAAAGCTTTTTGATATATTAGGGCTACATCGATTCCACGTTCGTCAGGTGATTCAAAATGAACAATACCATAGTCTTTAGAAATTAAGTTAGGGTCTTTTATTAAATCTTCAATAACTTTTCGATTTTCAACTTCTGAAAGCCCAACAATAACAGGGGTGTTTTTCGATGTGTTAGCACCTATTTTTGAAATGGCATTAGCCATATTCTTCACCTTTTTTTTGTAAATTTCAGTTTTTGCTGATTTTAGTTCCATAATTGGACTTGCTTCATCATTTTTGTTAGGGTCGTTTATTGTATCAAATAAATTCTCTACATTATAGAACGCTATTGTATGGATTTTGAATTTACGCTTATTCTGGGCCTCAGTCTTTAACGTAAAAAGGAATAAAAAAAAGAAAATAAAAGCAATATGATAATTTGAGAAAAATGTCTTCAAGATGATTATTATGTATATTAAATAACTAATCAAAAGTATAAATTTAAAAAATAAGAAACGTACTTTTGTTTTAATATATCTAAGCCAAAACAAAAATTACTTAATCATGAATAAACAATTTTTTAGCTTTTTTCTTGTCTTTTTTTCAATTATCTACGGATTTGCTCAACAAGCAAGTGTAAAAGGAGTAGTTAAAGACATGCTAACATCTAAACCTGTTGATCAGGTTCTTGTACAATTTGAAGGAACTTCCTTGAGTACATTAACCAATGATGAAGGTGAATTTATATTTACTTTAGATATCCCAACTGGAGAACAAGTACTTTTACTAAGTAAAAACACTTACTTTAACTTACGTATTCCTATAACCATTAATCAAGAAGCTTTAAATTTTCCCAATATACTTCTAGAAGTTGATGATTCAAACGACGATTTATTCACAATTACACTTTCAGATGATGAGTTAAATGATGACAGTAGTGGAGCTGATAACATTTCAGGTTTATTATCTGCTTCACAAGATATTTTTCAAAGGGCAGCTGCTTTTGAATTTAGCTCATCATTCTTTAGAGTTCGAGGGCTTAACACTGATAATGGAACTGTTCTTATGAACGGGATTGAAATGAATAAGATATTTGACGGAAGGCCACAGTGGAGTAATTGGGGTGGGCTCAACGACGTTCTTAGAAGCCAGGAATTAAGTACTGGGTTAGCTCCATCGTCTTATAATTTTGGAGGATTACTAGGTTCTACTAATATTAATTTGAGAGCCTCAAATTACAGATCTGGTGGGCGCATTACATATTCATCATCTAATCGCAGTTATACCAATAGGTTGATGGCTACTTACGCCTCAGGTAATCTAGACGGAGGGTGGTCATATGCATTTACTTTAGGAAGGCGTTGGGGTAACGAAGGCTTTCAGGACGGAACATTCTATGATGCAAATTCTTTTTTCGTTTCGGTTGAGAAAAAGTTAAATGATAAACATAGTTTGAATCTTGTAGGTTTTTATACTCCTAATCGCCGTGGGAAATCTTCTCCCAATACACAAGAAGTTTTTGATTTAAAGGGAACAACTTATAACGAATATTGGGGCTTTCACGATGGTGAAAAGCGTAATTCAAGAATAAGGCGTATTGCAGAACCTGTTTTAATGCTTAACCATTATTGGGATTTATCTGAGAAAACTAGTCTAAATACGAATATTGCATATCAATTTGGAGAATTAGGTAATAGCCGTTTAGATTATGCTGGTGGTGCTAATCCTAGTCCTGCATATTATCAAGGTCTTCCAAGTTATTTCTTAGCTGATGACGATGGCCCTGACTATGCTGGAGCTTACTTAGCTGAACAGTCTTTCCGCAATGGAGGTCAAGTTAATTGGAATCGTATTTATGATGCCAATTTGACAAATAATATTAACGGGGATTACGCTGCTTATGTATTATACGAAGATAGAAGTGATGACAACCAACTCACAATCAATACTATTTTAGAATCTGAAATTTCAGAGCATATTACATTTAATGGGTCTTTAAATTATAAGCGTTTAAGTTCTCATAATTTTGCAGAAATTATTGACATGTTGGGTAGTAATACTGGATATTTAAATGTAGATTCATTCGATCAAGTTCAGTTTGATTTACAAAACCCAAATCTTGTAGTGGGTGAGGGAGATACTTTTAGATACAATTACAATATTGAGGCAAATGTTTTAAGTGGATTTGCTCAAGCTCAATTTAAATATAACAAAGTAGACTTTTTTATAGCGGGTAGTTACACAGATACAGGCTATCAGCGTGAAGGTCTTTATCAAACTCAGACCTACGCCAATAATTCTTTTGGTAAAGGACGTAAGCTTTCTTTTGGAGGCATAGGAACTAAAGGAGGATTTACTTACAAGTTTTCCGGTAAGCATATTTTTAATATTAATGCGGGCTATATCAGCAAAGCCCCTTCAATCAGGAACACTTTTACAAATTCACGCGAAAATCACGCCATAGTAGGTGATAAAACAGGAATAGACATTACTGAGGAAAAAATTACATCTTTTGATGCGAATTATATTTTTAGATCTTCAACTGTTAAAGCAAGACTAACAGGATATTATACCCAGATGCAAGATGCAAATGAAATTTCTTTTTATTTTGCTGATGGTATAAGTGGAGTTGATCAAGGAACTGCTTTTGTGCAAGAAATTTTACAAGGAATTGATAAAACTCATTTTGGTATGGAATTCGGAATTGAAGCACAAGTAACTCCAACAATTAAACTTACTGGTGTAGCATCTATGGGTCAATTTACCTATGATAATAATCCAAATTTAGTTTTAACTTCCAGTGATTTTGTTGATGGACTTAATTTTGGAGAATCAAATTTAAAAGATTACAGAATTGCCGCTGGACCCCAACAAGCTGCTTCATTTGGATTTGAATACCGAGATCCTAATTATTGGTGGTTTGGTACCACAGCTAATTTCTTTTCAAATACATATGTAGATGTTTCCCCTTTAACAAGGACCCAAAACTTTTTCTTAGACACCGATGGGCTTCCTTTTAGCAACTATGATTCAGATCTTGCCAGAGAGCTACTTAATCAAGAAAAGTTTGAAGACTATATGGTAATTAATGCGATTGGTGGAAAATCGTGGAAAGTTGGCGATAAGTATATAAGTCTATTTGTAAGCTTAAATAACATCCTAAATCAAAAATTCAAATCTGGAGGTTTTGAACAAGGAAGAAGTGCAAATTATCAATCACTGACAGAAGATTCGCAGAACCCAAAACGTGTTTTCGGGCCAAAATATTGGTACGGACGCGGACCCACATATTTCTTAAACCTAAACTATAGATTTTAAAAAACTAAAAATGAAAATTAATTTTGAACTAATGAAAACAACAAACTTTAATACTTTTATCATTGCTATTTTCACATGCTTTCTAATGATCTCTTGTGTACAAGATGACGATTTTGCAGTTCCTTCCAGTGTTGGGAGTGAAGAAAATGAAAATTTAAATTCCCTTTTAAACGATATTGATCAAAATTCTATAGAATTAGTTTCTGTTGAATATGTAAAAGGTTTATACAATGGACAAGTGACACTTATAGAATCAGATCTTGCAGTTAAAGGATATGTTTCTTCTTCAGACGCCACAGGTAATTTTTACAAAGAATTTTATATTCAAGATGCTCCTGAAAACCCAACTTCAGGGATTGGTATTTATTTAAACCAAGTTGAAAACTATAACCAATTCAATATAGGTAGAGAAGTTTATATTAATCTCAAAGGATTATATGTTGGTGAAAATGCTTCGGAAGTTGTAACCATAGGAGGTTCTGTTGATGGAAGTCGTGTTGGAATAATTACAGCTGCTAGAGTTCCAAATCATATACTAAGGTCTGGTACTACTGAGTTAATAGTTCCTCTAGTTCTTAGCATTTCCAATGTAGATGATTCTCATATGGGTTTATTAATTTCATTTGAAGATGTTCAATTTCCATCAGGATTAGATGGTCAATCTTATGTTGATCCTTATGACGACTATGATACAATGCACCCTTTGGTAAGTTGTATTAATGGTGCAGAATTTTTTGTAGAAACAAGTTCTTTCGCCTCATTTAATCAAGAACCGTTACCAACTGATGGTAGAGGAACTATAACGGGGGTTATATCCAAAAGTTATGGTGGCGACGATAGAGTAATGGTACTGAATACAACTGATGATGTAATTTTTAATGATTCCCGTTGTGACCCAGTTTTTGAAGAAACATTTAACTCTGCTACTGATAATACCAATTTAAATATTACGAATTGGATTAATTACGCTGAAGCAGGCGAAGAATTATGGACTGAACAGGTTTATGGAGGCAATGGGTATGCTGAATTTACCGCCTATAATACTAACAACTCATCAAATATTGGATGGCTAATTTCACCCGGAATTGATATGGACGTACAAGAGGGAGAAGTTTTGAATTTTCAAACTGAATATGCTTATCCAGATGCAGGACATTATCCGTTAGAGGTTTTTATATCCACTGACTTCAATGGAGAAGAGTCAGGAATAAGTTCTGCTACGTGGGTACCCCTGTCAGTTACAATTGCTCACCCTGACGTTACTGGAGATTGGTTTTCATGGGTAGATTCGGGATCGGTTGATTTATCTGAATATAATGGAACTCTTCACATTGCATTTAAATATACTGGGAGTGATACTTTGAATCAAAATTCAACAATTCATGTTGAGAATGTGATTGTATCTGTTCCCTAGTTTAAAGTATTAAATTTTTTAAACCTGTGAGCAATCACAGGTTTTTTTATAATTTAAATTATGAACTTATTTGATCAGTTTTACATCTCAGTATATAAAAAAGTTAAAAAAAAACAACCTAAGCTAGCTGCAAAGGCAGCACGTTTATATGTTTCGTTGCTTCAGATAGGTATGTTTCTTTTGTTAGGAGTTTTTTTTATCAAGTTTTCTAAACAAATGAAACTAACTTTTTTGACAACAACTAATTCCAGGCTAATATTTATAGGAATTACTATTTTTATTGTATTTAAAAATTGGCTCGGGTATACTGGAAAGCAGCGTTCAGTTCTCTTTTCTAAATTGTCAAAGCGCTCTTCGCAACATTCTTTATTGGCCCTACTTGTTTTTCAATTTTTAGTTTATGGCTTAGCTATAGTAGTATCCAAAGCAGCATAATAAAAAACCCCCTACATATTGGGGGTTTATAAAAAAGTTTTTGTTAGTTGTTTGGATTTCCTTCCAAAATGATAAACTCCGAGCGGCGATTCAATTGATGCTCTTCTTCACTACATTTAGCACCACAGTCATTTATAGGCATAGTCTCACCCATACCAACTCCATTAATTCTACTTGAATCAATACCTTGTGAAATTACATATTGTGCGGTAGTAAGTGCGCGTCTTTCTGATAGGCCTTGGTTATATTTTACACTACCTCTAGAATCTGTGTGGGATTCCGCGCGAATAATAATTGATTTATATTTTTTCATGAGTTGAACTAACTTATCTAATTCAAAAGCTGCTTTAGGCGTTATATTAGATTTATCGTAATCAAAATAAATAGGATTCAAAGCGACTTTATTTGCAAGTATAATTTCATCGATAGGATCTAATAAAATTTCCACAAAAGTTTCCTCTTCACTAGTTCCATCTACATTAGTAGAATTACTTTCATATTCATCCATCGAAGCTGTCAAATAAAGTTGAGTATTACACTCAATGATGTATTCGACTTCACCTTTATCTGATGTCAATTTAGTTCCAACGATATTTCCCTCAGAGTCGGTAACGTTCACTGAAGAATCTACAAGTATTTCTCCAGACTCACTATCTTTTACAATAATATTTACTAAGACATCACAAATAGGCTGAAGAGCTTTTACGGCATAAATATCATCACTCCCAGTTCCCCCTTCACGATTAGAAGAAACAAAGCCATCACCAGTTTCAGAATCGATACTAAAAGCAAAATCGTCAGCATTGCCATTAACAGGAATTCCAACATTCCTTACTGGTCCAACTTTTCCATCAACGAGTTTAGTAAAAAAAACATCCATTCCGCCGATACCTAAGTGACCGTTTGAAGAAAAATATAGCGTATTATCTGAGCTAATAAATGGAAACATTTCTTGTGCCTCAGTATTTACTTTTTGCCCTAAATTAGTAGGTTTACCTACTGTACCATCATCGTCTATGGGTGCTGAATAAATATCAAATTCCCCTAAACCTCCAGCCATGTCAGATGAAAAGTAAAGTGTCTTACCATCAGGGCTTACTGCTGGATTTTTAACAGAATAGTTTTCAGAATTTAATGAGAGTGCTTCTCCTTCAGACCAGACCCCTAATTCCTTAGTAGATTTATACAAGCTAAGGATACTATATTTATTTCTTGATAAGGAATCTCTTTCAAAGATATTATCGAAATAACTTTCTCTAGAAAAATACAATGTTTTACCGTCAGGAGAAAAAGAAACGACTCCTTCGTGATATTTTGTATTAATGGATTCAACAGCAACTGGGGTTAAAAATGAACCATCATTATTTTTAGTTGATGAGAACACATCTAGATATGGCTCCTCATTCCAACCATATTTTTTTCCACTTTCATTCCTTGAGCTTGAAATATATAACTGACCATCTTTTAAGGTGCCCCCAAAATCAGAGTATTCAGAATTAATTTCTAATTCTTGAACATTAAATTTTTTCCCTTTTTCAAGGATTTTAGGTAAATAATTAGGATTATCAATAAAAGCGATTGATCTGTGATCTGCAGGACGCATTGAAGCAAATTTAGCCATTTGGATGTTTGAGGCTTCATATTTCCCATTAGCTTTTAACATCTGGGAATACTTATAAATAGTTTCAGGAACTTCAGACGTTTCAAGTGCCTTAGCATACCATTTCTCAGCGTCTTTAGAATTAAATACGTTGTAATAGCATTCTGCAAGTTGTGAGTAAATGTATTCATCTCCCTCTCCTTTTGTTATTAATTTTTCATACGATGTTGCAGCATCAACAAATTTAAATTTAGAGAATAATTTATCAGCTCTTTTTGTAGAACTTGATTGCGCATTAGCAAATAAGCCAGTGGCTAATATGATAATTAAAATTGAACTATATTTTTTCATGATAATATACTTAGCTTAAATTTAGAAATAACGTGGTGATCTAGAAACCTTGGACGAAAAGTTGAAATCAAAATTGATAAAAACCTCATGTGACGAATTTGTTACAATGTCTAAGTCTGAACGAATTGCATCGTATGCATATCCAATTCTTAGGTTGTCCATAACTTGAAAATTAACCATTCCACTGAAAGAGTCATCAAGCCTGTAACCAACTCCCAATTCTACAAAATCATACATAAATAAGTTTGCATTAATATCATAACTTATGGGTGCATCAAAAGCAGATTTGAGTAATGCGTGTGGTTTTAATTTAAAGTTTTCAGATAAATCAAACACATAACCTGCAGCTGCAAATAAATGCTCCGATTCTGATCCAATTTTAGTCCCATTAGAATCTAAATGGACACCGTTCAGGATATTCGGTACTGAAACCGATATGTAATATTTATTTGGTTTATAGAAATAAATACCAGCACCTATATTTGGAGTAGTTTCATTAATTGCATTTGCAAAAAATGGGTCTCCATCATCAACTAATGTTATTTGACTTTCTGAAATTGCAATATCATGGAAAGTAAATCCACCTTTAACTCCAAACGCTAACCTGGTTTCCATACCCATTGGAATTGTGTAAGAAACATCAACATAAGCATTTGTTTCTTTGACAGGACCAATTTCGTCTGAAATAACAGACAAGCCTAATGCAAGTTGTTTTCCAACTGGTGAATGAATGTTAAAAGTAAAAGTTTCAGGTCCACCATCTAAACCAACCCATTGACTACGGTATAATGCACCAACAGAAAGCCCTTCAGAAATCCCAGCATAAGCAGGATTTATAATGTTCATGTTATACATGTATTGCGTGTATTGCGGATCCTGTTGAGCGGAAACTTGTTTCGCAATTATAACAGCAAAAAATATAAATATTAATTTTTTCATTGTTTTCTAAATTAGTTGTATTGGTTAGTAATTAAGGTAAATCCAGCTGATGATTGGTTCACGTTCAGAAGCAAATTGAATAACATAGAAATAGGTTCCTACAGGTAATAATTTACCAGAATCATTTCCATCACTTGCATCTTGACCACACCAGTGATCTACATAGTCATTAAGTTCGAAAACTTTAACTCCATATCTATTATAAACCTCAGCTTTAACAATATCTTCTTCAGCTTCTAAATGGTCTAATACTAAACAATCATTAAATCCATCACCGTTTGGAGAAATTCCTTGAGGAATATCGCGACAATTTTGGTTCATGTAGTAATCTACCATTACAATCGTCTCTGAGCTGCACATTGAAATCATATCAGATACGACAACCTGAACAGGTCCATCTGGTAAATCTTCAGTATGAATAAATACAGATTCATTCCCAACTTCTTCACCATTAATAACCCAGCTATAAATGTAATCATTAGATAAACTCGGATCATTTGTAATGTTTACATTAAGTTCAACATCACCATTAGCACATTTGGTAAAAGAGGTGTCATCTTCTAGAACAGGTGTGAATCCTTGAATAACTGATATGACTGTATCAGAAAAACACCCAGATTCTGTATTAAATGCAGTTACAGTGTAGTCTCCTAATAATAGTACATGTTCGGGGTTCTCACCACCTAGTGTAATACTATTTCCACCTTCACTTTCAGAGAGGCCTGCTACAATATCAACATTATTATAAGTCCAATAATATACAACTGCATCTGGGACTTGCTGTGAAGGGTCAACATTGACTTCTAATGTCACCTGATCAGTACCATCACATATAAAAATTTCATCTTCTACTGCTACAGGTATGGGAGTTGGTGTTATTTCAACTAAAACGGTATCTGTAACTGTAGCTGTTTCACCATTACAGAGGTTGTAAGTAATTGCAGCAGTATAAGTTGTTGTCTCTTCGGGGTATACAGTGATAGTATCATCTGTTCCAACTACTGTTTCACCATCATACCATTCGAACAAATAATCTTCATCACCTTGAGATGGAGTAAATCTCCAGAACTCATTTGAAGTCTCCCAAACGCCTGTATTTCTCTCTGGTGGAGCAAATCCAATAGTACCATCCATGTTCTGTACACCAACTGCAGCTAAACCATCATTCCAGTCTTCACAGACGGGTTTGTCTATAATGTTAATGTCAATAGTATTAGAAGATTCATATAAAATGATTTGTGTAGTTGTGGTATTTTCATTACAACTAAATCCAAAATGACATATCTCAACATAATTAACTACAAATTGCCTTGCAGGAGCAGTCCCAAGGACAACATAATTTTGAGTACCACAAACAGAAGGATCAATGTCATGAGCTACACCAAATATATTGGCATCAGATAAAGTTGTATTTGTTGAGTTTGGAATTGTATCTCCAGCATCTAATGACCAACCGTTATAGCCTGAGGCATTTGAAAGATCAAAGGATAATACTCCGTTTGATCCAATTAGAATTTGGCTATAAGTATCGCCAAAGAAACAAAACTCAAAACCTATGTCAATCACTTCTGACCAACGGTCATCAATGTCTAATCCAATAGGGGTTCCACCTTCAAGTGCAGGAGTTGGACAGTTATCTTGTAAGGTTACATCATAAGATGAAGTGTCCTGGCCCAAAATATGATAGGAAGCACTTAAAACTGTTCCTGGGTTGTTATCACTACAAAAAGTTGTGTCTTCACCTGCGTATATAATTGAACATTCATTAGGCGGAGGTGGACATAAAAATGTAAGTGAACTACTTTCAACAGAACAACTTGCATCATCGCTATTTACTGTAGTAATTACAACTTGCTCGTTAGCAGGATATGGCCCAAAGGAAACTATTCCAGTAGAACTAATTGATTGAGGAGTACTTCCATGATTATCACTAAGATTAATACTAAGGGCATCCCCCATATCTGTAACATTGGCTTCAACGTAAAATTCTTGAATTGGTTCGCAACTTCCTACAATAGCGAAGTCAACGGATTGGGTAATACAAGTTTTACATGAAACATTAAAGTCCCATGGAGTGTATGTTGTTGATGATTGACAACTTCCGAAGCCATCAGAATTTACCTCTACATAAATTGATGTTGATGTCGACTCCACTACTAATCCTGTAAGATCATTAATATTGGATTGGGATGTGTTGTTGTTAAATAATACAGTACCAGTATTGTCCGTACCGTCATATATTGTTATGTCGTCCCATATTGCTTCAATGGTCCCTGAATTAAAAACAATTTCTAATGGGAAGTCATTTGAAGAATTAAACGTCCATGCAGTTGTATCATTATTATCATAACAATAATTTACATTTACAGGAAGACCAGATTCACAATCAATATCATAAAATGTTTGTATAGTAGTAGTGAAAGTTAGAGGTCCTACCCAGTCACTATCACCTAAGTCTGTTCCACATATTGCCATTACATATAAATCATAAGATGTTGAATAATCTAAATCAATAGCTTGAAAGTTTGTAAAATCAGTACTCACACCAGATTCAGAAGGGGGTGCCTCACCGCTAAGTTGAAGAACAAATTCCCATGAAACATTACTATCATCTCCATTCCAACTCAAATCTGCAGTTGTGCCTGTGATATTTTCGGCAATAAGACCATTTGGGGGAATACATGATGGAGCCTCAGTAACATTCACCGTCATATCAATAGTTACACCCCATGACCCATTGTAGCAAGGGTTTGGGTTAGCTTGACCCGAGTCGGCAGTTCCAATTCGCATGTTGTAGACACCGAGAGGTATATCAGAGGGAACCAGGAAAGAGGCATCTAGGGTAGTTGGATTATTAACTAAAGACATACCATCAAAGAGTAGTTCGGTATCATTATCAAATACTAAGTCGTTATTAAAGTCTATCCAAACATTTGTATCATATGTCCATCCAGTGGCAAATGTGATTAATAGTTCAGCAATGACACCCTGACTAACATCAACAATGGGGTTAGTAAAATCCTCGTAAGTCACATCACCTGCAGATGGGAAAGTTGTTGAGTTAAATACTACTTGAGTAATTCCCTGTCCATCATTACTTGAAGGTACTGATTCACAATAACCCATGTAGAATTCAAAAGGACCTGCCCAAATACTTAAGCCGTCTTGTTCTCCACAATCAGCACGGACATAGAATTCATAAGACGTATTTGGAGTTAAATCAGATAAGGCTAAAGTTGTGTCTGTTAAAATAGTACCAGAGTTAGTTGGAAAACCCGATCCAGGTTCTTGA
>CABXZJ010000010.1 GCA_902516685.1 uncultured Formosa sp.
CGACGCTCTAAAAAGTAGTCACGATCTTTTTCAGCAATAGCCGTAGGTTTTAAACTTTTGTTTTGAACTGCTTTAGCATCATCTAATTTTTTTGGCACCCAAATACGCCCATCATTTCTCAGAGATTCTGACATTAAAGTAAGTTTAGATTGGTGGTCACCTGAAACAGGTATACATGTAGGGTGAATTTGAGTGTAACACGGATTTGCAAAAAAAGCACCTCTTTTGTGAGCCTTCCATCCAGCAGTTACATTACTTCCCATAGCGTTTGTGGAAAGATAAAATACGTTCCCATAGCCTCCAGATCCCAATACCACAGCATGAGCAGAATGTCGTTCTATTTCTCCTGTTATTAAATTGCGAGTTATTATTCCTCTGGCCTTACCTTCAACAATAACAACATCAAGCATTTCATGTCTATTATACATTTTTATCTTTCCACGACCAATTTGGCGGTTCATAGCTGAGTAAGCTCCTAACAATAATTGTTGACCTGTTTGACCTTTTGCATAGAATGTTCTGGAAACTAAAACGCCTCCAAAAGAACGATTATCAAGTAAGCCTCCGTAATCTCTGGCAAATGGGACGCCTTGAGCAACACATTGGTCAATAATATTTGTTGAAACCTCTGCAAGTCTGTGAACATTAGCTTCTCGAGATCTATAGTCGCCGCCTTTAACTGTATCATAAAAGAGTCTATATGTCGAATCACCATCTCCCTGATAATTCTTAGCAGCATTTATGCCTCCTTGAGCCGCAATTGAATGTGCCCTTCTCGGAGAGTCTTGAAAACAAAACGCCTTAACATTGTAGCCAAGTTCTGCTAGAGTAGCAGCAGCTGAACCTCCTGCTAAGCCAGTTCCAACAACAATTATATCAATTAGTCTTTTATTCGCTGGGTTAACTAAATTAATTTTGTTTTTATGGTTTGTCCACTTAAGTTCAATAGGACCTTCAGGAATATTTGAATTTAAATTTTGGGAAAAGGATTTAGGTTTTAAATCTTTTAGAATTTCCTCAACATCAAAGTTTTTCACTTTTATTGTAAGTAACTTATTTTTTTTTAAATGTTGAGGATCAGAGTCTTTTATAGGATGTCTATCGTCAGATTTATGCCAATTTGAGTCCCAATCCTGAAGTTTGCATTTAATACCAGTACTTTTTTTAATAATCTTTGGTTTGTTAGTTTTAGAACACTTGTAATAAAATCTTAAACATACCATTAATTCATCATCAGACTTATAACTGTCTTTAGGTTTCCTGTAGTTTAATGAGTAGGTTATTTTCTTGGTCTTCATACTATGATGTTGCAAAATTAGTTATTTAAAAAATAAAGTCAAAGAATTGTAACACTTTTTGTAACACATTTTAATTAAAATAAATTAATGAAATAAATGGTGAAAAATTGCTATACAAATAAAACCTATTGGGATAGATAATGAATATATTTTTCCAAAAGTTTTGAGGCTTTTTGTGTATTTATTATTAGCACCTACAGACTGAAAAGCTGAGTTAAATCCATGAAGTAGATGAAGTGATAAAAACATAAATCCCAAACAATACAAAATCACACGCCAAAGTGGTATGAATTTGTGTTGTAATTCTTCAAAGTAGCGATACCCTTCACCATTTTCAAGAAGTCCAGATGTGTCACCAACAATATACTTAGTGTTAATTTCTGGAATCCAAAAATCTATGAAGTGTATTACTAAAAAAACTAAAATAAATGCACCACTGTATATCATATTTCTGCTTACCCAAGATGAATTGGCTTTTCCATTGTTAACAGCGTACTTAACCACTCTAGAGGATCTGTTTTTGTACTCCAATATGAAACCCATTAGAAAATGGAATATAACTCCAACAATCAGAATTGGCTGTAAAACGAATTGTACAAGTGGATTTGTGCCCATAAAATGCGAAACTTCATTGAATAGTCCAGGGTTAAATACTGATAAAATATTTATAGCAAAGTGTTGAATTATAAAGACCATTAGAAAAAAAGCCGATAGAGCCATTGCAATTTTTCTTCCAATTGAAGAGTTTAAAAACTGATTCATATTGTGGATTTAAACTTAATTACACAAAGGTAATTCACAATATGCTTTTAGGCAAAAGCTTTAAGGATTAATTTTGGAAATTTAGATTATTTATAAATAGAGTTTTTAATCAACCCTTTTTTAAATTTACGATTTTAAGTTTCAATCTAAAATATTTACATTTGAAAAAAGATAATAAATGAAATATTTTGCTATAGACTCCAACCTTTTTATTAAAAATAGGGTAAAGTTAAGTTCGCAGATGCATGCAAGCTCGATAGCTGTTTTCAACTCTAATGATATTTTTACAACAGGGGCAGACAGTACTTTAACATTCCATCAGCACAGAAATATTTTTTACTTAAGTGGAATTGATCAAGAGGAAAGTATATTAGTTTTATTTCCTGATGCAAAAAATCCAAAACATCGAGAAATTTTATTTGTAAAGAAAACCAATAATAAGATTGCCATTTGGGAGGGAGCAAAACTTACTAAAAAACAAGCAACGGAAATATCTGGTATTCAATCTGTGTATTGGTTAGATGAATTTGAAACTATCTTTGAACAGCTCATGGCACAAACTCAAATAATTTATATTAATAATAATGACCATTACCGTAAAGCAATCCAAATGGAAACACGTGAGGATCGTTTTATCAAAATGGTAAAAAGTAAATATTCTAATCATTCTTTTGAAAATAATTTCCCAATCATGGAATCACTTCGTGGAGTCAAAGAAAAAGAGGAAATTAATTTAATTCAAAAAGCATGTAATATAACTGAAAAGGGATTTAAGCGAGTTTTAGGTTTTATTAAGCCAGGTGTAATGGAGTACGAAATTGAAGCAGAATATATACATGAGTTTTTGATAAATCGCTCCAAAGGCTTTGCCTATACACCAATTATTGGATCAGGTTATAATGCTTGTGTTTTACATTATATTGAAAACAACCAATCTTGTAAAAATGGTGAGATGCTTCTAATGGATGTAGGTGCAGAGTATGCTAATTACTCTAGTGATATGACCCGTACTGTCCCGGTCAATGGACGTTTTACTCCGCGTCAAAAGGCTGTTTACCAGTCCGTTTTAAATGTTAAAAATAAAGCTACTCAAATGCTCGTTTCAGGCGTAATATGGAAAGATTACCACAAAGAAGTTGGAAAGATTATGACTTCAGAATTGTTGGGCCTGGGATTAATTGACAAGGCGTCTATTCAAAATCAAGATATTAATTTTCCAGCGTATAAAAAATATTTTATGCACGGTACTTCACACCATTTAGGATTAGATACTCACGATTTCGGAAACCTGAAATCTCCTATGGTTGCTAATATGGTTTTAACAGTTGAGCCTGGAATATATATTCCAGAAGAAAAAATGGGAATCAGACTTGAAGACGATGTCGTTATTCAGGATTCTGGCCCACCACTAAATCTAATGAAAAATATTCCTATCGAAATTGATGATATTGAAAGTATGATGAACTCTTAATAGCAACAATTAAAAAAAATTGTGATAAAACTATTCAATTTTGATTTGATCTAATTAGATAAAATTTCTAATTTTATAACCTCATATGTTTCTTTATCTCCAATAGAGTTAACAGTTGAAATCAAAAGTGCATTGTCAATTTTAGTTTTGTCAAATTCAATGGATGCTATTTCTTTTTTAAAATTAACTTTAGCTTTATTCACACCATCTAAATTGGCTAATTTTTTTTCAATAGTTTTTGCGCAACCCACTTCGCAAGACATTCCTTTTATTGTAAGCGTTGCATTCACATAATTAAGGGGTTGTGTTTGAGTTCTTTCTTCACTAATGCTAGAGTTATTAGTTGAAATTGAGATAATTTCTGGTTTTGGGTGTTGTTTACAGCCAAAACACATTATAAAAAAAATTATAAATAAGGATTTGAGATTCAATGTTTTAATTTTTAATTAGTTAAGACTGAGTCAAATTTAATATTTTTTTGGGATACAAAAGCATGATTTTTTCCAATTTTTGTCTTAAAATATATATAAAATGTCAAATAAATTTAAAAAATGGATTTCCCTTTTATTACTTTCTTTTATATGGGGAAGCTCTTTTATTTTAATAAAAAAAGGATTACTAGGTCTAACCCCGCTACAGCTGGGAAGTTTTCGAATTGTTATTTCGGCTTTGATTATTTTTATTATTGGTTTTAGAACTTTAAGAGGTTTAAATAAAATACAATGGAAATGGTTAGCCCTTTCGGGCTTCTTAGGCAGTTTTTTTCCATCGTTTTTATTTGCTTATGCAGAGACCCAAGTGGATAGTGCAATTGCGTCGATTTTAAATTCTTTGGTTCCTTTGAATACTGTCGTATTGGGTTATATACTTTTTAAAATAAAATCAAATGGTTTTCAGGTCAGTGGTGTGATTATTGGTTTTATTGGAGCTGTGCTATTAATATTAGAGGGGGCTGAATTAAACCCAAATCAAATCTATAGCTACAGTGGGCTTATTATCTTAGCTACACTTATGTACGCAGCTAATGTTAATATTATTAAAAGACATCTAAACGAGGTCCGACCTTTAGCTATTGCTATGGCTAATTTTGTTGTAATTTTTATTCCTGCTTTTTTAGTTCTTATTTTTTCTGGTGGCTTTAAACCAGAAACTATTTCTACTCCATCTTTTTTCCCCGCCATTGGATGCGTATTCCTTCTGTCTCTTTTTGGCACCGCCTTGGCTAAGATATTGTTCAATAATTTAATCCAAATTTCTACTCCAGTATTTGCTTCTTCAGTTACTTATTTAATGCCTTTTGTAGCATTACTTTGGGGCTTTTTAGACGCAGAATTTTTTAATTTTACGCAAGGTATTGCAGTATTAATTATTTTAAGTGGTATTTATTTGGCTAATAAAAAATAAATAAAAAGACCGCTATTTAGCGGTCTTTTAAAATTGTTATAGACTAATTTTTATTTAAAATCTTCTTCTGTTACCCCAGAGTTAATAAGTACTTCTTTGGCATCAAAAAGAAGAATTTGTGGACCAACAGTAACTTTTTGACTAAATGGTATTAATATACCATTAACTTCTCTATAGTCGGAGTGTACTGTAATGGATGTCATACTTTGTCCTTGAGCTTCTTGGGATTCTTCCACTCTTACAAGAAGTCCAGAGATAGCATCATAATAGCGAAAAGATTCTTCAGAACCATTCACTTTAATTTTGTAAACTTCTTTACCGTCTATGTCACTTAGGCTGATGAGCTCAATATCATCTGATGTATAATGAGATTCAGGGAACAATACCTTTTCACTAGATTTAACATCAATATCTTCTTTACTCATTGGGTTTTTCATTCCTCCTTGTTCAGAATATCCTGATTTACCGTCAAATTTTTCTTTCATCATTGTTCCCATCCCAGGAACGATTATCTCCGTAGAGCTTTTATTTGGCACCATAGATTTTCGAATCGCAGTTGGCTTAAAAGGAGCACCTTCAATTGTCATTTCAGCGCTAAATAGAAGCGTTTTCACACCATCAACCGCATCTTTACCTCCGATAGCTTCAATGTAAGACACCATGATCGAAGTTGCATTAATTCCTTCTGGTATTGGTTTTGAAAATTCTGGCTTCTCTGTCGGATTTGCATACTTGTCAAAATATTTGATTGGTATTCCAGTTTTTTCAAGATTAGTTATAATATCACTGCCTTTTCCAACAATAATAATTCTAGCATTATCAACGCTGAAATAAGTATTTGCAACTCGTTTTACGTCTTCAACACTAACAGCATTAATTTTCTCTAAATAGTTTTCGTAGAAAGTATCAGGTAGATTATTGTATATGACATCAAGTGCATATCCAGCAACCGTGGAAGGTCTTTCTAAAGCTAGCACAAAGTCGCCTACGTATTTTGCTTTAGCATTTTTTAGTTTTTCTTCGTCAACAAAAGTATCTCGAATTTTATTTATTTCCTTAATGGTTTCTACTACAGCGCTATCGGTAACCATATTTCTAACAGCAGTACTAGCAGTAAATCTTGAAACTTTATATCTTGATGCTCCAATACCAGATCTGGCTCCGTATGTGTATCCGTTTTCTTCTCTTAGATTCATATTTAAGTAACTATTAAATCCTCCTCCTAAAATCTTATTAGCAATTAGAACTGCGTGATAATCATCATCACTCATGGATAATTTAACATTGGATGTAAGGGAAATATTAGATTGTACAGCATTTGGCATATCTACAAAATTAATCTCAGTTTTAAGCACATTGGCTTTCGCTGTTGGAGTAGTTTTTTCTAAAGTATTTGATGCTTCCCAATTACCAAATTTCTTTTTTATTAGCTTTTTAATCGATTTATAATTTACATCTCCAACTATAACAATATAGGCGTTATTAGGCTTAAAATAAGAATTATAAAAATCGATTACATCTTCTAAATTTATATTTTTCAAACTCTCTTCTGAAACAAATTCACCGTAAGCAGAATCTTTACCATAGGAAAGTGCACTTCCCACTCTAGAGGCTGCTGCATCAACACTATTCTCATCTCCTTTGAGTCCTTCAAGTGCACGTTCTTTTTCTTTTTCAAATTCATCTAAAGTAAACAATGGATTGATTGCTGCATCGGCCATAAGCTCGATAATTCTATTTTGATATTTAGATAATGAACTTGCAAATCCACTTTGAGCACCAAACCCAAGGCTAGCTCCAAGAAAATCAATTTCATCATTAAAATCATCTTTAGATATACTAGTAGTTCCATTTCCCAACATAGCTGAAAGAAGACTGGAAACACCAGATTTATCTCCTTCATATATGGGGCCATTATCAATTCTCATTGAAATTGATAATCTGGGTAGTTTGTGATTTTCAACAACTAAAACTGTAATTCCATTTTTTAATTCGAAGGTCTGTGGTTTTTCCAAAGTTATTTTAGGAGATGGTCCTGGTTTAGGCTGAACAGACCTATCAATTTGGGCAAATATTAACCCGCTAAATAAAACGCAAATCGCTAGAGTTAATAATCTTAGATAATAATTTTTTTGATTTTTCATGATTAGTTTACTTTTTTAGGTAAATACTCTAGTAACGCTCTTTCGTCAGCTTTGAGATATTTGTTAGCGACATCTCTTATTTCTTCTCTTGTAATAGATCGGTATATGTCTATTTCATTGTTTATTAAATTTACATCACCATATAGCATGTAGTATCGAGCTAGAGAATTTGCAATTCCAGAAATACTTGAGTTAGAATTAACAAAACTATTTTCAAATTGATTTTGTAGTTTCTGATATTGTCTTTCTGAAATTAAATCAGTTTTTAGGATTTCAATTTCCTCATCGATTTCGTTGATTAATGTCATTAATTTTACATCACCTAGAGGGAGAGCAAAAAGAGCATACGTACCATAATCTTCTTGACTTATATTAACCGCCTGAACAGCTAAAGCTAGTTTTTGATCATCAACTAATTTTTTGTATAAGACTGAACTTTTACCTCCGCTCAAATATGAAGAAATCATACTCAAAACGTAAGTATCTCGATTCTTGTTAGATGGGGTTCTGTAAGCACCTATTATTGCTGGTATTTGTATATTTGCATCATAAGCTTTAGCTATTACGTCTTGCGAGACAGGATCTTCTTTAGGAAAGTTTCTTTCAATATCTTTGCCCCTAGGGATTGGCCCAAAATAAGCTTCAATCATTGATTTAGTTTTTTCAATATTAATATCTCCAGCAACAACTAATACAGCATTGTTGGGGACATAGAATTTCTTATTAAACTCTTGAAATTCTTCTAGTGTAGCAGCATCTAAATGCTCCATTTCTCCTATTGTAGTTCCTTTATAAGGGTGTTTTTTGAAAATTAATTTTTTAATTTCAGCTAGAATATTCCCATAGGGTTGGTTGTCAACTCTGAGTCTTTTTTCTTCCTTCACAACCTCATTTTGGGTATCTACTCCAATTTGATTGATTACAGGGTGAAGTAATCTCTCGGATTCCATCCAAAGGCCAAGTTCTAAACTATTAGATGGGAAAATTTCATAATAGTAGGTTCTATCGTCCGTTGTGTTAGCATTATTTGAACCACCATTTGAAGTTACAATAGTAAACCATTCACCTCTTGGGATATTTGCTGTTCCTTCAAACAATAAGTGCTCAAAAAAGTGAGCAAATCCAGTCCTTTCTGGATTCTCATCTTTTGCTCCGACGTGATACATGACTGCAGTTGTCACAACTGGAGCGGTATTGTCTTGATGAAGAATGACATGCATACCATTATCTAAGTCGTATTCTGTAAAATCAACTTGTTGGGCATTTAAAATTGTATTGCTGAGCAATACAACTGTAAATATTAAAAAAATCTTTTTCATAATTTACGTTTAATTAGTGATTGTTTGACGTTTGTTAAAGGATTTTGTTACAATTAAAGTCCAAATATAACTAAATAATTCATTGCTTTCTACAAGTAATAAAAGTTTTCTTTTGTAATCACGAGAATATCTAAAACAATGACATAAAATAATTTGTAAATTGATTTATTAAAATTATATTTGCACCCGCCTTTTAAGAATATAAATAGAGGCATTTAAATAATTATAAACAAATAATCAACGCTATGTACGCAATTGTAGAGATAGCAGGGCAACAATTTAAAGTTGAAAAAGGCCAAAAAGTCTTTGTTCACCGTTTGCAAACTGAAGAAGGAAAAAAGGTAACTTTTGATAATGTACTTCTTTTATCTGACGGTGAGAAAGTCACTGTAGGCGCCCCGTCTATAGACAATGCTCAAGTAGGAGCTAAAGTCTTAAAACACATTAAGGGTGACAAGGTTATCGTATTCAAAAAGAAGCGACGTAAAGGGTACCGAGTTAAAAATGGCCATAGACAAGCTTTAACGGAAATTCAAATTGATAACATTTTGGCCTCAGGTGCTAAAAAAGTAGCACCAGCAAAAGCAGCCGTAAAGCCTGCCGCCAAATCCAAAGTTGCTGTTACAAAAACAGTTTTAAGACCCTCAGTAAAGAAAGCGGTTACTCCAAAAACTGAAGCAGTATCACAAGATTTCAGTAAAATGACAGTTGCTCAACTTAAAGAATTGGCCAAGAAAAAAGGAATTACTGGCATTTCTTCTATGAAAAAAGCAGATTTAATAGCAGCTTTAAGCTAGTCGTTTAACAACAAAAACTTAAATAAAATGGCACACAAAAAAGGAGTAGGAAGTTCAAAAAATGGTAGAGAATCAGAATCGAAACGCTTGGGTGTTAAAATTTTCGGCGGACAAGTTGCTGTAGCGGGAAACATACTAGTAAGACAGCGCGGAACAGCGCACAATCCTGGAGAAAATGTATATGCTGGGAAAGACCATACTTTACATGCTAAAGTTGACGGTCTTGTTAAGTTCGAAAAAAAGAAGAACAATAAATCTTATGTTTCTATTGTTCCTTTTGAAGTATAATCACTTTCAAAAAATATAATTAAAGTCGCGTTTCAAACGTGGTTTTTTTGTGATTTTTAATTATTTTTTCAAAAGCCAAGCGTTTGTCACCATTTTGTAAATAAATGTCACCGCAATAGCTGTATTCTAAATGCTTTAATAATGACTGCATATTATAGTTGTCTTGATGGGTATCAATGCGCATGCTTTTTATTTTGGATGCAAAAAGAAATTCTTCACTCTGCTTAAAAATAAATTTTGCAATCCCTTTTCTTCTAAACTTTTTAGAAACTGCCATGCGATGAATCACTCCATAGTTCGAATGATTATCACTCATCCATTGGCCTTCTATTTTTGTGTAAGTCGGCTCACCTCTTACAGAAAACATTGCTGTAGCAATGGGTGTATTATTGTTTGATTTTATAATATAACTCTCATTATTTTGGATATCATTTAGTAAAATATTCTCTGTAGGATATCCATTTTGCCACTGGTCAATATTTTGAGCGGCCAATAAGTCTTGAGCATCTTTGATGATATGCAATATTGAAGGGAGGTCTTGTTTCGTTGCGTTAATAAGCTTCATTGGCAATCTCCAATATTTTATAAAAAAAGTCAAAACATTGTTTTGACTTTTTTTAATTAATAGCGGTAGTATTCAGGTTTAAAAGGCCCATGCTGTTTGACTCCGATATAATCCGCTTGGTCTTTTTTGAGTTCAGTAAGTTCAACACCAATTTTTTCCAAGTGTAGTTTGGCAACTTTTTCATCAAGGTGTTTTGGCAACATATAAACTTTGTTTTCGTAGGCTACTTTATTGTTCCAAAGTTCAATTTGAGCCAAAACTTGATTGGTAAATGAATTACTCATTACAAAACTCGGGTGGCCTGTTGCACAACCTAGATTTACAAGGCGGCCCTCTGCCAATATTATAATGTCCTTGCCATTCAATGAGTATTTGTCAACTTGTGCTTTGATTTCATTTTTTGTATGGCCATAGTTTTCATTGAGCCAAGTCATATCAATTTCATTATCAAAATGTCCAATATTACAAACAATCGTCTTATCTTTCATGGCCTCAAAGTGCAATCCATGGACGATGTCTTTGTTTCCGGTTGCTGTTACTACGATATCACATACAGGCAAAACAGTTTCTAATTTTTTAACTTCAAAACCATCCATTGCAGCCTGCAAAGCACAAATTGGGTCAATTTCTGTTATGGTGACAATACTGCCCGCACCTCTGAACGAAGCTGCAGTTCCCTTACCAACGTCCCCGTAGCCACAGACCACAACACGTTTTCCAGCCAACATGGTATCGGTAGCTCTTCTAACAGCATCTACAGCACTTTCTTTACAGCCGTATTTGTTGTCAAATTTACTTTTGGTTACAGAATCATTTACATTAATAGCAGGCATGGATAAACTTCCATTTTTCATACGCTCGTACAATCTGTGAACTCCAGTTGTTGTTTCCTCACTAAGCCCATTGATTCCAGAAATAAGTTCTGGGTAGTGATCAAAAACCAAATTGGTCAAGTCACCACCATCATCTAAAATCATATTCAATGGTTGTCGATCTTCTCCAAAAAACAGAGTTTGTTCGATACACCAATCAAATTCTTTTTCATTCATACCTTTCCAAGCATAGACAGGGATGCCCACAGCGGCAATGGCAGCTGCTGCTTGGTCTTGCGTAGAAAATATATTACAGGAACTCCATGTTACTTCTGCGCCCAGGGCCGTCAGAGTTTCAATGAGCACAGCCGTCTGAATGGTCATATGTAAACAGCCAGCAATTCGTGCACCCTTGAGAGGCTGGCTGTCTTTGTATTCTTCACGCAAGCTCATTAGTCCTGGCATTTCTGCCTCAGCTAGTTCGATTTCTTTTCGTCCCCATTCAGCCAAAGACATGTCTTTAACTTTGAAAGGAACATAAGGTAGGGTCTTTACGCGCATAAATTATATCTTTAAAATTTAACTGCTTTGGAAAAAATAACCAAAATACCGTAATTTTGTTATGATTTCATTTGCTGCAAAGATAACCATTAACTTTTAATTCTTTTAATGCCACTTCATAAATCTATAGATGTCAACTCACAAACTAATGTTAAAATCTGGGAGATCTCAGAACCACTAGATTTTTTAATATCCTGTGTTGAATTAGATGCTATAGCTCAAAAAAGACTGAGCAAAATGAAAAGCAGTACACACAAGCGCGGTTTTTTAAGTGTTCGAATGTTGTTAAAAGTATTTGGTTATAAATATTGTGACTTGTATTACGATCATTTTGGAAAGCCGCTCTTAAAAGACGGAAGATTTATTTCTATTACGCACTCCCATAATTATGCAGCAGTGGTTGTAAGCGATCAAAAGGTTGGTATTGATATTGAAAAACAAAGCCCTAAAATTTCAAAAATAGCTTCAAAATTTATTGGTTACGAGTCTAATTATATGGATGATGAAGCCTCTAATTATATTAAGAATTTGACTTTTATTTGGTGTATAAAAGAGTCTTTATATAAGCTTTACTCCAAGTCTGGAATATCCTTCAAAAGACATTTTTTAGTCATTCCTTTTAGTGAGGAAGAAAATAGTACAACAGCCTGGATTAAAGATGGCGATAATTTAAAAATTTTTAAAGCTTTATTTTTTGAATTTGACGGATTTGGTTGCGCGCTTACAATTCCCTTAGTATGAAAGAAATAATTGATTTTTTTGTTACACCCTACGCCACTGCTACAATAGCACAAATTAGTTTAGAAATTTTGGCTGCCCTTTCTGGGATTTTCAGCGTTATTTGCGCAAAAAAAGAAAATATTCTGGTATTTCCCTTAGGCATCATAAGCACAGTATTATATGTGTATATCTGTTATCAGTTTACGCTATATGGCGATATAATTATTAATATATATTACACTTTAATGAGCCTTTATGGCTGGTATTTGTGGAGATATAAAGACGGAGATCAACCTTTGAACATTACAAAATCCAATATGTTTGATTGGTTTAAAGCTATTGGAATTTTTACAAGCACCACGGTTTTTGTCATTGTGGTCTATTTATCCTTTGAGCGTTTTGATCGTATGACAGATTATTTTGACACTTTTACTACCGGAATTTTCTTTGCTGCCATGTGGCTTATGGCCAATAAAAAAATAGAACATTGGTTGTTTTGGATTTTGGGAAATCTCATTTCAGTACCTTTATATTTTGTTAAAGGACTAGGTTTTTCTAGCCTTCAGTTTTTAGTCTTTTTAATTTTGGCCATACAAGGCTATATTCAATGGAAAAAATACTTGAACAAATAACAACTGACTGTGTGAAAGTTGTACTTTATGGACCTGAGTCTAGTGGTAAATCTACTCTTTCTCAAGCCTTAGCATACCATTATAACACAGCTTATGTTCCAGAATACGCAAGATTATATTTGCAAGATAAATGGAATCGTAAATCTGAAATTTGTACTGAAGAAGATTTAATACCAATTGCCAGAGGTCAAATTCAACTTGAAAATGAAAGCCTTAAAAAGGCCAATAGACTGCTTGTCTGCGACACTGATTTATTGCAGACCAAGGTTTATTCTGAGGTTTATTACAACGGGTATTGCGACCCAAGTATTCGGCACTATGCCATAAATAATAGCTATGATTTGTACTTTTTATGCGCTATTGATATTCCTTGGGTTTCCGACGATTTACGCGACAAACCCAATGAAAGGGTGATTATGTTCAAAGCCTTTAAAAAAGAACTTGAAAAACAAAACCTTCCTTATGTAGTACTTAAAGGGTCTTATAAAACCCGAATGGATATTGCTACCAAACACATTAATGTTTTGCTTGATCAAAAAAAAGATAAAACGTAGTTTTATTAAAATTAGAGTAATAGCTTTCTAGAAAAATTAAAAAATTCTAAATATTATTGGCAGAATATTATTTTGTGACGTAAATTTGTACAGTTCTCAATAAAGGGGTGCCGAAAGGCTGAGATCATACCCATTGAACCTAGAACAGATAATGCTGTTTAGGGAAATAAGAAGCAGTGAGTGCTTCAAATATTATATCAATTTGTAACAAAGAATAATCACCTCTTTTTATTCGATTCTTAAAAAAAATCGTATGAAAAATTACATTCTTCTTCTGTGGCTTACAGCAGCGTGTTTTACAACGCTTTTAGCACAAGACAATCCAATAAAAACAGATTCAACTGCAATACAAAATCTCGATGAGGTATTGGTCAAAGCGGTAAGAGTTAAACCCAACGCACCAATAACACATTCCAATGTCAGTAAAAAAGATATTGCAAAGCGAAATTTAGGACAAGATATTCCAGTACTTTTAAATTACCTACCATCTGTGGTATCCTCTTCTGATGCAGGCGCAGGTATTGGTTATACGTATTTAAGAGTACGTGGGTCCGATGCCACTCGAGTCAATGTGACTATTAATGGTATCCCTTATAATGACGCTGAAAGTCAAGGGACTTTTTGGGTAAATCTTGGAGATTTTGCTTCTTCCATTGAGAGTTTACAACTCCAACGCGGGGTTGGGACCTCCACCAATGGGTCGGCTGCTTTTGGCGCTAGTTTGAATATTTTAACAGATGCCATCTCAAAAGAAGCTGGTGGTGAGATTTCCAACTCTTTTGGTTCTTTTGATACCCAAAAACATACAATAAAATTTACTACAGGCTTGTTGAACGATCATTTTGAGTTTTCTGGACGTTTGTCTAAAATTTATTCTGATGGTTATGTTGATCGTGCCTTCTCTGACCGAAAGTCTTACTTTCTTCAAGGGAATTATGTGGACGATAATACCATTGTTAAGGCGATTACTTTTGCTGGTAAGGAAAAAACCTATCAATCTTGGTATGGTTTGGATAAAAGTCAATTAGAAGAAGACCGTACCCAAAATCCATACACCTATGAAAATGAAACAGACAACTATTGGCAAGACCACTTTCAGCTGCATTGGAATGAATCATTAAATTCTTTTTGGTCTACAAATATAGGTCTAAATTACACTAGTGGTAAAGGCTATTTTGAGCAATTTAAAGATGATAGAGATGCAGCGGATTATAATAATCTTATTAATGATGGCAGTGATGTGATTGTTCGCCGTTGGTTGGACAATGACTTTTATGTGGTCAATGCAAGCGCTACTTATGAGAAAAATTTTCTTGAGATTATATCGGGTATTTCTTACAGTGATTATACAAACGACCATTATGGCGAAGTTATCTGGGGTAGCGATCTTGTAGAGGGAACAGCTATTAAAGACCGTTATTACCTGAGCATTTCTGATAAGTCGGATTTTAGTATTTTTTCAAAGGCTACTTTAATAATGTCTGAAAAACTACAAGCTTTTTTTGATCTTCAAGCTAGATTCGTAAACTATAAAACCGTAGGGCTTACCTCTTCCAGAACACCGATTGATGTGGATACAGATTTCAGCTTCTTTAACCCTAAAATCGGATTTACCTACAGTTTAAATAACAACAACAGCATATATGCTTCCTTCGCACGTGCCAATAGAGAGCCCAACAGAAACGATTTTGAAAGCAATGCTACAGATTTAACACACGAAGAGCTCAACGATTTTGAACTAGGTTGGCGTCATACAGGTGAGCGCTTTCGACTCAACGCTAATATTTATTATATGCAATACAACAACCAACTTGTATTAACAGGAGCCTTAGATGATGTAGGGGAGTATTTACGTGAAAATGTCGATAAAAGTTACCGTCTTGGTTTAGAATTGGATGCAACCCTGTTTTTGAGCGATCAATTTTCTTTGAATTCTAATTTGGCTGTAAGTAGAAATAAGATTCAAGACTTAACCATTGATCGCGATGGTGGTTTACAAAATTTAGGAGATACTAATATTGCATTCTCACCTGATTTTATTACCACACACTTACTTGAATATTTTCCTAATTCTAAATTCAGAGCTGCTTTGATAGGGAAATATGTCGGTGAACAGTACATGAGTAATACAGATACGGAAGCTTCAAAATTAGATAGCTATTTTGTAATGGATTTCAATTTTAGCTATAAAGTTCCATTTAAAACATTTTTTAAATCAATTGTCTTCACAGGCATGGTTAATAATCTTTTAGATCTTGAATATGTAGATAGAGGCTATACTTATTTGGATACTTGGAGTAGTCCCACAGTTTCAGAAGTTCAAGGCTATTATCCACAAGCCACACGCAACTTCTTAGCAGGTGTAACTTTAACATTTTAGAGTTATTTAGAAAATCATAAAGACCGTGCTTTTAAAAGCACGGTCTTTTTATTGATATTAATTAAATGTCTGATTAGTTTGAAATAAATAATTCGCTCCCAATACGTTCTATAAAATAAGGTTTAAGGCTGCAGCGTAGTTCAGGATTTTGCATAGGTTGCCCCGTTATTAAATTATAGCGATTTATTACCTGACAGTCAACTGAACTTACTGCTTCAATACCTTCAATAATTAATATTGAACATTCGCCAAAAGGAATGTTGGGATCGGCAGCATCAAAAGCTACATAACCTGTTCCAGTATTATTAACAAAGAGTCCACCGTTACCTTCATTCGGTACATATACAGGATTGCTTGTAAAATTCAATTGATTGTATTGAGCTAAGTTTAAATTTAAACTGACTAGAATCCCAACATTTAATAGGTGGTTACAGTTTACGTCATAGTTTTCAGATTTTGAACAGCTCAGAGTTACAAAGCACAAAAAAGGTAATATTAATACTTTAATAAAATAGGATTTCGATAAAAAAATTAGGTTTTTCATTTAAGAATTTTATTGAACAATCAAGTATCCAAAATACAACAAAAAATAACAGTTATTAAATATTTTGTATATTTAACCCGTAATCTCGTGTAAACGAGATTTTTTGTGTTTAATAGTTCCTCAAGAATAACCCACAAAAATTGAATATAATTTAAAATATTTAAGATGAGTAATGTATCTTATTATACTGCGGAAGGCCTAAAAAAATTACGAGTTGAACTGCAAAAACTTAAAGACGTTGAACGCGTTAAGGCTTCTAGGGCTATTGCTGAAGCTAGAGATAAAGGCGATTTAAGTGAAAATGCGGAATATGATGCTGCAAAAGAAGCCCAAGGGATGTTAGAAATGCGTATTTCTAAATTAGAGGAAACCCTTTCAGGAGCTCGTATAATTGATGAATCTCAATTAGATAATTCTAAGGCTTTGGTATTATCCAACGTTAAAATAAAAAACCAGGCCAATGGCGTGGAACGTTCTTACCTTTTGGTCGCAGATGGTGAAGCTGATTTAGCTGCCGGAAAAATATCTGTTAATTCACCAATTGGTAAAGGACTTTTAGGTAAATGCGTGGGAGATATTGCTGAAATTCAAGTTCCCAATGGTGTTATAAAATTTGAAGTTTTAGAAATTTCAAGATAAATCATAATATGCCTTCTATATTCTCAAAAATTGTATCTGGCAATATTCCTTGTTACAAGGTAGCCGAGACAGAAGAGTTTTTAGCATTTTTGGATATTAATCCCAATACCAAAGGACATACCCTTTGCATACCTAAAAAAGAGGTTGATAAAATTTTTGATTTGGATCAATTGACATATCAAAGACTGATGATGTTTTCAAGAAGTGTTGCTTTAGCAATTGAAAAGGCAATTCCCTGTAAACGTGTAGGAATGACTGTTATTGGACTTGAAGTTCCACATGTACATGTACATTTAATTCCTTTGAAAGAAATGGGAGATGCTCAATTTATTAATAAAGCGCAACAACAATCAATTGAGGATTTTAAGAAAACAGCTAAAATAATTTCTAGTTATCTGTAATCTTTTTTAACCTAATTTGCATAGTACTACCTTTGCCGATTTCAGATTTTAAAACTCTAATTTCTCCTTTGTGATATTGTTCTATAATTCGTTTTGAGAGTGATAAGCCTAACCCCCAACCTCTTTTTTTTGTTGTATAGCCTGTTTCAAAAATACTTCTGAATTGATTTTTAGCGAGACCTTTACCAGAATCTGAAATTTCTATAAAAACTAATTCCTGGTTAAAATATATTAATATTTTTATCTTCCCTTTTCCTCCCATAGCATCTATTCCATTTTTAACCAAATTTTCAATAGTCCAACTGTAGAGCTCTTCACTCAAAAGAGCTAAGCACGAGACTTTAGGAAGTTCAATTTCAAAATCGATTAAAGGACTTGTACGTGATTGTAAATAAAGGATTGCTTTTTTTGTAATTTTTATAATATCAGCAGGGATGAGTTGTGGAAGAGAACCGATTTTACTAAAACGTTCCGTAATGGTTTCTAATCGTTTTATATCATTATTTATTTCTTCAATATAATTTGAATTTACATTTTCATTTTTAAGTAATTCACTCCAGCCAATAAGTGATGATAACGGTGTACCAATTTGATGGGCTGTTTCTTTAGCCATAGCAGTCCATAGTTTATTTTGAGAAGCAGTTCGAGAACTTTTGTAAAAAAAATAGATCAATCCCATGAAAAGTAGTATAATGAGAGCTAGCGCTAGTGGATAATATTTTAATTTATTAAGTAAAACAGAGTCTCCATAATATAGTGTTGACAGAACTTCTCCTTCATAAATAACTTTTAGAGGCATATTCTCCTTAGCGTAAATTTCACTTAGTAGCTTTAAGTATAACTGACCATCTTTTACTTTTATTTCGATATTTTTGGACTGAAAATTACCATTAGAGTCCTCTATAATCATTGGAGTTGTAGTGTTACTTTGAATTATTTTTAGAGGTAAATCACTTATGTTTCCATTTAAATTCAATGTTTTACTAAGCTCAATCTGTGCATTGGAAAAGTTTTCCATCTTGATACGCTCTTCTTCTTTAAATTTTTGAAAAAGTTGGTAAGTGTTCCATAAAATCAAGGAAACTATCAAGAATGATAATGAAATAAGAATCCAATTTAGTAAGCTTCGATTTGAGGAGATTTTCATTGTTTTAATTGTTTACAAAATAAATATAATGCATTTATGTGAATTTTATTGTTTTTAAATTCGCTGCCGAAGCCTAAACTTATTTACTACTTTTGTATTATATTTATGTTTATGACTTCCTTTTTGCCAAAAAATTGTACTATCCCGCAGCTACAAGATTTACTATCCAGTTCAGTTGCTCCAAGACCTATTTCTTTAGCTAGTACTATTGATTCAAAAGGAAATCCTAATTTATCACCCTTTAGTTTTTATAATATTTTCAGTACAAATCCTCCGATTTTAATTTTCTCTCCATCAAGACGAGTTCGTGATAATACTACTAAACATACCTTAGCTAATGTCAAGGAAACGAAAGAGGTTGTTATTAATGTAGTATCTTACGATATTATTCAACAAATGTCTTTAAGTAGTTCGGAGTATCCAAAAGGAGTTAACGAATTTGATAAAGCTGGGTTTACAATGTTGAAATCTGATTTAATAAAACCATTTCGTGTTGCTGAATCGCCAATTCAAATGGAATGTATAGTAAATGAAATAAAGCCTTTAGGAACTGGTAGGGGTGCTGGTAATTTGGTTATTTGTGAAGTCATAAAAATACATGTTTCAAATTCTGTAATGATGGATACTAAAACTATTGACCAAGAAAAATTAGATTTGGTTGCACGTGGAGGTGGAAGTTATTATATTCGAGCCAAGGAAGGATTTTTAGAAATTCCTAAGCCACTTAGAACCTTAGGTATTGGAGTGGATATGTTGCCGCACAAAATACGTAATAGTTCAATACTCACAGGTAATGATTTGGGAATTCTAGCAAACGTCCAAATTATTCCAAACCAACACGATATTGATGCATTTTGGAACTGTCCAGAGCGTAAAGTCCTCAAGAATAATTTAAAAACAATTGAAGATATACATCTTAGTGCTAAGAATCATATACTTAAAAATGAAGTTCATAGTGCTTGGTGTATATTGTTAAAATAATAAAATAGAAAAATATGGAAGTACAAGGAAAAATAAAATTTATTGGCGAAACACAAACTGTTGGAGCTAAAGGATTTAGAAAACGAGAACTGGTTGTAACAACTGAAGAGCAATATCCCCAACACCTGTCAATCGATTTTGTTCAGGACAAAACAGAACTCTTGAATACTTTTCAAGTTGGCCACTCCGTAAAGGTTGGGATTAATTTAAGAGGGAGAGAATGGACAAATCCAGAGGGGGAAATTAAACATTTTAATTCAATACAAGGGTGGCGTATTGACGCTCTACAGCAACATTCTACTCAAGCTTCTCCACCTGTTCCTCCGATGGAAGCTTTTGAACCTGCTAAAGATTTAAAAGCTGAAGAACCAGATGATCTCCCATTCTGAGCTCAAACTTTTTAATTAAAAAGTTTATATATGTCTAGCTTAAGCCTATCTGATTTTGAAAATTTCACTAATAGTGAAGAATTTATTAATACTCTTAAGTCAAAATTAGGTACAAAAAAATACAAAAAGACATTAAAGGGTTATCAATACGATATAGAATTATTGAAACTCCAAACAGAGTTGGTAAATTTACAGCAATGGGTTGCAAAACATAAAAAGCGTATCTGTATAATTTTTGAAGGCAGAGATGCAGCTGGAAAAGGAGGTGCGATTCGGCGTTTTACAGAGCACTTAAACCCTAGATCAATGCGTGTAGTTGCTTTAACAAAACCAACAGAATCAGAGAAAGGGCAATGGTATTTCAGACGTTATATTAAAGAACTTCCCGAGCCTGGTGAACTTGTTTTTTTTGACCGTAGTTGGTATAATCGTGCTGTAGTGGAGCCTGTCATGGGTTTCTGTAATGAAGATGAATACAATAAATATATGATTCAAGTACCTGAATTCGAAAAAATGTTATTTGACGATGGAGTAATTATCATAAAATTTTGGTTCTCAATTTCTAAAGAAGAGCAACTAAAGCGTTTCAATTCAAGATTAGCAAATCCACTAAAACAATGGAAATTTAGCCCAGTTGATAAAGAGGGACAAAAAAGGTGGGATTTATATACTAATTACAAGGAAAAAATGTTTTTTAAAACTCATACTTCTTTTAGCCCTTGGATTATAATTAAAACTAATAATAAAAAACAAGCACGTTTACAAAGTATTAGATATGTTCTTTCTCAATTTGATTATCCTATTAAAAATAGTTCTAAAGCTACAATTCTTTCAGACCCTAAAGTTGCGCAGCGTTATAGTAAAGACATAAAGAAAATTAAAAGATAATGGAGAATTCAAAAGCAAAAAATTTAAAAAAATTAAATTCTAGGCGTGGTCTTAAACTTTTTTTAAAGGATAAAGATATGACACCTGCCAAGGCTTTGAGAATTTTAAATTATGAAACTACACTTAAAAAAATGCAAGAGGAGCTTATTAAGCTTCAACAGTGGGTTGAAAATGAAGGAGAGAAACTTGTTATTATTTTTGAAGGGCGTGATGCAGCTGGAAAAGGAGGAGCTATAAGAAGAATTACACAAAACCTAAACCCTCGAGAGTTTAATGTGGTTGCTCTACCGAAACCGTCCACTGAAGAAAAAAACCAATGGTATTTCCAACGTTATGTCAAAAATTTACCTAGAAGTGGACAAATTACTTTCTTTGACCGAAGTTGGTATAATCGAGCAGTGGTAGAGCCTGTTAATGGATTTTGTACAGTTAAAGATTATATAATTTTCATGGGGCAGGTTAATGATTTTGAAAAAATGCTAGTAGATTCTGGCATACGATTGGTTAAGTTTTACTTTTCGATATCAAAGGATGAACAAGCACGCCGTTTTAATGATATTAAATCTAATCCTCTAAAAAAATGGAAATATAGTGCTGTTGATAAATTAGCTCTTGACTTTTGGGATCATTATACTGATTATAAAAACAAAATGTTTGAGAAAACGGACACAAACTATGCCCCATGGGTTGTTATAAAGGCAAACAAAAAAATGCGAGCTAGAGTAGAAGTTATTAAAAATTTACTTGAAATTATCCCCTATAATTCTTAACATTTTCACTTTTTTCACAGTTTCTCTGTGAAATCCTTGATTTTAATTGCATCATTAACAGAATATCTACCAATATTCATACGTCTAAGTGATGATAAATGTGCTCCGGAATCTAAAGCTTTTCCAAAGTCATTAACTAAAGATCGAATGTAAGTGCCTTTACTACATTGAATTTTAAAATCAATTTCCAAACCTCGAATATTAGTAATTTTAAATTCATCAACAGAAATTTGTCTAGATTTAATATCTACTTCTTTTCCATCTCTTGCATATTGGTAAAGGCGTTTACCGTCTTTTTTTATTGCTGAAAATATAGGAGGATATTGTTTTATTTCACCGATAAAATTTTTAGTGGTTTTATAGATAAGAGATTCAGTAATATGTTTTGTTGAAAAACTTCTGTTGATTTCTGTTTCTAAATCGAATGAAGGAGTTGAGCTTCCCAAAATTAGAGTTCCAATATACCCTTTTTTTTGTCCTTGATAATACCCAATTTCTTTAGTTTTTTTTCCAGTACATATCAATAACAAGCCTGTAGCTAAAGGGTCTAAAGTCCCTGCGTGACCAACTTTTATTTTTCCAATATCAAAGGCTTTTCGGATGTGCCAACGAAGCTTATTAACAACCTGAAAAGATGTCCATTTTAAAGGCTTGTCAATTAATAAAAGTTGCCCGTTTTTAAAGTCTTCTCCACTCATTATGAACTAATTTATAAGAATAAAATAGCTAATAGACCAGCTAGTGCGCAGTATATTGCAAAATATTTTAGTTGACTGTTTTTAACTAATTTAATCATCCAATTACATGCAAATACACCTGAAATAAATGCTGATAAGAATCCAACAAAAATATTTGAAAGTTCAGAACTTTCGTAGATCAATTCACCACTAATGATATCTTTAATTATTTTACCAAAAATTAATGGAATTACCATTAAAAATGAAAATCTAGCGGCTTTAGTTTTATCAATTCCAAGCAATACAGCAGTTGAAATTGTTGCTCCAGATCTAGAGATTCCCGGGATTATAGCAATAGCTTGGGAGATTCCTATAATTATTGAGGTTTTGTATTGAACATTTTTATTGGTTTCTTTAGCACGGTCTGCAAAAACAAGAAGTAAAGATGTAATAATTAGCATGATACCAACTAAAATAATTTCGCCAGAAAAAAGTCTTTCAAGCTGGACCTCAAAAATAAGTCCAATTAAAATTGCTGGAATCATTGAGAATAAGATTTTAATTATAAATTTAGTGTTCTGATTCCAGTCAAATTTCAATAAGTCGGAAAAAATTTCAAAAATATCTTTTCTGAACACAACTATAGTACTTAATGCAGTAGCGAAATGAAGTACTACTGTAAAAATCATACTGTCTTTTGGCATTGATTTGTTTCCCAGTAATGCCTTACCAATTTCTAAGTGGCCACTTGAAGATACTGGTAAAAATTCTGTTAGCCCTTGGATAATTCCAAGTATGAAACTATCTAAACAATCCATTTATTTTTCTGGATTAAGTAAAATTGCATAAACTTCTATGACGAAACCTACTAAAATAAGTGTTGGTGCTAGCCTGATTCTTTTAGTGCTAAAAATGGCCTCATTAAATACATTCGGGTCATCGGACCCTCCACCTGACATAATAATAAACCCCAAGCTTATAAAGAATAGACCTAAAAACATCCATTGGTAATTTTTTTTACTAAAAATATTTTTTTGTTTTCTAGCCTGTTTTCTCTTTTTTTCTCCCATGCTGATTGATTTACAGAGTATAACTTAATATTTCTTATTTAGTTAATTAAAAATAAAGTTGGTCTGTTTTTAAGTTTAGAAATCTTTGAGTTGCAAAATACGTGCTTATCCAAGTTATGAAAATTCCAACGATAAAAATAGTTAGGAATACTATTCCAAGAACTAATGGTTGTTGAGTAAGTTTCAATTCAGGAAATGATAAATTTATATAATAAAGTAATATTAAATTAGCTGCTATTGCCAGCATAGCGCCTAAAGTACCAAGGCGTATATTTTTTAATATAAATGGTCTGCGAATAAATTTTTTAGTAGCACCTACCATTTGCATTGTCTTTATTGAAAACCGTTTTGAATACAGTGCTAGCCTAATAGAGCTATTAATTAGTAAAACAACAATAAGTGTAAAAATTCCACAAACAATTAAAATCCAAAAGCTCAAGCGCTGCATATTTTTATTCATTAATGAAACCAAATCTCTATCATATTTTACATCTTCCACAAAACTTTTTTCAAGTGCTTTTTTAGAAATACTGTCAAGTCTTTTAGCAGTTACATAATCCGCGAAAAGATTAATCTCCAAAGAGTTCATTAGAGGGTTGAAACCTATTTCATCTAAAAAATCTTCTCCATACTCTGATTTCATGAAATCAGCCGCTTCTTCTTTTGATATATACTGTGTTTGTTTTACGTATTCAGCCAGTTTTAAACTATTTTTTAACTGATTTATTTCCACAGGTTTGGTAGAATCTTCTAAGTAAATAGTCAGAATTACTTTTTCTTTAAATTCATTTGAAATTAGTTTAGTATTTACAACTAAAATACCAAGGGCGCCAAGTAAGAACAAAACCAAGGAAATACTCAGAACAACAGAAAAATAAGACGATATTAGACGGCGTTTTTGATGTTTTTCGAATGATGAGCCCATAAATGATATCTAGCTTTTGTAAAAATATAAAACTTCCTTAAATAAAATGTAAATTTGTAATCAATAAAGTAGCAATTATGAAGTACAATTTCAAGGAAATTGAAACTAAGTGGCAAAAATATTGGGTACAAAACAATACTTTCAAAGCTAAAAACTCTTCAACTAAGCCCAAATATTATATATTAGATATGTTTCCTTATCCAAGTGGGGCTGGACTCCATGTTGGCCATCCATTGGGTTATATCGCTTCAGATATTTATGCACGTTACAAACGCCACAAGGGATTTAATGTGCTCCATCCACAAGGCTACGATAGTTTTGGACTTCCAGCCGAGCAATACGCTATTGAAACTGGCCAGCATCCAGCTATAACTACAGAAATAAATATCAAAACTTACAGGCGTCAATTAGATCAAATGGGGTTCTCCCTGGACTGGAATAGAGAAGTTAGAACTTCTTCTCCAGATTATTATAAATGGACCCAATGGATTTTTATTCAGTTATTTGAGTCCTGGTATGACAGGTTAGAGAATAAAGCTAAACCTATTTCTGAACTTATTGGATTATTTTTAAATGATGGTAATAAAAGTATAAATGCAGTATGTGACGAAGATGTGGAGTTGTTTTCTGCAAGGGATTGGAAGCTTTTTTCCAAAACAAAGCAAAACGACATATTATTAAAATATCGACTCACATACCTAGCGGAGTCAGAGGTCAATTGGTGTCCCAAGATGGGAACTGTTTTGGCTAATGATGAAATTATTAATGGGGTCTCCGAGCGTGGAGGCTATCCAGTTGTTAGAAAAAAAATGACTCAGTGGAGTATGCGTATCTCAGCTTATGCAGAGCGCTTGCTTTCAGGTTTAGAAAATATTGATTGGAGTGATGCTATAAAAGAAAGTCAAAGAAATTGGATTGGAAAATCTGTTGGTGCTTTAGTCAAATATAATATTAAAGGTCACAATGCAAGTATTGAAGTTTTCACGACCCGGCCTGATACTATTTTTGGAGTTTCTTTCATGACCCTAGCCCCTGAGCATCCATTAGTTGAAATTATCACAATTGAGTCGCAAAAAGCAGCTGTTACAGCCTATGTTTTAGCTACCTCTAGGCGCAGTGAAAGAGATCGTGTGGCGGATGTTAAGATGATCACTGGAGTGTTTACTGGTGCCTATGTAGAACACCCATTCACTAAACAACTTATTCCTGTATGGATTGGGGATTATGTATTGTCAGGATACGGCACAGGTGCTGTCATGGCGGTACCTTGTGGAGATCAACGAGATTATGATTTTGCCAAGCATTTTAAAATTCCGATTCCCAATATATTTAAGAATGTAGATATATCAGAATCAGCGTTTACTAATAAATTAAAAACAGTCATTGTTAATAGTGATTTTTTAAATGAATTAGATTTTAAATCCGCTACAAAATCAGTAATTGAGGCCTTGGAAGATTTAGGTCAAGGAGTTCGGAAAGTAAATTACCGACTTCGTGATGCGGTTTTTTCTAGGCAACGCTATTGGGGTGAACCTTTTCCTGTTTACTATGTGGAAGGTATGCCCCGTATGATAGCATTAGAGCATTTACCAATAACATTGCCGGAGGTTGAAAAATACTTACCAACTGAAGCTGGTGATCCTCCTTTGGGACGAGCAGAAGTTTGGGCTTGGGATACGCAAAAAAATTTGGTAGTCAATAATTCTGAAATTAATCATAAGACGGTTTTTCCTTTGGAGCTCAATACGATGCCAGGTTGGGCAGGAAGCTCTTGGTATTTTAACCGTTATATGGATTCAAAAAACAGTGAAGAGTTTGCAAGTCAAAAAGCCCTTAATTATTGGGAACAAGTGGATTTGTATGTTGGCGGTAGTGAACATGCTACAGGGCATTTATTATATGCCCGTTTTTGGCAAAAATTTTTATACGACAGGGGATATTTACCAGTTGACGAATTTGCAAAAAAGCTCATCAACCAAGGTATGATTTTAGGTACCAGTGCTTTCGCTGCCCGAATTGAGGGAACTAATACATTTATATCTTTAGATCAAATTAAAGATGAAAAGGTTCAATTTATACATGTAAATGTAACTTTTATTAATTCTTCTGATGAAATGGATGTTTCGGCCTTTAAAGCCTGGCGGAAAGAGTTTGATTCAGCAGAATTTAAATATTCAGATGATGGAGGTTTCAAAGTTAAGCGCGAAGTAGAAAAAATGTCTAAATCAAAATATAATGTTGTTAGTCCTGATACGATATGTGAAGATTATGGTGCCGATGCTCTACGTCTTTACGAAATGTTTTTGGGTCCTTTAGAGCAGTATAAACCTTGGAATACTGCAGGTATTACAGGCGTTTTTAGTTTCTTAAAAAAATTATGGAGACTATATGTCAATGATTCGGTTATTATAGTTTCAGAAGAACTTCCGTCAAAAGAAGCGCTTAAAACTCTTCACAAGACCATTAAAAAAGTTACGGAAGACATCGAACAATTTTCTTTCAATACGTCTGTTTCTAATTTTATGATTGCGGTAAATGAATTGAGCGCCCAAAAATGTACAAGCCGCTATATTTTAGAGCCTCTTTTAGTTTTAATCTCGCCTTATGCACCTCATATTGCTGAAGAATTGTGGTCAAAAATAGGACACGATAGTTCTATATCAAGGGTTAAATTTCCTATTTTTGAATCTAAATATTTGGTTGAAAGCACGAAGAATTATCCAATTTCGTTTAATGGAAAAATGCGTTTCACTTTAGAATTACCCTTGAATTTAAGTAAAGAAGAGATTAAAAAGAGAGTGCTTGGGAATAAAAAAACAATTGATCAACTTAAAGGTATGACCCCAAAGAAAGTCATTGTAGTTCCAGCAAAAATTGTAAATATTGTTGGTTGAAATTGATTACATTGAACTCATTGGATTATTAGCAGCTGCATTGACAACTTATTCTTTTTTCCCCCAAGTTTATAAAACTTGGAAATCCAAGAATGTTTCTTCTTTTTCTTTGACTACCTTTTCCTTATTTTTTTGTGGTATAATATGTTGGTTAGTTTACGGTATTTATATGAAAAGTTTATCCATGATTATAGCTAATATTGTAACAATGGTTTTGGCCTTAATTATTTTAATATTTATATTAAAGTTTCGTGAAAAATAATTTTATACTTTACAATTGAACTAATTTTAAATTACTAATTTGTTAAATTATTAATAACAATTAATCTAAAGTTTTTAATTTGGATTTTTTGTTATTTATGTTAATTTTAAACCTTTCATAATTTGAAATAAGAAATGAAAATCGGAGTTCCAAAAGAAATAAAAAATAATGAAAATCGGGTAGGAATGACTCCTGCCGGAGTATTTGAATTAATAAAGATTGGTCACTCAGTTTATATTCAAGAAAATGCGGGTTTTGGTAGCGGTTTTACAGATACAGATTATAAAGTTGTTGGAGGTAATATTTTAAGTTCTATTGAAGAGATTTATGCAATAAGTGATATGATTGTTAAAGTCAAAGAGCCTATAGAAAAAGAATACACTTTAATAAAGCCAAACCAAGTAGTATTTACTTATTTTCACTTTGCCTCAAGTGAAGTTTTGACAAAGGCAATGATTAAAAGCAATGCTGTATGCATAGCTTATGAAACAGTTGAAGATGATAGTGGTTCTTTACCTCTTCTAATACCTATGTCTGAAGTAGCAGGAAGAATGGCTGTTCAGCAAGGTGCCAAATATTTAGAAAAGCCAATTAAGGGTCGAGGTGTTTTACTTGGTGGTGTTCCTGGAGTACCTCCAGGTAAGGTTCTAGTGTTGGGCGCTGGAACTGTTGGAATACAAGCAGCTAAAATGGCAGCTGGATTAGGAGCACATGTAACAATTATGGATATCAATATGAACCAGTTACGTTATGTCAACGATGTAATGCCTAATCATGTGGTTACTGAGTTTTCAAGTGCTTATAATATCAAACAAAGGATAAAAAATCATGATTTAATAATTGGAGGTGTTTTATTAAAAGGAGCAAAAGCACCAAAATTAATCACAAAAGATATGTTAAGACTTATGCGCCCTGGTACAGTTTTAGTTGATGTTGCAGTTGATCAAGGTGGATGTATTGAAACTACAAGTCCTACTACACACGAAGATCCAATATTTATTATTGATGACATTGTACATTATTGTGTTGCCAATATGCCTGGTGCAGTTCCTTATACTTCAACTTTAGCTTTAACAAACGTCACTCTACCTTATATTCTTAAATTAGCCAATAATGGTTGGGAAATTGCGTGTGAACAAGACAAAACTTTAGCTAAAGGTTTAAACATTATAAAAGGTAAGGTTGTCTATCCTGATATTATTAAAGCTTTTGGGTGGGATATCTGATTTATATGGATTATAGTAACTGACAAAATTTCACTTTTGAATTGTTGGCTCTATTTTTGTTATTAATAATTAAAATTAAAATTATGTCTGGATACTATTTATTGCTTGGAATAATAACTTTCTTCAGTTGGACTGTTAGTTCAACTTTAAAACGCAAGTTTGCTAAATATTCAAAAAAACACTTAAGTAATGGTATGTCTGGTTGTGAAATTGCAGAGAAGATGTTATCTGATCACGGAATTTCAGATGTAAAAGTTGTTAGCGTAAAGGGTCAGTTGACCGATCATTATAATCCTAAAAGCCGAACTGTCAATTTGAGTGAATCAGTGTACAATGAACGTAATGCTGCTGCAGCCGCCGTGGCCTCCCACGAATGTGGTCACGCTGTTCAACACGCTAAAGCATATAGTTGGTTACAAATGCGATCTGCTATGGTACCTGTGGTGAGCATCACTTCTAGATTTTCAACCATAATCATTTTTGCAGGCTTATTTTTGGGTTTTGGTGCTGGCTTGGGTTTAGGTTATTTAGTTGTTGTTGCAGGTTTTTTGATGATGGGTATAGCAACTCTTTTTAGCTTTGTTACTCTTCCTGTAGAATACGATGCGAGTAATCGGGCATTAGCTTGGTTAAAGAGTAGGCATATTGTTTCACGCGACGAATATAAAGATGCCGAAGACTCTTTACGATGGGCAGCTCGTACTTATTTAGTAGCAGCTCTCGGGTCTTTAGCGACTCTTTTGTATTGGGCACTTCAAATTTTTGGCAGACGTTAAATTTTAATTTGCCTGTCTATTTGTTGGTCTAAAGAAATAAAAGTCTCAGTTCTAGATACTCCAGAAATACCTTGAATGTTCTTATTTAAAACACTCATTAAGTGCTCATTGTCTTTACATAAAATTTTTATAAGAATACTCCAGTCGCCTGTCGTGTAATGACATTCCAAGACTTCAGGAATCCGTTTTAGCTGTCTAACTGCATCACTATTGTTTTTTGCTTTTTCTAAGAAAACACCTACAAAAGCCATGGTTTTATAACCCATGGCTTTTGGATTGATTACAAATTTTGAACCTGAAATAAGATTAGATTTTTCTAATTTTCGGAGTCTTTGGTGTATCGCAGCTCCGGATATTCCAACGTTACGGGAAATTTCAAGTACAGGAGTCCTTGCATCCTTCATCAGTGAGCGAAGTATTATTTTATCAATTCCATCAATGGATATAGTTGACATTTTAGTCTGTTTTAAATAAAAATGAGTAATTTTTGATTAAAAAAATTACAATTTATAACTAAATTAAGAATTTAGTATATTATATCCTAAGTATTTTACATTTTTTTCATTAAATATGATTCCAAAATCTTCTAATTCTTCCAAAATTGGTTTATATATAGATTTTTCAATAGGTATTTTAACACCTTTTAGTTTAATTTCATCATTTAATACTTTTAAAGTTGCAATTGCTACAGGTAATCCTACAGTTTTTGCCATTGCCGTATATGTTTGATTCTCTCCTTTACAAACCATTGTAGCATCTATTTGGTATTTCTTGCCATCTTTTTCATATCCAAATTTATGGTACATAACAATCATATCTTTGTCTTCATTGCTTAATGTCCATTTATCCAACAATATTTTTTGTAAAATTTGAGCAGGAGTCGCATTCTTAATTCCTACCTTTTTTTCTGAACTGAAAATATCTAGCTCTTCAAGTTTATCCCAAAGTATATCATCCTGGTCTATTTTAAGCTGATGTCTTAGCTTTAGTTCCACAGAGTCCGAAGGGCTGTAGGGTAAAAATGAATTGATAAAATCTCTGTTGCTCATTATTTCGCTATCCTCTATTGTATAACTATCATCAGTCATGCCTAATTTTACAAAAATTTGCCACGCCTTCCCAAAGCCAACACGGCGTATAGTTCCTCTGTATAGTGTTTCGATTTTTTCTAAACCATAAACACTCTGATATTTTAAAGAATCTCGATTTGCA
>CABXZJ010000011.1 GCA_902516685.1 uncultured Formosa sp.
ATGCATAAAGGTAAACACTTGCTTAAGTTTGTTGTTTATGATGATGATGAAAGTTTAAAAGTTGAGCTTAGAAGTAGCAAACAAAAAGTTCAAATATCTCAGGAGTTGATATCTGAATTAAAGGCTCAAAGTGTTTTTTTTAAGCTTAATTAATTGAAATTAATGTATTCAATTTCAACTTAAGAAAAAGTAAACTTTTTTTTGAAATTATTAACGTAATTTTTAATTAGATTTGTATAATAAAAAATAAATATTATGGCTCTAGAAATCACAGATTCAAATTTTGAAGAAACAGTATTAAAAAGCAATAAACCCGTAATGGTCGATTTTTGGGCAGCTTGGTGTGGACCCTGTCGCATGGTCGGTCCCATTATTGACGAGCTTAGTTCAGAATATGCAGACAAAGCTGTAGTTGGTAAAGTTGATGTTGATGCCAATCAAGAATTTGCTGCCAAATATGGTGTAAGAAACATTCCAACCGTTTTAGTATTTAAAGATGGTGAGGTTGTTGGACGTCAGGTTGGAGTTGCGACAAAAGCAGCTTACGCAGAATCTATTGACGCCTTGTTGTAGCTATTTTTTAAATAAATTACTAATATAAAGGTTTGTACATGTGTCAAACCTTTTTTAGTTTAGATTAAGATGAGTATAAGAGAAAAGTTCCAAGGTAACTCTCGTTTTTCAAACTTCGATTTGTTGGCAAAATCCATTGTAGAAGGATATATGTCTGGTATTCATAAAAGCCCTTTTCATGGATTTTCAGCCGAGTTTGCTGAGCATAAAATTTACAACAATGGTGATAACATCAAGCACATTGACTGGAAATTATACGCTAAAACTGATAAACTATACACTAAAAGGTTTGAGGATGAAACAAATATGCGATGTCATATTATCATAGACCAAAGCTCTTCAATGCATTACCCCAAAATAAATGAAAGTCCAAATCTTGATTATAATAAAATTGAATTTTCAGCTCTATCTTCTGCGATAATATTGCATATTCTGAAAAAGCAACGTGATGCAGCAGGTTTAAGTTTATTTGATTCTGATTATAATTTTTATGCTCCTGAAAAATCAAATCAGCGACACTTCAGTATGTTAATTAATAAATTAGAGCAAGCTACGCTAACAAAATCAAGGAATTCTTTGACTAAAACATATGAAGTATTACATAAAATTTCAGAAAAGTTAAAACGACGATCAATGATTTTTCTTTTTACAGATTTTTTTCAAGCTAATATAGAATCTTCAAAACTTTTTGAGGCTATGAGACATCTCAAACATAATCAACATGAATTAGTATTATTTCACGTTTATGATAAAAAAACTGAGTTCAGTTTTGATTTCAAAAATGAACCAAAACAATTTATTGATTTAGAAACAGGAAGATCTATTAAATTATTTCCTAAATATTTTAAAGAAAAATATAATAATCAGGCTGAGGATTATTTTTCTAATTTACGTTTGAAATGTGCACAGTATAAGATAAATTATGTAGATGTTGATATTCGTAAAGGGTTTGAAAAAATACTTTTAACATACTTCGAAAAACGACACAAGTTTTTGTAAAAAATAAATAAAAACATTTGCCGTATTAAAAATGCAATGTATATTTGCTCTCGCTATAAAGCAACGGTTTGGTAGTTCAGTTGGTTAGAATACCTGCCTGTCACGCAGGGGGTCGCGGGTTCGAGTCCCGTCCAGACCGCAACGGCTTTTAAGTAAGCTATTTTAAAATGTTGTGTTGTGGTAACCTTGTTGGTTACCCGTGGTTTGTGACAAAACCAGTGAGAAGCTTTCCTGTAAAAGGAGAGCTTTTTTTATAAATATATTTTAACGACGTAAAACGTGACGTTTTAGAATGCGTTTATTCTCTTTTTGTACTAATGGATGTCTTCTGTGTCCCCAAACTTTTTTTCTAGAAATTCTTGAACTTTCTTGCAAATCGATAACTGGAATTGGATAATCTTTTCCAATTGTTACCCCACAAAATGCCTGTTCCATTACACTCATTTTCCATGGTTCATGAATATATTTAATTGGTATATTTTGTAGTTCAGGTATCCATTTTTTAATAAAAATTCCTTTAGGGTCCAGTTCTATTGAATTTTTAATAGGGTTGTAAAGTCTTATAGTATTAACCCCAGTAGTTCCTGCTTGCATTTGAAATTGAGGATAATGAATACCTGGGTCATAGTCTAAAAAAAGTCTTGCCATATGGTATACACCATTTCGCCAATCTTGATCTAAATTAAAAGTTAAAAACGAGACCAGAAGTGCCCGCATCCTAAAGTTAATCCATCCTGTTTTATCTAAAGCTCGCATACTAGCATCAACTAATGGATATCCAGTTGTAGCTGTTCTCCATGCCTTTAAATTACTATCATCATGTGAATGTTTTAATAGCTCATAACCGGCATTAATACAATGAGTTTCATATTTACACTCCATTTCAAATTTTTGGATAAAATGACAATGCCAATGCAATCGTGTAAGCATAGCCGAAAAAGCTTTTTTATGATTTTTGGTATTAGGATGTCTGTTTATATATTGAAATACCTGACGAATGCTTAGGTTACCCCAACTTATAAATGGTGATATTCTACTGCAGCTAGTTCTGCTTTCTGTTGGTTTTGAAATATTACGTTGGTAGTTTTTACCTCTGTTTTGTAGAAAAGAATTAAGGTAGAGAAAAGCATTTTTTTCGCCTGCAGGTTGGAATAAATTTGAGTAGTTTTTAATTATTTTTTCTGTTTTTTTTGGTAATTCAAAAGGATGTATTATTTCTATTTTATTTTTTTTAGAAAATTTATTTAGGATAATTGGCTGACTCATAAACTCGTTCCAAAGTTTCGCCCAATTTCTCCTATTTTCTAAGCCACGAATAACCCCATTTTGTTGAAATTCTTTCCATATAATTTTATTACTACTTAAATATTTAGAAATGGCTTTATCTCGATCCCAAGAAATTTTTATACCACTTTCTTGATAACTAAATACAGATTTTATTTGGAATTTAGTTTGTAAAAATTTTATAATTTTTAATGATTCACCATAAAATATATTGACAGATTTGTTGTAAACTTTTAACTTTTTATTTATAGCAATAATAGATTGGTATATGAATTGTAGATGTCTGACCCCTACATCTGGGTGCTTTAAGATATTTGAATCAAAAATATAAATTATAATATAAGGTATATTACTTTTTTCAGCAATATCTAAAGGAGCATGATCTTGAGTTCTTAAGTCTCTTTTTAACCAAACAACATTGATTTTTTCCATTTTAAAATCCTGGATAATCCATTTTAAATAAAAATATGAAAAATGTATTGTTCAGATTTAATTTTAAGATATCTTTATAAAAAAAGCGGCCAAAAGCCGCTTTAAATAATGGATTTATTTTTTGTTAGTTCTTAATAATCTGTTTTGTAATAGTTACATTATCATTACTTATTTTTATCAAATAAACACCTTCTTGGATTGCACTCATATCAATACTGTTGGTGTTAGAGTTGATTTTTAAGCATTGACCTAACATAGAATAAACTTCAATGTCATAGGCGTCAAAATTACCGCTTATGTATAAAATGTTTTTCACTGGGTTTGGATATATTTTGATTAAATCAGTCGTTACATCTTCAATATATAGTGACTCACTATTTACAGCATTTGGACTTCCATTTTCATTAATACAGTCCCAGTTTTGTGCTAATGAATTATTTAAATTTGGTGTAATTAGTTCTAATGTATATCCAGTCTCATCAGCACAAGTTGGCCATTCTGAATTATTGTATAAGCAATTAGCATAAATTCCCTCATTGACAAGTGTATCACCATATTCTCCAGAAACTATTAATGACCCTTCACCGTCAAGAATTTCCCATGAAACTTCACTAGACCATGAGCCATCTGTCCAAGACATTTCAATGGAATCACCACTACTTGCTTCAAATGTAACACTGGCACTTGAACCAGAGTTAAATGTAGCTCCAAAAATAACGGTTTGACCAGCAATAATAACATCAACAGCATTGCCCTGCCATCCATCACCATAGGAATCAAACATATTTAAAGTATGAATACATGTTTGTGAGGTGTCCTCAATTTCATAATCAACTACATCAATAAGTTTATTTTCTGAATCAAATAATCTAACAGCATCATTCCTCCCAAGGCCATAGCCTAATTCTCCTATATGCGGAATATTTGGAAAGAAAGTGACAAAATCTGATTGATCTTTAACAATCACTAGAAACCCGTTACCTTGAATTTGTGTTTCTTCTGGAATTGTATATGAATGAGAGTCATCTTCATCTCTTATTTCCCAATTTGAAACATCGATAGCAGTTGATTTTGGATTATATAATTCTATCCAATCATCAGGATTAAATTCATCGCTTGATCTGTAATTAATTTCATTAATGATAACCAAAGGTTCAATTTCAATTGGTACAGAAACTTCATATTGACATATTTCTGATGAATCTTTTACCACTACATTGTAAGTCCCTACAGATAAGTTGTAAAATTCGTTAGAGGTAGAGAAGTTTTGACCTCCATCAATACTGTATGAATATGGAGCCACACCAGATGTAGGGTTTATAAGGATAGAACCATCAATTGAAATAACAGAAGAAACGCCATAAGCTTCTACATCAACACTTGTAAATGTACAAGTAACAATCGAAATATTTTCTTCATATGAGCAACCATCAATTATATTTTGAACAAAAATATTATAATCTCCGGTACTTAAATTATCAAAAGTGTTAGAATCTGTAAATGTTTCCCCACCATCAATACTATATTGAAATGGACCTGTACCCGAAGTAACATCAATATATATTGATCCATCACTAATTGATGAAGATGATGTGTGGGATATGTTTATTTCAGTAGAAATATTACATTCGCTCTCTCCAAGACAAAATACCTCTTTCACAAAATTATCGAACTCACCATCATTTGCAACAATTGTATTTCCTGATGAATCTTGAATTTCAAAACTACCTTGTCCATATCCACAGCAAATACCATCTCCAAAAGAATCATATACGTAAAGAGAAAAACAAGAATTATAATTGACACAAATATCTTCGCTGTATAGCTGAGTGTTGTTACTTAAACCGCCTGTGGCTACAATTTCATTAGTTTCTTCATCTATTAGCTTCCATGATGTTTCCTCGGGATAATTGTCTGCTATGATAACAAGAGTTATGAAGTCATAATCTGAATCTAAATTTGTGCTTGAAGAAGTTGAATTGTTTGAGTTATCCTCATCAGTTTGGTTATTTACACTTATTAGATTAAGAATAATATCATTCATTTCATCTAAATTCTGGTCGATAGTTATTGAGACAGTTTCTTGTTGTTGAAAAGGTATTTCAACAGAGAAATTAATTACTTCCACCACTTGCTCATTAACAATAACTTCAATTCCCAATTCACTTAATGTTGTATATCCTAAGTTTGTTATTACAGCATCGACAAGAACTGAGTCATCACAAATAACTTCAATTTCTCCAAATGAAATTGAACCATCAAATTCATTAACATTACTTATCACAGTGCTTAAAATATTATTGTTCTCGTACTCATCATTTGGATGATTAACCGATACAGTAACATTATAATCGCCTAAAGCTGAAAAATCTTGAGGTACTGTAAATTCAAAATCAGATTCGCTAAATGGTTCAACTGTATCATTTATATTTCTAATTTCTACTGATTGGTCATTGATTGTAAGCTCTATATCAAAATCAGTCATATCGTTTAGTCCGAAATTAGTTATTGTTGCTGTAACAAGTTCATTGGCAGTTAAATTTGAGGAAGACTCAGGAGATACAATAGAACTAACCCCTAGGTCATAATCGGCATTAACATCTGCCCAAAATGAAACCCATGGTCTGGCTTGTTTTATTATTAATTGATCTTGAGCCGTAACTTTGTATTCTATATCCATGCCAAATCCATCAGCCCCAACAACATCATATAGAATTGCAAATTCGTCATGAATTACTGTGAGGAAATCTCTCATTTGATTTAAATAAACTTGATCCATTACAAGTTCTCCAGGTTCAACTAAGTTAGATAATCTCAATACTAGATAACCTCCTCCTTGTAAAGGATCTCTGTAAAGTAATATTTCTTCTGGAACAGAGTTAGGATCTGGATTAGTAATTAGTGATTCTCCCACCTGTGTGTTAAGATAAAATGTATCTTCTGTTTCATAAATGGGATCGATACTTATACCTACTCCATTTGATTTTTCATTTTGAAAATTATTATGGCATAAAACTCCCATAGCTGCCATGAAGTGATCAATTCTATAAAAATCTCTTTCTTCATATGCTCTAAAATTCCACATACTGGCATATATTTGTTTTATAGATTTGGATATGTGACCTTCATCTGGATATTGTGTTTTTGAGGTATACAAACCTGCTCCGCTAAATCCTGGTAAATCTTCATTATTTGTGCTTGATCTACATCTGACAGGTGTTCCTTCTGCAAATTCATCATGCATAGATTGTAAATCGTTCATCATCCATTCAGGCATTTGAGCATCTTTAATATCACTTCTAAAGGCTCTAAGGCGCTCAATTCGAAAGTTAATATCGGTTTGGAAAATAGGATTATCGATCATTACTTGCGCTTCTTCATAAAAATTATTGAATTGCATAAATTCATCGTAATAATAAAATGGTATTCCAAAGCCATCAGGTATAGTTCCATCTACAAAACCAAATGTTCTCATAGTTGCAAGATTTGAACATTTAGCACCAAAAGAGCTTGACATTTGAAAATTAATATTATTTAAAGGCATAATATCAGTGATACTTAAATCTCTAATTGGAAATTGTGGTTCAGTAGGTCTTAGGTCTTCATACCAATCATTAACCTCTTCCAGAGTGGCTTCTCTGATTTCATATTGTTCATTTTCCACTTTGTAATAAATGTAGCCATTAAGAAGACTCGCTATTGAATTATTTGACAAAGGATCCGCTATGTAGGCATTAGGAACATTATCTTGAATAGCCCTGAGATTAACGTGAGATAATGGAGTTTGAATGACAGAGGTTATTATACCTCCAACTCTAGGTAAGGAGTTTGGTAATGCATCGTAAAGGACAATATCTCTACTCCCTGGAGTTTCATTTAAATTTTGCATATGTTTGAAAAACCCGTATCCTTCTGCAAGGTGAAAAGGTATATAGTTTACTTCAGCAAAGACATCAGTTTCTAATACCACATCTATTCTTGAACCCTCAAACTCTTCAGCGTAATTATTTATATGGTTATTTTCATCAGCTTGACCAATAAAATGATTCATATTATTTTGAAGAAAAGGCATACTTGCTACTAATAATTCATAAGTCCTTTGTGTGGCTTCAAAATCATATGCATCTCCAAAAGAAAAATTAAACGAATAGCTACCTATTATTCCATTTGGAAGAATATCATTAGGATTAAAAACGATTTCTCCTGAGCTATCATCGCCTGTTACTGAAGCACCAATTCCGCCCCAAAAACTTGCGTGAATAACATAAGTATTGCTGTTGATGAAATAAACTTTAGGCTCATCTGTATCTCTATCAAGAATCCCAAACTTCACATACAATTGGTCATCAAGAAAGGGAGCCCAACCAACATTATTTATAGTGGCCAAATCCATAAAAGTATCAGCATCTGGTATTGATGTTGAACCATCATTAAAGTCAATAGCCTCTGCAAAATTAAAAGGTGAATCTGTGGGCATATTATTAAATTCAGTAATATCGTCTATACCATCTCCATCATAATCATCTGGAGCTGAAACATCATGTTCTGTAATAGTGTAGTTTTCTAGAGGATAAGCTCCAACCGGCTCAGATATTATCATTGTCCCATCAACTCCTATAGTCATTGAAGTTGCCCAATTAAAGTCAGGATTATGTTGAGCATGTAAAATATAGTACTTGCCAGATTGACCTTGAATTGATAATTGAACTTGTCCTAAATTATTAATGGAATAATTGTCAATTACTACTGGTTGAGCAAAACATAAGTCAATTAGTATTAATAAAGCAAATGATAAAATAGTCTTTTTGGTCATGATCTGTAAAAAAATAGTATTAAGAAATATTAAAAATGCAATATACGAATTTAAAACCTCTAAAGATTTTATTCATTACATAAAAAACCTGAATGTAATAATTGAAGACGACTTTTATTTTTGTGTACAATAACTTGATAAATACGATCATAAATATCTAAATCAAATGCTCCTAATTCTTCACCAATTAAAAGTCCAGCTAAAACTCCGGTAGTATTACTGTGACCAACAACAAGAGCATCTTCTTTTAAACTGATCAATAATTTTGACAAGCCAAAAAGGTCATTAGCATTATAATTCTTGATAGTTAATTCTTTGGCTTCAGCAGTTGGGAGTGCAGTATTTTTTGTTCTTATATAATTAGTACTATATATTGCATTTAGATTTACATCTCTAAGAATGTAGCTTAAATTCTTAGATCTTTTAATTCCACATTTTGATAGAGGAAGATCTGATAATTCATTTGATGAGTAATCTTTTTCAGAATGTCTGACCAAATATATTGTAAATATTTTGTCGGCTTCTTGAGCAACTAAATAATCTTTGGATGAACATGCAAAACTTAAAAGAAATATTATAAATATTTTTTTTTTCATTTTTTACTGAATTTAAAAACTTGACCACTAATATTCATCTCAAAACCTGATTTTTCAGAATTAAATTGAATCTGCAAATCAGCTTCTTCAAAAAGGAATTTCCCATCACCATCATTTGTGAGAAATATTTTGGGTTGTCCTTCCGCCTTAGCAACTAATTCTCCATTTTCATCGCTAATAACAATTGGAATGGGAAACGCAGCAGAGTTATATTCACCAATATAAGGAGTTAAATTTTCAGTATTTTCTTTTGCAATTTCTGGTGTCCAAAGGTTGTTTGACGAATTAATGTCAGGAAAAACATAGTCAGGATCAATAACAACTTTTTTTATTGGCTCATCGGAGTCATATTTGAACGACCATTTATTATTTCTTTTCCATATTTCGACAGGAAGTTTATATCTACTTAATGTACCATTTTCAGTTGTAAATTCTAAAGTTACTGGCATCGGCATTTGTTCAAGATTTTCAATTTTTACAATAACACCATTTTTAGGATTTCCATCAATATACTTAACACTTTTAATAGCTTGATCGATTTTCCAATTATGAATAAACCAGCCTCGCCAAAACCAATTCAATTCTTCACCACTAACATTTTCTATAGTTCTGAAAAAATCATTCGGGGTTGGATGCTTGTAAGCCCAACGGTTTATATATTCTGTAAATGCCTCATCAAAAATTTCTTTACCTAAAATATGCTCTCTTAACATTGTCAATCCCGCACTAGGCTTATAATAGGCTAATATCCCTAAATTACGTTCTTTCATATTATCAGCAGGAGTAGCAACAGGTTCCATTTTATCATTTACTAAATAATTTGAAAAACGATGCATATTACGCAGAGGCTCTTTGTATTCACCATTATTAAAAGCATCGGTACTTAAAGAATTTATAAATGTATTAAACCCCTCATCCATCCAGGCGTGTAGCCGTTCATTTGAACCAACAATCATAGGAAACCATATGTGTCCAAATTCGTGATCTGTAACACCCCAAAGGCTTGAATTTTTACTTTTCCAACTGCAAAATACAATTCCTGGATATTCCATCCCTCCTTGATTACCAGCTACATTAATAGCTGCGGGGTAGGGATATTCAGACCATTTATTAGAGTAGTGTTCTATGGATGCTTTTGTGTATTCAGTAGATCGGGCCCAGGCATCTCTAGAATTACTTTCAACTGGATAGACCGACATGGCCATTGCTTTTTTACCACTGGGCAGGTTGATACGTGCCGCATCAAAAATAAAGGCTGAAGATGAGGACCATGCTACATCTCTTGCATTTTCAATTCTGAACTTCCATGTTAGGCGCTCATTGGCTTGTGGACGAGAGTCTTTACTGTTAATCTCATTAGCTCCGCGTATAATTACTGTTTCATCGCTGTTGGATGCTTGTTTTAGCTTATTAAGTTGTTTGGTAGTGTAAACTTCTTCAGGATTTAACAATCCCCCAGAGCAAACCACCAAATGATCTTTGGGGACGTTGATATGGATGTCAAATGTTCCATATTCTAAATAAAACTCTCCTGCACCAAGATAAGGTAAGGTATTCCATCCTAAAATGTCGTCATAAACACACATCCTTGGATACCACTGTGCTAAATTGAATATGCGTCCATTTTTAGTTTCCAAAACACCCATTCGGTCCGATCCATAGTCAGGTGAAGTGAAAGAAAAATCAATATTAATTTTTATTTTACCCCCATTAGAGGCTAAAGGCTTTGAAAGTTTTATTTTCATGCGGGTGTCTGTAATCTCATATTTGGCATTAAATGTAAGCCCTTTAGTTTTGGTTTTTTTCTTTGACATTTTCCCAATTGGTACATAAGACAAGCGTACCTGACTAATGTCATAGCCACCATCAAAGTCCTGACCTTTGGCCCCATTTCGACTGCCATTCAAAGGAATTATTGCATTACCTCTGGAATCTTTTTTGAATAAGTTTTGGTCTAATTGTATCCAAAGAAAATCTAGTTCATCAGGGCTATTATTCACATAGGTTATGGTTTCAGTTCCTGTAATTTTTTTGCTTTGTTCGTTGAGGCTTACCTGAATGAAATAGTCCGCACTGTTTTGCCAATAGGCATGGCCAGGCTTTCCACTTGCTGACCTTGTTTGAGTTCCATTGTTGCTGTAGAATCCGTTTCCAAAAGCGGCATTGTAGTCATAAACGGATTTTTCTGGAGTTTGAGCCCCACTAAAAACACTAGCTATTAGTAGCGAGAAAGTCAATTGATAGAGTAATTTAGACATTGATTAATTTTTAATTAAAATTGAATGTTAAAATAGTATTTTTTTATGATTTATACGCTGTTAAAATTAAAATGTTATATTACATTTAATATAAGACAGACTTTTGATCCCAAAGAACTGAAAGGAATATTCCAAGGTATATAATTGCAACAATAAATTTAATAAAAGCCGAAGTTAAGAACCCTATGAAGGAACCAAAGGCTGCCTTAATGGCTATTTTCGAGTCGCTTTTGTTAAGTAATTCTCCAACAAAAGCCCCCAAAAAAGGGCCAATGAGAATTCCGCCTGGAATGGGTGAGATAAGCCCAATGATTAATCCAGCGGTGGTCCCTATCATTCCATATTTTGATCCGCCAAATTTTTTGGTTCCAATGGCTGGAATAAAATAATCCAAAATCCAAATGATAATAGCAACAATTAATGTAATAATCAAAAGTTTTTTACTGACCTCTATCGAATTGGATAAATAAATAGATAAAAAACCAAGCCAACTGGTAATGGGACCTGGTAAAACTGGCAAAAAACTACCAATGATTCCTAATATCATTAACCCCAATGCCATGATGATTAAAAAAATATCCATAAACTATAATTTTATTTATATTCTAAGGTCACTTATTCTTTAAATATGAAATTTGGGTTTAATACAAAGCTACATTTTTTTTAAAATAATGGTCATTCGCTAGGAATTTTAATTTGTAATTATTGTCGTAGTCTTGTAGGTATTATTATATATTTGCAAAAATTTATTTGCGTTGAGTAAAGTTAACCTCTGCCATGCATTTCAAGAGTCTTTGAAACTTCAAAAACTTCAAAAACTTACAGCCTTATCTCAAGTAAAGGCTCATTTTAAAGGTTCTCTTGGTGCCGATTTATCATTTTCCATAGCGGCAGCTTTTACAAATCAAAATCTACCCTTTTTACTCGTTTTTGAATCCAAGGAAATTGCTGCTTTTCATCTCAATGATTTAGAGTTACTCTTGCCCAAAGAAACTGTTCTTTTTTATCCAGGCAGCTACCGCAGACCCTACGAAATTGAGTTTACGGAAAATGCCAATGTTTTGTTGCGCTCTGAAGTGCTTAACCGTGTTAATTCTCAAAAAAAATCAAGTGTTATCGTAACTTACCATGAAGCGCTTTTTGAAAAAGTACTATCAAAAAAAGATTTGAATAAAAATACTTTAAAAATAAGTGTCGGTGATATGCTGGGCCTTGATTTTGTAAATAATATTCTTTTTGAGTACGAATTCAAGCGGGTAGATTTTGTAACTGAGCCAGGGGAGTTTTCCATTCGCGGTGGTATTATAGATGTATTTTCATTTGCCAATGATACACCCTATCGTATTGAGTTTTTTGGGGATGAGGTAGAAAGCATTCGGACATTTGATATTGCTTCACAACTTTCACTAAAGCCCTACACTAAATTCCAAATAATTCCTAATATTGAACATAAATTAAAGTATGAAAATCGGGTTGGATTTTTAGATTACATTCCGTCAAATACTGTTGTTTGGGCTCAAAATCTGCCTGCTTTATTTCAAACTATTGAAGTTCTTTTTGAAAAAGCAAAATCAGCCTATAAATTGTTGTCTGAGTCCATACAATACAGCGATCCGGACGCTCTTTTTTGCAATTCAGATAATTTTAAACAGTCTCTAAAGAAGTTTTCAATCATTGAGTTGGGATTTGAAACATTTTACGATACTGAGTCAAAAAAAACTGTAAAAGTTAATGTAAGTCCTCAACCCACATTTAACAAGCAATTTAAACTTTTAATCGATGACCTAAATCAAAAACATGCCTCAGGGTTTATAAACTATATTTGTTGTGCAAATGCACAACAAGCCCAACGCTTTCATGATATTTTTGAAGATTACGAATCGGTAGTTCATTATAAAACTCTGGAGTTTTCACTACATCAAGGGTTTGTGAATCACGATTTGAAAATTACATGTTATACCGACCATGAAATTTTTGAACGTTATCACAGATTCAAACTCAAAAATGGATTTGCAAAAAAGCAAGCCATCACGTTAAAAGAATTAAATAGTTTAGAGATTGGGGATTATGTCACCCATATCGACCATGGTATTGGTAAGTTTGGAGGACTTAAAAAGATTGAAATTGAAGGTAAATCTCAAGAGGCCATAAAGTTGTTTTATGGTGAACGGGATATTTTATATTTGAGCATCCATTCATTGCACAAAATCACCAAGTTTAATGGCAAGGATGGCAAGCCTCCCAAAATTTATAAGTTAGGGAGTAAGGCCTGGAAGACTTTAAAACAAAAAACTAAATCAAAGGTTAAGGAAGTTGCCTTTAACTTGATAAAATTATATGCTAAACGTAATTTGCAAAAAGGCTTTCAATCCGGCCCTGATAGCGCAATGCAATTGGAGCTGGAATCTTCTTTTGTTTATGAAGACACGCCAGATCAAATAACATCAACTGCGGCGATCAAAGCAGATATGGAAAGCGAACGCCCCATGGACCGTTTGGTTTGCGGCGATGTGGGTTTTGGTAAAACGGAGGTCGCCATCCGAGCAGCATTTAAAGCTGTTGATAATGGAAAGCAGGTTGCTGTTTTGGTTCCAACTACCATTTTAGCCTTTCAACATGCGAAGACATTTAGTGAGCGCTTGAAAGAATTCCCTGTTACTATTGGATATTTAAACCGTTTTAAAACTGCCAAACAAAAACGCGAAACGCTAGAGCAATTAAGCTCAGGCGCTTTAGACATTCTTATTGGCACCCATCAACTGGTCAACAAATCAGTAAAATTTAAAGATTTAGGGCTTCTTATTGTAGATGAAGAACAAAAATTTGGAGTGGCTATTAAAGACAAACTCAAAACCCTGAAAGAAAATATTGATGTTCTTACCTTAACTGCAACACCCATTCCTCGGACTTTGCAATTCAGCCTCATGGCTGCCCGAGATTTATCTATTATTACCACGGCACCACCCAATCGATATCCGATTGAAAGTCATGTAATAAGACTGAACGAAACCATTATTAGAGATGCTATTAGTTATGAGATTCAGCGTGCCGGGCAAGTCTTTTTTATTCACAATCGTATCGAAAATATTCGAGAGGTAGCCGGTATGATTCAGCGCTTGGTACCAGATGCTAAAATTGCAGTTGGTCATGGGCAATTGGAAGGCAAAAAATTAGAGCAACTCATGCTAAATTTTATGGAAGGCGCGTTTGATGTCTTGGTGAGTACCACAATTGTTGAAAGTGGGCTTGATGTTCCCAACGCCAATACTATTTTTATAAATAATGCCAATAATTTTGGTTTGAGTGACTTGCATCAAATGCGCGGTCGGGTGGGTCGTAGTAACAAAAAAGCATTCTGTTATTTTATCACACCGGATTACCATACCATGACTAATGATGCCCGCAAGCGAATTTCCGCTTTAGAACACTATACTGCCTTAGGTAGTGGTTTTAACATTGCAATGAAAGACCTTGAGATTCGAGGTGCTGGAGATTTATTGGGTGGTGAACAAAGTGGATTTATCAACGATATCGGATTTGAAACCTATCAGAAAATTCTCAATGAAGCTATCGATGAACTCAAAGAAAATGAATTTGAACATTTGTTCAGTAAAGATACAGAGGCTAAAGTCTATGTTAAAGAATTGACGATTGATACGGATTTTTCATTACTTTTTCCAGATGATTATGTGAATAACATTTCGGAACGTTTGCGTCTTTACACAAAACTCAATGGTTTAAAAACTGCAGAGGAGCTTAAAATTTATGAATCAGAGTTAGTAGATCGCTTTGGGCCATTGCCTACGGAAGTTGTTGATCTATTGGACAGTGTAAAAATGAAATGGTTAGGCATCGCACTAGGTTTTGAGAAAATATTAATGAAGCAGCACAAGTTAGTGGGGTATTTCATTGCAGATCAAAATAGTTCCTTTTTTGATTCGCCACAATTTTCAAAAATTCTGGACTATGTTCAAAAGCATCCAATGATTTGCTCATTAAAGGAGAAACAAACCCGTAATGGACTTCGCTTGTTACTAACTTTTAAGAGTGTTAGCTCGGTTAAAAAAGCATTACACATATTAAAATCCTTAATATTAAAGCTTAAATAAAGTTTAATCTAAAATGTTATTTTTGTTTTTGATTCAGTAACATCAAGCTCAATTGATCTGCCAAAAATTAAAGCTTGGTTTTCAGGCATATGCCCTGCTGGAATTCCAAAGGCCACAGGGAAATCATAGGGTTTAAGAGCATTCATTATCAACTCTTCAACAGAGCATCCCCAAGCAGGAATATTAGATTTTATATTCATCATATCTCCTACAATAACTCCGGCACAGTGATTGAAATAGCCCGCTCTTTTCAGACTTTGTAGCATACGATCTATATGGTATTTGTATTCTCCAATTTCTTCAATAAACAAGATTTTATTTCGTGTATCTAGTTGTGTTGAGCTACCTAACTGTGAAGTCAAAAGCGTGAGGTTTCCACCAATTAAAATTCCTTTACTATTCCCAAGCCGGTTAGCTTTATTTGGATCTATTTCATATGTTTTAAGTGAATCAAATAATCCTGCTTTTAATGATTTTATGGAATTTTTTATGTTTTTTGAGTCCTCCTCAAGGTTAACAACCATCATGCCATGAAGTGTTTCATATCCTAAATTATTTAGCTGATTATGTATTACTGTTATATCCGAATAGCCAATAAACCATTTAGGATTTTTTTTAAAGCCTTCAAAATTTATTTTATCTACAATTCGAATACTCCCGTATCCACCACGAGCGCACCAAATAGCTTTTATTTTAGGATTGTCAAGTGCCCATTGAATATCTTTTAGTCTTTGTTCGTCATTTCCTGCAAAATGATTATTTTCTTCAAATATGTTTGGCCCCAATACAGCTGCTAAACCCCAGCTTTCTATTAAAGATTGTGCTTTTTTAATGGATTTTTTACCAGTTTTTATAATACCTGCTGGTGCTATTATTGCTACTGTATCACCGGCTTGAAGTTTTTGGGGTCTTATAATTTTTTTTAACTCAGTATTTTTTTCGTTTTTTTTAATCATTTTTGATGTATTAATATGAGAACAGCTGAGTGAAAACAGCAAAAAAAATAAGGATTTTAAATGCATTAAAAAGAGCTTTTTGTAAAGATATAAAATTCTCTTAGCTTGTGTTTAGATTGCTGCTTTATTTGTGTATTTTTGTTTATACATTCTAATAAAATGTCAAAACGTTACACGCTAACAGCTGCATTGCCATATACTAATGGACCTATACATATTGGTCATTTAGCTGGGGTGTATATACCTGCTGACATTTATGCTCGCTACTTGCGTCTTAGAGGATGCGATGTCGCTTTTATTTGTGGAAGTGATGAGCATGGTGTACCAATAACAATTAAGGCTAAAAATGAGGGTGTTACTCCTCAAGATGTAGTGGACCGTTACCATAAAATCATCAAGGATTCATTGAATGAATTTGGGATATCATTTGATAATTACTCTAGAACATCAGCAAAGATTCACCACAAAACAGCCTCAGATTTTTTTAAAAAACTACATAGAAAAGGTGCTTTTATTGAAGAAATATCTGATCAGTTATATGATACTGAAGCTAAACAATTTTTAGCCGATCGTTTTGTAATTGGTACTTGTCCAAAATGTGGTTATACTGAAAGTTACGGAGATCAGTGCGAAGCTTGCGGTTCTAGTCATAATGCTGTAGATTTAATAGAACCTAAGTCCGCAATCTCAGGGAATATTCCTGAACTCAAATCTACAAAACATTGGTATTTGCCATTAAACGATCATCAAGAATTTTTAAAGTCATGGATTGAGCTAGAGCACAAGCATGACTGGAAACCAAATGTTTATGGGCAATGTATGTCATGGATTAACGACGGATTACGTCCACGTGCTGTGACAAGAGATTTGGAATGGGGAATTCCAGTTCCTTTAGAAGGAGTAGAGGGGAAAGTTTTATATGTTTGGTTCGATGCACCAATTGGATATATCTCATCTACCAAAGAATGGGCTCTATCAAAAGGTAAGGATTGGGAGCCTTATTGGAAAGATAAAGAAACTACCTTATTACATTTTATTGGAAAAGACAATATAGTGTTTCATTGCATTATATTTCCAGCAATGCTTAAAGCTGAGGGTAGTTATGTTTTACCTAAAAATATTCCCGCTAATGAATTCTTGAACCTTGAGGGGCAAAAAATTTCCACTTCAAAAAACTGGGCCGTATGGTTGCCAGAATATCTTAAAGAATTTCCTGAACAACAAGATGTTCTTCGTTATGTTCTAACCGCTACAGCTCCTGAGACTAAAGACAATGATTTTACTTGGAAGGACTTTCAAGCAAGAAATAATAACGAATTAGTTGCTATTTATGGGAACTTTATTAATCGAGTTTTAGTTCTAACGCATAAGTATTATGGTGGCAAAGTTCCTAGTTTAACTGCACTAAATTCCACTGACGCTGCTATTTTCAAATTGCTTAAAGACGCTCCAATTGCATTGCAAAATTCTTTGGAACGATTTCGTTTTCGTGAAGCTAGCCAGTTGATAATGAACTTAGCTCGATCTGGAAATAAATATTTAGCCGATGAAGAGCCTTGGAAGCTAATAAAAACCAACCCAGGCCGGGTCCAAACTATTATGAATGTTGCACTTCAGCTTGCAGCTGGAATTTCAGTACTTTCAGAACCTTTTTTACCGTCTACGTCTAAAAAATTACAATCAATGCTTAAACTAAATGTGAAACCAACATGGGAGTTTATTGAAAACGGGCAACATCTTTTAGCTCCAAAGCATCTTATTGGTAAAGTCTCATTGTTGTTTAATAAAATTGAAGATTCGCAAATTGAAATTCAAATTCAAAAATTAAAATTAAGTAAGGTTGCTAACGAAATTGAGACTCATATTGTTAAACAAAAACCAATCATATCCAAAGATGATTTTTCTAAATTAAATTTAAGAACTGGAGTTATTTTAAGGGCTAAAAAACTACCTAAAGCGAAAAAACTTTTAGTTTTAGATGTTGATATTGGTGACAAGGTTATTACTATAGTTTCAGGAATTGCTAAAGATTATAGTATTGAATCAATTATTGGACAAAAAGTTACTGTTTTGTGTAACTTAAGTCCACGTAATTTAAGAGGAGTAGAGAGTCAAGGAATGATTTTAATGACAAAAAAAGCAGATGGATCATCAGTTTTTGTTCAGCCTGATTTAAATCATTTTAGTATTCCAGGCCTAATTATTGAATAAATTTAAACTTCAGAATTTTTTAACGAATTATTAATTGGAATTATCTTTTAAGTTTTGATTTTTCAAATTCATTTTTTTGACTTAATTTAAATTTTTTTAAAAAAAAAACCATTATTTTTAATTTACCCCTAATTTTAGGGGGTTATAATTATTAATATTAAAAAAATAAAAAAAAGACCCTATATTTCTTATAGGGTCTTATTAATTAGTATACATTTGTTTTTTAATTAATCAAAAAATAAAATTTATTACTATTTAAAAAATTTATATTATTATGTTAAATTTATTATTCTTTAATACCCCCCTAATCATACAAGACACTGCTTCAGTTGAAGGCGATATGGGCATGTTGTGGATGCTACTATCAGGAATATTGGTTTTTTTCATGCAGGCTGGTTTTACACTTGTTGAATCTGGCATGACTCAATCCAAAAATGCAGTTAATATTGCTATGAAAAATATGCTTGATATCTGCGTTGGTACACTTACTTATTGGCTTGTTGGTTATTCTTTAATGTATGGTGCATCTGAAAATGGATGGCTCTTCTGGTCTGGACTTTTTCAAGGAGACGGTGCTGATTTGTTTTTTCAAACAATGTTTGCTGCCACTGCTGCGACAATCGTATCCGGTGCAATAGCGGGCCGTACTAAATTTTCTACATATGCAATTTTTACTGTTGTAATGACCTCTATAATATATCCCATAGCTGGTGGTTGGGAATGGAATGGCGGTTGGTTAAATAATACTGAAGAATACTTTTTTAAAGAAGAATTTATCGATTTTGCTGGATCCTCAATCGTACATGGTGTGGGAGGTTTTGCTGCACTAGTTGCTGCTTATATGGTAGGCCCTCGCTTAGGAAAATACGTTGATGGAAAAGTAATTCCTATTCCAGGACACAATCTAACATTAGCAACTCTTGGTGTATTTATTCTCTGGCTGGGTTGGTTTGGATTTAATGGAGGTTCCCAACTTGCTTGGGGAGGAGATGATGCTATTGGAGCATCAGCTGTTGTTGTAAGTACTAACATAGCCGCCGCTGCGGGAGCTCTTGGTGCATTATTTACTACATGGATATATCTCGGTAAACCTAATTTGTCACACACACTTAATGGTGCATTAGCTGGATTAGTTAGCATCACCGCAGGTTGTGGGAATATGACTGAGTTTGGAGCTATGATGGCTGGTTTGGTTGGTGGAATTATAGTTGTGTTTTCAATTGAGTTTGTAGAGAAAAAACTTAAAATTGACGATGCTATAGGGGCATTTTCCGTACATGGCGTTGCTGGTTTTTGGGGAACAATTGTTATAGGTCTTTGGGGCGTTGACTCAGATGGAGCTATAGGCATTTTTAATGGTGCTGGTCCAGACCAATTTGTGGTTCAATTAACAGGTGCTCTTTCGTATGCAATTTGGGCAATAGGTTTATCATTCTTGGTTTTCTTTTTACTAGATAAATCAATTGGTTTAAGAGTTACAGAGGAACAAGAGTTAGAAGGATTAAGTATGTCGGAACACGGAGATGTAGCTTATGCTGGAAAAAGAAAAAGAGAATAGTTTTTTGATACACTCAAATATTTTTGTTTAGTTTTGACTTGTATTTTAAAAAAGTCTTGGTTTTTTGCTGAGACTTTTTTTTGTATTTATTTCTTAACAAGATTGTTAATTAAATTTTAATATTTTAAATTAAAATTAATTTTTTTAAATATTTTGAGAATCAAAATAAAATGCAAATCATTATGAAGAAAGTAGAGGTAAACATTAGGAAGTCTAAATTTCTGTTATAAAAAGAGCCCTCTAAGAAATTTAAGTTTAATATCATTTTTATTAATATATATGCCAAAAAATAGAGCAACTTTAAAAGAATTGTCATCAATATTAGGATTTTCTATTTCTACTATATCAAAGGCTTTAAATGGTAGCAATGAAATAAGTACGATTACTAAAAAGCGTGTTAAAGAAACTGCAAAGAAGTACAACTATCGTCCAAATAAAATTGCATTGGGTTTAAAATCTGGTAAAACTTATACTATTGCAATTATTATTCCATCTGTTCAAAATAGTTTCTTTGCAAGAGTTTTGTATGGTATTGAAAGTGTAATCTCAAGTACTAAATATAGCTCTATTATATGCCTAACCGGTGAATCTCATGAAAAAGAAGTTTCAAACTTTGATGTTTTGAGCAATGGTGTAGTAGACGGTTTCATTGTTGCAGTTTCATTGGAAACCCAAACGTTAGGAGATTTTAATCATTTTTCTAATGTTTTAGATGAAGGTAAAAGCCTTGTTATGTTTGACTGTGTAATTGATGAAATTCCATGTACAAAAGTAAAGACAAACGACTATACTGCAATTTTAAAAGCAACAAAAAATTTAATTTCATCAGGGAGAAAAAAAATATTATTTTTATCTACTATTTATAATTCAAATGTTGGAAAACAAAGATCTGAGGGATATAAAAAGTCAATGATTGATTCTGATTTAGAACCCTTTATTTTAGAATCTAATATTGATGACATTGAGATATGTCTTGAAAATCATATAATAGAAAATAAAATAGATGCTGTTATAGCTTCAGACAATGATTCCTCATTTGTGACCTATAAAGTGGCCAAAAAACTCCAAAAAAATATACCAGACGATATTGCTGTAATTGGATACACTAGTGAACATATTGCAGGTTACCTAATACCAGAACTAACAACTATAAATCAACACAGTTTCACAATGGGTAAAACAGCAGCAAAACTGTTATTGGAGCAATTAGAAGCTAATAATAATACTGACCAAACTTTTGTTATTAATTCCACATTATCAAAACGTAATTCATCCTAAAAATTAAATTCAAAAAATTTATTCTCGAAGTTAATATTAAATTAGATTTTTTATTTTTTAGATTAGTTGAAAATAATTTAAATTTGTTTCTTTTAAAAAAATATGAAAATTAAAACATTATTATTTATAGCTTTTTCAGTTATTTTATTTCAGAGGTCTTTTTCACAAAATTCTACGGATTTAGTTGAGCATTATAAGTCTTATTATACTCAAATGCAAAAACAAGGAGATATTCAAGGAATTATAAATGCAATGACACACCTTTTAGTCCTACAGCCAAATATTAAACGCCAAGACACTCTAGCAGCTTTGTACATGAATGAAGGTAAATATATTCAAGCATTAAATCTTTTAGGTATCAAAAAAGACGAATCAGACACAGATATGGCAATTGAGGTTAAAGCTGTATGTCTGAAATCATTAAATGAGCCTGTTAGAGCTATAGAGCAATATGAATTATTATTTAAGCGGATGCCTGATGTAATTTTAGCTTACGAATTGGCAGATTTAAAAATTCAAGTTAATGATATAATTGGTGCAAATTTAAAAATCACATATGGTTTAGCGAATAGTAAAGAAGATATGATGAAACCTTATTACGAAACGCAATCTACATACGAGGTTCCAATGAAAGCTGGTTTTTTATATTTAAAAGCAATATCTAAATTTAGAGAAAATCAAGAATCAAATCATGATTCTGCTTTAGAAATTTTAAAAGAATGTTTAGTTATAGCCCCAGAATTTAATTTAGCAATCTTGGCTAAAAATGCAATAAATGAACAAAAATCAAAAAGTGAGTAAAAGTTTATTTTTGAGTAAATTAATTAGATAATTGACTCTATTTTTTAAATTTTAAATTCATTTTTCAAGATTACTAAATCCTAAGTTTATACTAACATGATTTAGACGTTTTTTTTCTCAATGAATTAAAATCAATTTAGAATTATTTTTTTTGTTATTCGCTTACTGTTTGATTCTATTTCTAAAATATAAATCCCCTTTGAAAATTTAGACATATCTATCTCATAATTAGAAATGCCATAATTGACATAGTCTTTGTAAAGTAGTTTAGCAGTTACATCACGAATATATATTTTAAAGTCAGGGATATTATTCATACGAATATTAAATATATCTGAGGATGGGTTTGGATAAATTGAAATTTGCTGTAGTTCATAATCAATTGAATTTAATGTGGTTCCTTCTACAACTAAATCGTCAATTATTACGCCTTCAGCTGTGACGTAATTATCTGTATGAAATACAAATCTAAAAATTATATTATTAGCTTCAGCAAACTCTGCTAAATCATAAGCGTATTCAATCATTTCAAGGCTATTACCCGTCCATTGTGCTCCAACGCAATTATAACAGTTGTTATTAATACCATCACCAGAAAATCTTGAGCTGTTGTACCAGTTGATATCTTCGGAATCGCCTAAGATGTTCCAATTTTCACCCAAATCTGTTGAATATTCCATGAACAATAAATCCCAATCAAATTCAATTTCAAAGGCCATATTAAATTTTAAAATGGGGTTTCCAATTGTGGTTAAATCAAAGCAAGGAGAATATAGATAAGATTTAGTATTATTGGAATACTCTCCATCCAAATTTGTTCCATAAACTTGTGTTCCAGATGTTGTAGTGTTTAGCTCTTCTCCCGTAGGTTGTCCACGTTCCCACAAGTCACCAGAGTCTGAGGCTACTAATAAGTTGTCAGAAATAGTTTCAAAAGTATTTATTGTTTGAGTTGCACCAGCTCGATTTACATTAAAAGTTAAATTTGAATTATTATTTGAATTATAAAAATCATTTTCAATTGAGACTGATACATAAAATTGATGTTCTCCAAAATTAATACTCATCGGTTGAAGCTGAATTATCTCTTCATCAAGAGAGGCAATAGAGCCATTCCAAATTTGTGTTGTAGGATTTTCATTATCAATGAAATAAGAAATTTCTATTTCTGAAATTAAATTTTCCCCGTTATTTTTAACACGAATTTGTGGAGCCAGATCTCCGCAAGAAATATTTATTGTAGATGGGTTTTCAATTGCTACTAATTTAATATCGTCTGACGCTAGAGATGTTAATGGCATTGTACTTCTCCATATACCACGACCATAGGTAGAAGCAATAATTTGATTATCTGGAATATTAATACTTAAGTCTCTTACTGAAGTATTTGGCAGGTTTACCTCGAATGGTAACCAATCATTTGTATTATCGTCGTACCTGTAAACCCCTAAACTTGTTCCTAGATATAAAACGTTTTCTGGAGTATCAACTTGGTGCTTAATCATATTCTTTACAACTGAAGGTAGGCTTCCCGAAACATCTGTAAATGAGACTGCTTGATTAATAGATTTGTAAACTTTACCTGAGCTACCTCTAGTTGTCACATATATTAAGTTATTGTCGTTGTTATGAACTTCAATAGAAGTTATATTATTGGGAAAACTACCAAGATTTACAAAATTAACTCCACGATCTAAACTTTTGTGTAGATTTGAATTTGTAGCTACATATATTATGTCGCTATTGATTGGGTCAAGTTCTAAAACATCAATATTGGTACCAAAATTTGAAGAAATTGCAGTAAAATCACCATTTTCAAATTGATATAGTCTATCATATCCCGCAAAGACTTCGCTCTGACTATTAATGCTTAGAGGAGTTATCCAATTTCCATTAGTGGGTCCACTGTATCCTTGAGTACCACTATACCCTGACATTCCAGAATCATTATTTACAAATAATGTTTGTCCTCCTTGCATAAAGCCATAATATATATTGTCATTATTAGGATCAATTACACTTTCCATACCATCACCTCCATGGTAACTGCTCCATTCATTGAAATATGCAAATCCACCATTGTCTTGAGTTCCTCCGGCAATTTTATTGGAATTTTGTTTAGAAACAGATACTCTGTAAAATTGACTAATGGCCATATTTCCAGTAAAGTCGGTAAAAGTATTTCCTTGGTTTGAAGATTTGAAAAAACCACCATCAGATCCAACAAATAATTCATTATTGTAAAATTTAAGGAAGTGAATGTCAGCATGAGTATAAGCTTCATTTCGATTTGCCCAATCGCTAAGTTGTGTAAAGCTATCGCCACCATCTCCAGACTTCCATACATTTAATACCCCGACATATAATTCATTTTCATCAGTATCTGAAACAGCCATAGCTAAATCATACCATGCTTGATTACTTTGATAAATATCTTCAGTGTTGTCCATTTTGATAAAACCTCCTCCGCTGTTAGAAGATTTGTAAACTCCTTCAAATCCAAAATTACTCGTACTAGCAACAATATAAACTAGTTCGTTATTTGCAGGTGTAACGTCCATTACTAGTCTTGCTGATCCGGAAGGCAAACCAAAACCACTGTTATTAAAACTTTCTCCGCCATCTGTAGATTTGAAAAATTCTGAGTCAGTAATAGCATATACTATTGACGGATCTCCAGGCTTTTGTTTAACCCCTTGAAATGCCCCAGTTTGAGATTGATTCCAATTAATACCACTATCTAAGGTTTTATAAACTCCATTATTTGTTGCAGCCCAAATAATTCCAGGGTTAGATTCATGCATCTCTAGTTCATATATTCTTGTAGGAGAATTATTAGGATTCATCCCTGTTTGTTCCCAATTTATTCCTGCATTAGTTGATTTCCATATACCAACGCTGTAAGAATCACCTGCATCATCATCCCCAGTTGCTATGTATATTATGTTTGAATTTGTATAATCAATTACTATACTAGAAACACCAATTTGTGGTAAATCGTCAGAAAGAGCTACGTAAGTTAGACCACCATCCTCAGATTTCCATATTCCACCAGATGGAGTTCCAACATATACAATGTTAGGATTTACAGGATCAGGTGTTACACAGTTAACACGACCTAAATTTAAATATGATGTAGATCGATTCAAAAAATCTGTAGGCCCAATTGAACTCCAATTACTCTGGTCATTAGAAGAATTTATGGATGTTCTAAGTTGACTAGCACTATTTTTACTTTTCCAAGTATCCCAAAGTTCTTTGCCTGATGGTAAAAATCCCATTTCATCAACATAGTTTTCCCAAAAAGCTTCCCAACGTTTAAAAGGTTTGTAACCGCTCCCTTTAGCATTTTTATCATTTATTTCCCAATATAAATTTCCAGCATCAACAACGTCTTGAAAATTAATTTTTTCATTAACTGAAACTCCAGCACTTTTTACCCACGGGGAATTATAATTGATTTGAGCTGATATTAAATTTATTGATATAGATAAAATAAAGATTAAAACTGTATGTGATATTAAAATACGTTTCATGAGATAAATTATTTATTAACTAAAATTTGTAGAGATTTTTCGTGAGTTTTGTTTATTTGATTTAGTAGATTGTAATAAGCTGAAAGGATGTTATTTTTTAAATTTTCAGTGTATTTTAAACCAATTTTATAATTTGATATCATATCATGGTATATACAAAGATTTGTTTCTAAAACTTTAATTCTTGAGCGTATATGATTTGAATCCAAAATACTAGGAATATTAATTTCCAAATTTTGGAATATTTCCTCAATATCTTTTTTTGAAAGCTCAAGAATTGGCTCGTTATTATTTAATTTTAAAATTTCATTTTCAAGTATTTTGAAACTATTCCAATCATTCAAAATTTCTTTTGTTAATGAATTAGTTTTTACAACAATTGTAGATTCAATATTCTTATTTTGCAAAATTGAAGATTGTGAGATCTCTAGTTCGGTTGGAGAGTTTTTATTGTCAGCACTAATTTGGCATTTTGATAAACAAACCAGACATAGGACACCGACATATATATGCAAAGGAATTTTAAACATTTAATTTTAAATTTTTTAAAAAATTGGCAAGTATTTACAAATATCATAATAAATTAAATACATTACTATAATTAATTGTTAATTTCACAAAAAAATAACAATTAATTCATCATATAACTTGGCTGCTTTTTCTTCAAGTCCTTATGAAATTTTTCGAGAAATCAAGAAATTTTAACCTGAATTTTCAATTGATTATGAACCTGACTTTAGACAGATTATTGCCGACAGTTGGCAAGACAGTATTGATGATTTTCAAGCCAGAATGGACTGGGGTTGTAGCCATAAATGTGATTTGAATAAACTATGTGAAAAAATGTTTAATAAGTTAAAGATTTAAAAAAAATCCCACTCGTTTGAATGGGAAAGTGTGGTACCTCCAGGAATCGAACCAGGGACACACGGATTTTCAGTCCGTTGCTCTACCAACTGAGCTAAGGTACCCCGCATATTGCAGGAGCAAATATAATGCAATTTTAGTATTACCAAAGTAAATTTTTTTAAAAAAATAGTTTTGTAAATTTACGCTATAAAATATGTGATGAATTTAATTATTGACATCGGTAATTCAAAAATAAAACTAGCCATTTTTGATAGTTCTCGTTCCATTGTAATTGAAAATTTTGAAATTGATAATCTAGAAAATATGATTGTTCAAACAATAGAAAAATACCCTAAAATAAATCAAATTTTTGTTTCATCTGTCAAATATTCAAATAAACATATTTTAGATATTTTTCCAGCTTCAAAATCATTAGTTTTATTTAATCATAATTTTAAGTTTCCCTTCAAAAATTTATATAAGACACCAAATTCAATTGGGTTAGACCGTTTAGCACTGGTTTCTGCAGCTTTCTATAAATATCCAAATCAGAACGTATTGGTTATTGATGCTGGAACATGTATTACATATGATTTTATTGACGAAAATGCTAACTACCACGGTGGTGCGATTTCACCTGGGCTTAGGATGCGTTACAAAGCTCTGAATAATCAAACAGCACAATTACCACTAATTCAACCTATTATCCCAAATAATTTTATTGGTAATACCACAAATAAATCAATACATTCTGGAGTAGTCTTTGGCGTCATTAACGAAATTCAAGGGGCTATAGTTTGTTATAAAAATGAATATTCAGATTTAATAGTTGTTTTAACTGGTGGAGATACTAATTTTTTGTATAAACAATTTAAAATTAGCATATTTGCCTTCCCAAATTTTATTTTAGAAGGACTAAATTTTTTACTAGAACACAACTCGAAAAAATGACACGAAATTTAATACTATTTATCATTGTTTTGACTTCGAACTTTATTTCAGCCCAACAAGCTACTAGTTCACCATATTCATTTTATGGGCTTGGAAATCTAAAGTTTAAAGGAACTGTCGAAAATCAGTCTATGGGTGGTATATCTGTTTATTCAGATAGTATTCACGTAAATTTGAAAAATCCAGCATCCAATGCAGGTTCTGATTTAGCATTTTATAATAATGAAGCTAGACCAGTTAAATTTGCAATAGGAACTAGTTTCTCTTCTACAACTATACAAACTGAAAGTGCTAGAGATAGTTATGGCAATACATCTGTTGACTATTTAGCAGTTTCGTTGCCAATCAAAAAATTTGGAATAGGTTTTGGTATATTACCATTATCTTCAGTTGGTTACAGTCTTCAATCTAAAAATGAGTTAGGTGATATACAATTTAGATATAGAGGTGAAGGTGGAATTAATAGAGTATTTTTAGGACTGGGATACCAGTTTAATAAAAATATTAAAATCGGAGTTGATGGTCAATATAATTTTGGCAATATTACTAATTCTAGTGTAGCATTTGGTTACAATAATCAAGGACAATTACTACAATTTCAAAGTCGAGAGGTTAAACGTTCTGATTTGGGGGGTTTTTCATTTAATATTGGAATGATTTTAAATAAAAAAATAAGTAGTTCTTTATATCTCAACGCTGCCGCAACATATAGCCCTGAGTCTAGTATGGCCTCTGAAAATAATAACCAGTCTGCCACCATTTCAATTGATTCTAATCAAGTTGAATATGTTGATTCAAGCTACAACGTAGATTTGGAAGCAGTTAATTTAGCCAGAACTAACTTAATCCTACCCTCAAAATCTACTTTTGGGATTGGTATTGGTAAACCCAGAAAGTGGTTTATTGGGCTTGATTACACATTTTTAGAAACTTCAAAATTTACCAATCGATTTATTGAAATTGATAATACGACTTTTGAAGATGCGGCATCATTTTCAGTAGGTGGGTTTTTTATACCAAAATACGATTCATTTAACAGATATTGGAAACGTATTGTTTACAGATTAGGAATTAGATTTGAAGAAACAGGACTTGTCATAAATAATGAGTCAATTGACGAGTTTGGCATATCTTTTGGGTTAGGAATTCCAATTGGTCGATTGTTCTCTAATGCTAATATTTGTTTTGAATGGGGCCAAAGAGGTACAACCAATCAGAATTTGGTTGAAGAGAATTTCTTTAACTTGAATATCAGCCTATCATTAAATGACCGTTGGTTTGAAAAGCGAAAGTTTAATTAAATATATTTTGATAAATATAAATCAAATATGAAAAAT
>CABXZJ010000012.1 GCA_902516685.1 uncultured Formosa sp.
GGTCGAGTCACTTAAGCGGATTAGAATAATGAATATTCACTTGAAAAGTAAAGTTGGAAGTTATAGAGATTTAACCCACGAGGAATTAAAAACTTTGAAAAATTCTTTAAAAAATTCAAAAAAATCATAGGAGTGAATACAAAAACAAATCCTTTTCATCTTGCAATTCCAGTTTGGAATTTAAAATCCTGCAGAGAATTTTACAAAGAAACTCTGGGATGCCTAGAGGGTCGAAGTAGTACTCACTGGGTTGACATGAATTTATTTGGGCATCAACTAGTACTTCATTACAAACCAAAAAAAAATCGCAAAATGCATTGTAATGAAGTTGATGGAAAACAAGTCCCGGTCCCGCATTTTGGGGTTATTTTAGATTGGAATCAATTTAATGAATTCTCAAATCGCCTAAAAAAGAAAAATATTAATTTTGAAATTGAACCCCATGTTAGATTTAAAGGGGAAGTTGGCGAACAAGCAACGATGTTTTTTTTAGACCCATGTGGAAATGCTCTTGAATTTAAATCCTTCAAAGATTTTAGTCAAATTTTTGCTAAATAAATTTTTCTAATAAAAAATCCAGGGTCAGGAGGCGCTGATTGAGCTTGAGCTTTCTTTGGACTTAGAATCATAAATGTTCAAAGCGCTGTTAATTTAGCATTTAGCACATTTTATTATAGGCTAGTAAATTATTCTTCAATAACATAGCAATGGTCATTGGCCCAACTCCGCCTGGAACAGGTGTGATGTGGCTGGCTTTATTTGAAACCCCTATAAAGTCCACATCCCCAGTAATTCTGTAACCTTTTTTCTTGCTATCGTCAGGCACTCTAGTAATTCCCACATCAATGATTACGGCATTATCTTTTACCATATCAGCCGTCAAAAACTCAGGAATTCCAAGGGCTGCAATAACAATATCTGCTTGTTGAGTGAGTGATTTAAGATCCTTTGTTCGGCTATGAGCTATTGTAACAGTTGCATTGCCTGCCTTACGCTTTTGACTCAATAAAATACTCATAGGTCGGCCAACAATATTGCTTCTACCAATAACAACAACATGTTTACCAGAAGTGGGAATTTCATAACGTTCTAAAAGCTCCATAATACCAAAAGGGGTTGCAGAAATAAAGGTTGGCAGGTCTAGGGTCAGTCGGCCCACATTTAATGGGTGGAACCCATCAACATCCTTATTGGGATCTATGGACATTATAACTTTCTGCTCGTCTATATGTTTAGGAAGTGGTAACTGAACTATAAAACCGTCAATATCAGGATTATTATTTAAAGCCTCGATTTGTTGTAATAAAGCCTTTTCAGAGGTGTCCTCTGGGAGTTTGATGAGCGTAGACTCAAATCCGACTAATTGGCAAGCCTTCACTTTTGCCCCTACATAGGTCATACTGGCACCATCAATACCAACTAAAACGGCTGCCAAGTGAGGGGCTCTTCGCCCTTGCTTCTTTATTTCTTCAACTGATTTGGCAATTTCTTGTTTAATATCAGCACTTGTTTTTTTTCCGTCTAATAATATCATTATAAAATTTTAACTTTGCATATTTTTCATCATCTGCATCATATTTCGACCCTTATTCCCTTGCATCATTTTCATCATTTTGCTCATTTGGTTAAATTGTTTCATCAATTTATTTACCTCTTGAACTGATGTCCCTGAACCCAATCCTATTCGCTTTTTTCTGCTTGAATTTATTGATGATGGATTGGATCTCTCGGATGGGGTCATAGAATGAATAATAGCTTCTATATTTTTAAAGGCATCGTCGTCAATATCAACATCTTTAAGCATTTTTCCAGCACCAGGAATCATACCCATCAAATCTTTCATATTCCCCATCTTTTTGATCTGTTGAATTTGTGACAGAAAATCATCAAAACCAAATTTATTTTTAGCTATTTTTTTCTGTATTTTCCGAGCCTGTTTCTCATCAAATTGTTCCTGCGCACGCTCCACAAGAGATACAACATCGCCCATCCCCAAAATACGGTCAGCCATTCTTGCTGGGTAAAAAATATCTATAGCCTCCATTTTTTCGCCAGTTCCAATAAACTTTATCGGCTTATTAACAACAGATTTTATAGAAATAGCTGCTCCTCCCCTTGTATCCCCATCTAATTTAGTAAGAATTACACCGTCAAAATTTAAAATATCATTAAATGCCTTTGCTGTGTTTACGGCATCCTGACCAGTCATTGAATCAACAACAAAAAGAGTCTCATCTGGTTTTGTAGCCTTATGAATATTAGAAATTTCAGTCATCATTTGTTGGTCAACAGCCAATCGACCGGCTGTATCTATAATAACCACATCACATCCCGATGATTTAGCTTCTACAATACCAGCTTTTGCAATTGCTACCGGATCATTATTCCCTAAATCACTATAAACCTTAACACCAACTTGTTCACCAACAATATTCAATTGTTCTATGGCAGCTGGGCGGTAGACGTCACAGGCAACCAACATCGGTTTTTTAGATTTTTTATCTTTGAGAAACTTAGCAAGTTTTCCTGAAAAAGTTGTTTTACCAGAGCCTTGAAGTCCGGACATTAAAACAACGGTTGGACTTCCTGATAAATTAATTCCTGCAGCATCGCGGCCCATTAACTCAGTAAGCTCGTCTTTAACGATTTTTACCATTAATTGGCCAGGTTGAAGAGTAGTCAAAACATTTTGCCCTAGAGTTTTATTTTTAACTTTGTTTGTAAATTCTTTAGCGATTTTGTAATTCACATCTGCATCAAGTAAAGCTCTACGGACTTCTTTTAATGTTTCAGCAACATTAATTTCTGTAATGCTCCCGTGGCCTTTTAATACATGTAAAGCTTTATCTAATTTTTCACTTAAATTGTTAAACATTTAAAGTCTATTTTTACTGTTACAAAATTAACAAATTATTTTTTTTAGTATTAAAAACGTTTTTAAAACATTAAAAACGAACTAGGGAGTTGAACTAGAAACTTCAAGTAATTTACCGTTATAAAATTTCTGGCCTTTTTCTGAAAAATCAAATATGTAAGAGGCCATTTCAACTGCGGACAAAGGCGCATTGTATCCAGGGAAAGCTTCTTCAAGCATTTCAGTTTGAACTGCACCTAAAGCTAAAACATTAAATGAAGGTCCAGAGTCTTTGTATTCCTCAGCAAGAAGTTCTGTAAGAGTTATTACAGCTCCTTTACTTGAACTGTATGCAGATAATCCAGCAAACTTGGCAGAGCCTTGAACCCCTCCCATTGAGCTAATAGTAACAACATGACCATTAGAAGGCATAAATGGAATAACAAGTTTAGTAAGTTCAGCTACCCCAAAAACATTAGTATTGTACACATTCTTAAAATCTTCAATAGTTGTTTTAGAAAATGGCTTATTTAAAATTGAACCAGCGTTATTTATTAAAACATCAACTTGTTTCCAATGCTTGTTTATGTAAATTTCAACATTTTTATAATCTGTAGGGATATTCAAGTCAAATTTAAGGGGCGTTATATTTTTATCGTTCAGTTTTGAAACAGGATTAGTATTTCTTGACAATGCTAAAACAGAATAACCTGCATTTGAGAAAAGTGAAACCAGTTCATAGCCAATACCTCGACTTGTTCCTGTTATAATAACTGTTTTTTTGGGTTTCATAAATTTGAATATAGTTACGAAGATACTAAAGTCGTCCTAAACACTGTTATTAACACTATATTTTAAAGAAATTCTAGACAAATTATAAAGTGTAATTAGAAAAATAATAACAAAAACTTCAAACCATAAAATATAAATGGGCCACTGTCCAATAACTAAAGGATTGTTAACTTGTGGTGGTTCAGCCAGGTACATATAATTACCTCCTGTGTAAAAATTAAAGGGCATAATAAAAACTAACATCAAATTTAGTATCAGAAAGGTTTTAATCATCGACTTTTTAGACAGTTTGAGATTTAAATTTTGAAGCAAGAATATCGGCATTGTAAAAATAATAATGTGTCGAACGTAAAAAACAAAATAAACATAAAAACTTCCATCATAGTCAGTCATTTGAGGAGTTAGTATCCCCATAATTCCTCCTATAATTCCAGTATAGAAAACAAAATCAAATAAACCCTGTTTTTTCTTAACAAATGGTATCACAGAGCAAATCAAAGCTGAAATTCCGCACAGGTGAAATGGTAAATCCAATGCTATGCTGAAATTTCCAGAAATATAAGTTCGTATGGGACTTATTATAGAACTTAAAAATATTACAACACCCATAAAATAGGTGAAATAAATATTTTGCTGTTTTGTTGAAAACCTAGCCAAGGCTAAAATTGAAAAAATAATTAAAAATGAAACAATAGTATTTCTTACCCATTCCTCTGAAAGAATCTCAATGGTATAAGTGATAGCTTTTGCATTACTTAAAATAAACAACGAAAATATTTTTTGGATTAGTTTTTATAAATTTAAAAAAAATCCTTGAAATTTAAAGATATTCCTATTTTTGCATTTGCTATAGGGTCATTAACTCAGTTGGTTCAGAGTGTTACCTTGACAGGGTAGAAGTCACTGGTTCGAATCCAGTATGACCCACAAAAAATAAAAATAATTATCTATGCCTTTTAAACTTAGAAAAATAAAATTTAGCTTTTTTGCTTTTTTAATGACCTCTTTTGTTTTTTCTCAAGAGAATCTGAACAATAGTAAATTCAAACAATTACATGAAGAATTACCTACGCCAAACGTTTACAGAACTGCAAGTGGGGCCCCAGGGCATGAATATTACCAACAAACTGCAGATTATGTAATTGATGTAGAACTTGATGAAATAAAAAATATTATATATGGAAGAGAAACCATAACCTACACCAATAATTCTCCAGATTTACTTAGCTATTTGTGGGTGCAATTGGATCAAAACATTCGCGCAAAAAACTCGCACGGCCAACTCACTTCGACAAACAGTATAGAAAATAAAATGAGTTTTGGTAATATAAAGAGAATGCACGATCGGATGAATTTTGATGGCGGGTTTAAGCTTGAGAAAATTACAGATACTAATGGTAAGAAACTCATTTATACAGTAAATGAGACTATGATGCGTATAGAACTCCCAAAGGCATTAAAAAAAGGACATTCATTCTCATTTGAAATCAAATACCACTACAATATCAATGATAGGCTTAAACTTGGTGGGCGTAGTGGATATGAGTACTTTGAAAAAGATAAAAATTCAATATATACAATTGCTCAATTTTTCCCAAGAATGGCAGTGTATAACGAAGTTGAAGGTTGGCAAAACAAACAATTTATTGGAAATGGAGAATTTACACTTCCCTTTGGGGATTACAAAGTAAGTATTACGGTTCCTAATGACCACATCGTTGCCGCAACAGGTGAACTTAAAAATTACACATCAGTATTGAGCAAAAAACAAATTCAAAGGCTAGACAGAGCAAAAAACAACTATTCAGACCCTGAAATTATTGTAACTCAAGAGGAAGCAGAGTCCAATGAAAAAACTAAAAGCGATTCAAAAAAAACTTGGGTTTTTGAGGCAGAAAATGTACGTGATTTTGGTTGGGCGAGTTCTAGAAAATTCATCTGGGATGCTATGGCTGTAGATATAGCAGGTAAAAAAGTAATGGCTTACAGCTATTACCCTAAAGAAGGTAATCCGCTTTGGGAACAATTTTCTACAAGAGCAGTTGCCCACACCCTTAAGACATATTCTAAGTATACTATCGATTACATCTACCCTCAAGCAACATCAGTTCATGCCAAATCCATTGGTATGGAGTATCCAATGATTTGTTTTAATTTTGGAAGGCCTGAAGAAGACGGAACCTACTCTGAAAGAACTAAGTATCGCATGATTGGTGTAATTATTCACGAAGTTGGTCATAATTTTTTTCCAATGATAATCAATTCAGATGAACGACAATGGACATGGATGGATGAAGGCTTGAACAGCTTTGTGGAATACCTCACAGAGCAAGAATTTGAGAGAGATTACCCTTCAAGAAGAGGGCCCCCAGAAAATATTGTTGAATATATGAAAGGGGATAAAAGTGGTATTGTACCCATTATGACCAACTCAGAATCAATTTTACAATTTGGGAATAACGCTTATGGAAAGCCTGCCACAGCTCTTAACATTTTAAGAGAAACAATCATGGGTAGAGAATTATTTGATTATGCTTTTAAAACTTATAGTGAGAGATGGGCCTTTAAACACCCTACCCCAGCTGATTTCTTTAGAACTATGGAGGATGCCAGCGCAGTAGATCTTGATTGGTTTTGGAGAGGTTGGTTTTACACCAACGATTGTGTAGATATTTCTTTAGACCAAGTTAATTGGTTTAAAATTAACTCAGCCAACCCTGATATTGAAAATCCTATTTCAAAAAATCAGAAAGAAAAAAATAGTACTTACATTGGTAAATCTCGTGATGCCGCTTTAATCCCAAAAACAATTACCGAAAAAGACAATGGTGCAGTGGATTTTTATACAAATTATGATCCTTTTGAAACTAATATTTTAGACAGAGAAGATTACAAAATATTTCTTGAAAGTCTTAGTGTTGATGAGAAAGCGCTTTTAGATTCGAATAAAAATTATTACGAACTTCAATTTTCAAACATCGGTGGGCTTGTTATGCCTATCATTTTAGAATTTACTTTTAAAGATGGTACTCAAGAAATAGTCCGAATTCCTGCAGAAATATGGAAAAGAAATTCTGAAAAGATCAAAAAAGGTTTTTATACTTGACAAGGAACTAGTAAATGTGAAACTAGATCCTTTCTTAGAAACAGCAGATGTTGATTTGAATAATAATTATTGGCCTCCAAGAAATGAACCGACACGTTTCCAGCTTTACAAAAGCAATCAAGAAAAGATTGAAAACCCAATGCAAAGATCAATAAGAGCCAAAAAGCGATAGGCTTATAATAACGAACAATATGATAAAGCCTTTTATATTATTATTAGTCAACACAATGCTTTTCCTTCACGATTTTCATGTCTCACACACAACTTTATATTACAACAAAAACGAAGAATCTATTGAAATTAGTATAAGAGTTGCTATTGATGATCTAGAAAAAACCTTACAGACAAACAGTTCTGGAAAATTAAATCTGGGAAATCAAAAAGAAAATAAATCATCCGAAAAATATATCAAAAATTACTTCAAAAGTCATTTACAAATTTCCTTAAATGAAAAAAAGGTAACTTATAAGTGGATTGGTAAGGAAATAGCAAAGGACTTACACGATATTTATTTGTTTTTTGAAATCTCAGATTGTCATTCAGATGGAAATATAGAATCTATTGGCATTGAAAATACCCTTTTTCTTGAGAGATATGAAAAACAAAGTAATATTGTTTTGATTGAATTTGGGGTTCAAAGCTATAATATAAACTTTACAAAAGACTATATAAAAGAGTCTATTATACTTTAAAAAAGACCTCCCAAAATAATTAGAAAAACTCTAGCAAGGTTTCTAAGGCCATGCCTCTTGAACCTTTTATCAAAACCAAAGTGTCTTTGAAAACTAATGATTTAAGCTTTTTTTGAAGAGACTCCTTGGATTCAAAAAAAAGTTCGTTAGATGAACCTGAAGCAATTTCATAAAATTTTTTGCCAACAAAATAAACTCTAGAAAAATTTAAAGACGTTACTTTATCAATTAAAGCTTGGTGTTCGAAATTACTTTGGACACCCAATTCAAACATATCTCCTAAGATTATAGCTTTAGATTTACTTTTCATTTTATTGAAATTTTCTAATGCAGCCAACATACTACTAGGATTGGCATTGTAGGCATCTAAAATAAAAGTATTACTTCCTTTCTTTATGATTTGAGAGCGGTTATTTTCAGGACTATATGACTCAATACCCTTTTTAATTATTTCGTTTTTAACGTCAAAAAAACGTGCAATAAGAATAGATACCGCAAGATTTGAAAAATTATAAGATCCTACAAGCTGGCTTTGTATTGAAAATCCGTCATATTCTAACTTTAAAAAGGATTTATTTAAAGATTTCGAAAGTTGTAAATCACTACTCCTGCTGTAATTTGAAAAAGTACATATTTTTTTATATGATCCAATTTGTTTAAGTTGAATTGTATCATCTTTATTAGCAAAAATTAACCCATCATGAACTTTTAAGTAGTTGTAAAGCTCTGACTTCCCCTTTATAACCCCAGATTCACTTCCAAATCCTTCCAAGTGGGCTTTACCGAAGTTAGTAATATAGCCATGAGTGGGAGACGCGATCTCGCATAAAGCAGCAATTTCTCCAATATGATTAGCGCCCATTTCAACAACTCCGATCTCTGTAGATTCATCCATTTGAAGTAATGTCAGTGGCACACCAATATGGTTATTTAAATTACCAAAAGTTGAATGAGTATTATAGCGACATGACAAAACAGAAGATATAAGTTCTTTTGTAGTAGTCTTACCATTACTTCCAGTCAAGGCAATTATAGGAATCCCTAAATACTTTCTGTGAAAAGCAGCTAATTTTTGCAAAGATTTTAAAACGTCATCGACTAAAATTAATTGTTCACTGTGAGAGTCTATTTTTTCATCTACTATTGAATAAGATGCACCTAATTTTAAGGCTTTTTTTGCAAATTTATTGGCATTGAAATTAATCCCGTTTAAGGCAAAAAATAGATTACCAGGCCTCATTGTTCTAGTGTCTGTTGAGACACCTTTTGAATTCAAAAATAAATGATGAAGTTCTTCAATTCCCATAATTTAAATGTACAAAAAAGTCCCAAAATATATTGGGACTTTACAATGTATCAAGTAAATACTTTTAATTTTTTTTCTTTTTAGTTTTTGACTTAGAGCCAACTCTGGACATTGCACATCTAAATCCAATAAAATCTGTTGCCATATCTTCTGGGTAGAAACGTCGTTGAGCAGGGTCTAACCAAAATTCTCTATCCTTCCATGACCCACCTTTGTAAACGCGTACTTTATCATTAATTAGAGAGGTTCTAGTGTCTGATTTATCAAACTTTCTATCTAATGAACCGTCTTGATTGGACTTAACCGAATGTTGTGGAGAATCATACATAGGGGGAAATAAGTCACCTTCTTGAGTTTCACCAAAATATCTTGTTGACTGTCTATCTCCATCTCTAAAGTTTCTATTATCACTAGTATCAAAATTAGGACGTAAGTATGTTTCATCTTCATCAACAGGAACTTGGGCTAGTTGTCCAGGTAGAGATTTTGCAATAACCTTTCCGTTTGAAAGTGTATCAAATTTAATATCATCTATTCCAACAACTTTAATTGAACCATCCTCAGCTATAGCATTTTTGGTATATATATTTCCACGATAGTAAGCAAAATCACTAAATTCATCGTCAACAATTGGACGATAAACGTCTGCGACCCACTCAGCAACATTACCAGCCATGTCATAGACACCAAAATCATTAGGATCGTACGACATTACTTCATTAGTAATATCAGCGCCATCATCTGACCAACCAGCAATACCACCATAATCACCCTTTCCTTGCTTGAAATTAGCTAACTGGTCGCCTTTAATTTTTCTTTGTCCAGTTCTAGTGTATTGACCATCCCAGGGATATTTTTTTCTACCACGGTAGATGTTATAATCTCTTAGCTCCGTGAGACCTAAGGCGGCATACTCCCATTCTGACTCAGTTGGAAGTCTATATCTAATTTGTATAGCCCCAGATTCTCTAGTAGCATATACATTTATTGGATTGCCATCTGAATCTAATTGTTCTCTTCTTTTGCCTCCTGATAGCACTTCTTGATTACCACCAAATGTTTGAGTTGGTGTATTGACATATGTATCTATATTAAAATTGCTTTCAGCATTGACTCCTTCGGATCCTGGAACGTGAGAACCTTTAGTTAAGTAGCCTTCTTTTTGAAGAACCATTTCACCCACACGATCAGATCTCCATTTGGCATATTCTGTAGCCTGAAGCCAACTTACACCAACTACTGGATAATTGCCATATGCAGGGTGACGAAGATAATTTTCAACTAGAATCTCACTATAACCTAATCTATTTCTCCATACTAAGGTATCAGGGAGTGCGCCTTTGTAAATACCTGCGTATTGTTCATCATCCGGTGAATAAACCTTCTTTATCCAATCTAAATATTCCAAATACATCATATTTGTAACTTCAGTTTCGTCCATATAAAAAGATTGAACATGTTGCTGATTTGGACTATTATTCCAATCATGCATAACATCATCTTGTACTTTACCCATGGTGAAGGTTCCTCCCTCAACAAACACTAATCCCGGAGCAGTTTCTTGTTCTTTAAATCGAGTGTTGTATTGAAAACCGCCCTCTTTAGCATTAATCTGCCATCCAGTACCTCTAGAAGAATTTCCATATTTGGAGGATTTACTACACCCAACCAAAGCTAGGCTAAAAAAGATCACAAAACAAAGTCTTAACATCTTATAATACATCATTTTTGATTTTATTTGAAAAGTATCTAAAAATTTGGAATTGCAATATAGTAATTATGATTTGGTTTGCAATGAAAATTTAAATCGTTTATAAATTTTTTAAGCTTAAATACTTTACGTTTTTAATTATAACGCTTTTTATGACACTTTATTATCGTAATTTTGAAAATTCAAGTATCACTTACATAATATCTTACATCAATTTCCGTTTGGTTTTCATGAACAAAATTTTACTATTTTTAATTTTCATAAGTGTTATAAGTTTTGGTTACTCCCAAGATAGAACCTTTGAAATAAAATGGGACAATTCAAAAGTATTTAGCACAGGTAACAATCAAATCGAATTGCCTTTTTTCCAAAAAAATAATTTCAATTATTCTTTAGAAAGTGGTCTTAAATTTACAGATTCCTGGAAATCTTTGGAAAATATTGATCCTGATCGTGTAGAACTTACAAATCTTGTTACTCAAAATATTTCAACTTCTGATTTGAAAGATTTAAATTTAAGATTAATTCCCACGGCCCCTAAGCTAAAATTATATAATTCAAAAACAAGAGGTAATACCATATTAACTGTAGAGCTAAACCCTATTTTTTTTCAGGACGGAATATTAAAGAAAATTATAAGTTTTAACATATCCTATAATGCATTAACGTCGTATAAATCAATAAATTTAAACTCTCAAATTCAAAGTTCTGCTTTGAAAACAGGAAATTGGTACCGCTTCGCTGTTGATACTACAGGAGTTTACAAGCTAGATAAAGATTTTTTTAATTCACTAGGTATAAATACAAGCAATTTAAATCCCAAAAAAATTAAGCTATATGGCCACGGAGGTAAATCGCTCCCTTTAATTAATAATGAAACTGTGTCAAATGACTTAATTCAAAATGCTGTAAAGTTCATAGGTGAGAGTGATGGAGTTTTTAACGATACGGACTACCTACTCTTTTACGCAATTGGACCTAAACACTACAATGCTGATAATAATTCTCACATAAACCCCTACAGTGACAAGGCATATTATTATATTAAAACCAGTAATGAAGATGGCTTAAGAATTGGTTTAGCAGATCAACCTAATGGAACACCTGCCACAATATTTACAACATTTCACGATTACAAATTTATTGAGAAGGACGAATTTAATATAGCCCAAATGGGTCGCCGATGGTTTGGACATCGATTTTACTTTGAAAATTCACATACATTTAATTTCAACTTTCCAAATCTCATCACAACTAGTGATTTAGAACTTAAAGTTTATGTAGCTTCAACAGCTGAGTCTGACACTGAAATGGAAATTAAAGTTAATAATATAACTGTCGACAATTTAGTTTTACCATCAGTTGAATATGGAATCCTTGCTACTGAAAATATTTTCAATAATAATGTAACTAGTAGCTCAGATGATATAACTGTAGACTTATTTTATAATAATAATGGAAACCCCTCAGCTTCAGCTTATTTAGATTATATTTCAATTGAAGCTGAGAGAGAATTGATATCAAATGACTTACAATTTCAGTTTAAAAATAACAATATGCCATTGTTAAATGGGGTTGGACAATTTAATATATCCAATGCTTCCTCAATTAATGAAGTATGGGACATTACTAACAATTATACACCTACCTCATATTCCAATGATGACAGTAATACTGAATTTAGTTTTAAGACTTCACTTGGACAGATTAAAATTTTTCAAGCAGTATCCTATAGTGATTGCTATACTCCAACCATAGTTTCTAATAGTTCTGTTAGTAATCAAGATTTAAAGGGAACTATATTTTTAAATAATCAAGGCCAGTTTGAAGATATCGACTATTTAATAATTACCCCCCAATTCTTAAAAAATCAAGCTGAACGCTTGGCTAATATCAACAGGGATAAAAATAATTTAAATGTCAAGGTTGTTACTCTTGATGAAATCTACAAAGAATTTAGTTCGGGTATGCAAGATATTGCTGGAATTAGAAACTTAGTTAAATACGTTTATGATAATGCTACTAGCCCAGACAAAAGAATTAAATATTTATGTATGTTCGGAGATGCATCTTTTGATTACAAAAACCGTATTTCGAATAATACAAATATCACACCTTCTTGGTTATCTACTAGCAGTTTTAGCTTAACAAGTTCATTTATTTCAGATGATTTTTTCGGAATGATGGATACTAATGAAGGGAGTATGTCCAATGGAGATAAATTAGATATTGCCGTTGGAAGAATTTTGGCTGAATCCCCTCAGCGAGCTAATGATATGGTGGATAAAATAGAATCCTATTACAGTAGCAATGCTTTTGGGAATTGGCGAAATAACTTTTTACTTATTTCAGACGATGTAGACAAGGTAAGTGATCGATTATTACAGCAAACAACAGATCAAATTGCTGAAGATGTCAAACAGTCTAAACCATTTGTAAACGTCGAAAAAATCCATTCAGATACGTTTGCTCAGGAAACTTCATCTGGAGGTAGTCGATATCCACAAGTAAACGATGCAATATTTGATGCTCTTGAGGTAGGTGCTATTGTTGTGAATTATTTTGGTCATGGAGGTGAAGACGGATTAGCATTAGAACGTATTTTTGATAAAATTAACGCTCAAGAACTTAATAACCCTAATAAGCTTAGTTGTTTTGTAACAGTGACTTGTGAGTATACAAAATTTGATAATCCTTTGAGAGTAACTGCAGGTGAATATCTTTTTTGGAATAAAAATGGTGGAGCAATAAGCTTAATAACGACTACTCGACAAATTTTTATAAGTGTTGGTGTTGAGTTTAACTCCACACTAAGCCAATACTTGTTTGATTACGAAAACAGTCAAACCATTAGCATGGCTGAAGCCTTAAGGCTTACAAAAAATGACCCTTCGGTTACTAATAATGATCAGCGAAGATTGGTCTTCTATATAGGCGATCCAGCTCTAAGATTACCATTAGCAGATCCTGATATAATAGCAACAAAAATTAATGATGAAGATATTACTAATACAAATATTACACTTCAAGCATTGAGTCCAGCAAAAATTGAAGGTTTTGTATCTAATGGTCAAGGATCTATTATAAATAACTATAATGGTACTTTAACAGCAACTGTTTATGATAAAAATATTCAAAGGTCAACCCTAGGTAACGACGGAACCACTCTAGATGGTCAACTCATTATTATGGACTATGAATCTTTAGGAGAAGTGCTTTTTAGGGGACAAGCATCTGTAGAAAACGGTGAATTTGAAATTAATTTTATAGTCCCCAGAGATATTTCTATTCCTGTTGGAAATGGTAAAATTAGTTTTTATTCAAAAACAGAAAATCTTTTATCAGACCAAAGAGGTTATAATTTTGATATTAAAATTGGGGGGGTCAATTTAAATGCGCCTGAGGATAATATAGGTCCAACTATTGAACTTTTTATGAATGACGAAAGTTTTATCTCAGGAGGAATAACTAATGAAAGCCCCACACTAATTGCAAACTTATTCGACGAAAATGGAATTAATACTTCGAGTGGAGTTGGACACGATATTATTGCACTTATTGATGGAGATGAAACAAATCCTTATATATTGAATGACTATTATGTTGCAGACATTGATAGCTATCAAAGTGGCAGTTTAAGTTATCAACTTAGAAATTTATCCCCTGGCTTACACACTTTATCCTTAAAAGCCTGGGATGTATATAACAATGCTTCAACCAAAGAGATTCAATTTGTAGTATATGACCAAAATGAAAGTTTAGAACTCACTAATGTATTAAATTACCCAAATCCTTTTATTAATTACACGGAATTTTGGTTCAATCACAATAGTTCTGGGGTTTTAGACGTTTCTATACAAATATTTACAATTTCAGGTAAATTGATTAAAACTATAAATAGTCAAACTAATGCAGATGGAATTTCAAGTTCACTTTCTAGAGATATCACGTGGAATGGAACGGATGACTTTGGAAATAAGATAGGAAAGGGTGTTTATGTTTATAAATTAAATGTGAAATCCTCTCTTACTGGCATGAAATCTAAAAAAATTGAAAAACTTGTAATCCTTTAATAAAAACTTATATTTGTTTGATCCAAACTCAAAATGATGAACCAAAAAAAACTTAACAACTTATTTAAAATTTTAAGTTTAATACTAATAATAACTCTAAACTATAATTACGTTTTAGCACAGACTGTTATATTGCCAAATTCTGACTCAAGGGTTATTACTACTGCAGTCCCTTTTTTGTTAATCGCATCTGATGCAAGAGGAGCTGGTTTAGGTGATATGGGAGTAGCAACATCTGTTGACACTTATTCCCAACAATGGAATCCATCAAAATACGCCTTCTCGGAAACCAAATCTGGATTTGGTGTAAGTTATACCCCATATTTAAGTAAGCTAGTAAATGATATTTCAATTAGTAGTTTAAATTATTTTAACCGAATTAATGAGCGCAGCGCTTTTGCAGGAAGTTTTAAATATTTTTCTCTTGGAGAAATTGAATTAAGAAATGGTCCTGATGATATTCCAATAATTGAAAAACCCAATGAATTGAATATTGATGCTTCATATTCATTGCGCCTTTCTGATAATTTTTCTATGGCAGTATCATTGGGATATATAAGATCTGATTTAAAAATCCAAGCCGTTGTTCCAAATGCAAAAGCAGCTAATAGCTATGCAGTTGGAATATCAGGTTTTTATCAAGGTGATGAAGTTGCATATAATGATTTTAATGGCCGCTGGAGAGGAGGTTTTGCTATTCAAAATATTGGACCTAAATTAAAATATGATGATGCTGGTAGAGAAAACTTTTTACCTACAAACTTAAGAATTGGAGGGGGTTTTGATTTCATTTTTGACTTTTACAATAAATTAAGTGTTACTGCAGAAGTTGCAAAATTACTTGTTCCCACCCCACCAGTTTATGGAACAGAGTTTAATTATACAGACGAAAATGGAGATGGAATTTATAATCAAGATGATGACACTTTAGGGACAGAAGTTAATGATAATGTCATTATTGATGGCCAAGATCCAAATGTAGATTTTGTCCAAGGAGTTTTTCAATCTTTTGGTGATGCTCCGGGAGGATTTAGTGAAGAATTAGATGAATTTACCTGGGCACTGAGTGCGGAATATTTATACCAAGACTCATTTGCCTTAAGAGCTGGTTTTTTTAATGAAAATGAAACAAAAGGTGCGCGTAAGTTCTTTTCTTTAGGAGCTGGTTTCAAATATTCAACTATAAATGTTGATATGTCATATTTATTTTCTGCATCAAAAGTACAGAGTCCATTAGAAAATACACTTCGCTTTTCACTTTCATTCAATATAGGCGATGGTGAGTACCTAGAATATTAATTTACTTTAAAAATACTCGCTTTAATTACTACCAAATATGGTGATTAATAAATTTTTTGAAATGAAAAACGTTAGTTTCAATATAGATTTCACTCTTTACAATTCAAAAAATGCATTATCTGATGATGTAGCTAAACTCATGAAGGCTGCGGAAAAAGCGCGCCAAAAAGCATATGCACCCTACTCCAAGTTTTTAGTTGGTGCAGCTTTGAAATTAGAAAATGGAGAGATTATTACTGGAAACAATCAAGAAAATGCAGCATATCCATCAGGTCTCTGCGCAGAGCGCAATGCTATTTTTTATGCAGGTTCTAAATTTCCAAATATCAAAATTTTACAAATGGCAATTTCAGCAGGCTCCAAATCAAAAGGAGCAAATAAACCTATAGCCCCTTGTGGTGCATGTAGACAAGTACTTGCAGAATACGAACAATTGCAAAATACACCAATTGAACTTTATTTTATGGGAACAGGCGGAGAAATAGCTTATTCAAAGTCTGTAGAAAATATACTTCCCTGGATATTCGATAAGAATATGCTATAAATTTTAATTAAAAATTTATAGTTTCCTTTTTCAGGTTAAAAATCAAAGTGGTATTTTTGTAATCGGTTTATTAATTACTATTAGTAACTAAATGCAAGAAATAACCAAAGAAATATATTTAGACTGGTATGAAAATATGCAGTTTTGGCGCAAGTTTGAGGATAAACTAGCAGCAGTATATATTCAACAAAAAGTTAGAGGATTTCTCCACCTTTATAATGGTCAAGAAGCTGTCTTAGCAGGTGCTCTACACGCAATGGACCTTTCGAAAGACAAAATGATTACTGCTTACAGAAATCACGTTCAGCCCATTGGAATGGGTGTTGACCCGCGAAGGGTAATGGCAGAACTCTTTGGTAAAGCTACAGGTACTTCTCAAGGCTTGGGAGGTTCAATGCATATTTTTTCAAAGGAACATGGTTTTTACGGAGGCCATGGTATTGTTGGGGGTCAAATTCCACTAGGTGCAGGTATGGCATTTGGAGATAAATACTATGAAACAGGAGCGGTAACACTATGTTTTTTTGGAGATGGAGCAGCCCGCCAAGGCTCACTTCATGAAACTTTTAATATGGCTATGACCTGGAAACTTCCTGTAGTGTTTGTGTGTGAAAACAATGGATACGCTATGGGAACATCTGTGGAACGTACTGCTAATCATACCGATATTTGGAAATTAGGTCTTGGATATGAAATGCCTTGTGGACCAGTTGATGGTATGAATCCAATAAAAGCTGCAGAAGCATTTGACGAAGCCATCCAGCGAGCAAGAAAAGGAGATGGACCTACGTTCCTAGAAATGAAGACATATCGCTACAGAGGCCATTCCATGAGTGATGCTCAACACTACAGAACTAAAGATGAAGTTAAAGAATATCAAAAAATTGATCCCATAACTCAAGTGAAAGAAGTCATTTTAGAAAAAAAATATGCAACTGAAGATGATATTAAAGCTATTAACACCAGGGTCAAGGAGCTTGTTGCTGAATGTGAGAAATTTGCTGAAGAATCTCCGTTTCCAGATAAAAGTTTGATGTACGATGCTGTTTACGAGCAAGAAGATTACCCATTTTTAAAACATAAATTATAAATCATGGCAATCATTGTAAACATGCCACGCTTAAGTGATACCATGGAAGAGGGTACAGTTGCTAGCTGGTTGAAAAAAGTTGGAGACCGTGTTGAAGAAGGTGACATCCTGGCAGAAATTGAAACAGATAAAGCAACTATGGAATTTGAGTCCTTTAATGAAGGTGTTTTGCTTCACATAGGGGTTCAAGTGGGTGAAACCACAAAAGTCGATAAACTTTTAGCTATCATTGGTGATGAAGGTGAAGATATATCAGCAATTTTAGAGGGTTCCGTTGAAAAACATGAAACAAATGATGATCTTGATGAAACATTAGAATCTTCTGAGTCCCAAGAAGAAATTGATGAGGTTAATGATACTGTTGATTTGCCTCAAGGCGTTGTAGTTGTGACTATGCCACGACTGAGCGACACCATGGAAGAAGGAACTGTTGCAAGTTGGCTAAAAAACGTTGGTGATTATGTTGAAGAAGGAGAAATACTTGCTGAGATTGAAACAGATAAGGCAACTATGGAATTTGAGTCCTTCAATGAAGGAACTTTGTTGCATATTGGCCTTGCTGTTGGAGAATCTGCAGTTGTTGATGATCTTTTAGCAATTATCGGTCCTGAGGGAACCAATGTCAGTGGAATTGCTGAAAATTTTAAAACTAGTAATAACACTGCTAAAATAGAAATTCAAGAAATAAGTGAAAAGGTTGTAGAAGATGCACAAGAAAAATTAGTTTTTGAATCTTCAAATACACAAACAATTAAAACTGAACTTTCATCGCCAACTACATCTAATAAAAATAGAATATATATCTCTCCTTTAGCAAAAAAAATTGCCGAAGAAAAAGGTATTTCATTAAATCAACTTAATGGAAGTGGTGAAAATGGTCGAATAATAAAACGTGATGTAGAGAACTTCACCCAACATAGTTCAACAGCTTCGACTACAGTTGCCAAATTTGTTGCTAGCGGTAAAGAAGACTTTGACGAAATTACTAATTCTCAAATGCGAAAAGTAATTGCGAAACGCTTGGGGGAATCAAAATTTTCTGCTCCTCACTACTACCTTGCAGTGGAATTCAATATGGACAATGCTATAGCGTTCCGCCAGCAATTCAATTCTATTCCTGAAACAAAAATATCATTTAATGATATTATTGTTAAAGCTTGTGCTCTAGCATTAAGACAACATCCCCAAGTTAACTCTCAGTGGTTTGAAGACCGAATGAAGCTTAATAATCACGTTCATATTGGCGTTGCTGTAGCAGTAGAGGATGGATTAGTCGTTCCTGTTATTAAATTTGCTAATGAACAATCACTACCGCAAATTGGTGCTGCGGTTAAAGATTTTGCAGCACGTGCTCGAAATAAAAAACTAACTCCACAAGAGATGGAAGGAAGCACATTTACTATTTCTAATTTAGGAATGTTTGGAATTGAAAGCTTTACCTCCATAATTAATCAACCAAATTCTGCTATACTTTCCGTTGGTACGATTACAGAAAAACCTATTGTTAAAAATGGTCAGATTGTTATAGGAAATTCAATGAAGTTAACTTTAGCATGCGATCATCGAACCGTTGATGGCGCAACAGGTTCAGTATTCCTACAAACACTCAAAGGATTCATTGAAAACCCTGTAACCATGTTGATATAATATCAAGAACAAAGGCTATTTTAAATAGCTTTTATTTATCGTGTTGACTTAAAAACCCACCTACATCAAAATAGTCAACGAATTGGTAAATTTTCCCGTCTCTATTTAAACGAGCTATGGCCATCCATTTGTGACTAACTTCAACTCCACTTTCTATATGGGTGTGATGCCAATCGCCGTAAATTCTTATACCATTTGGACTAGATGATACATCGTCATTTGAAGAATATAAATTCCCTCCATAATAGATGTCATTTTTAAAAGAAGAAGAATTATACATACTCATGTATCCTTGTAATGCAGCACGTAAATCAGTCTTTGAAGCATATAAATCACTTGTTTTCTGATCAGGACCATACCACTTTAGAGAATCCGCAAAAATACCCATTGACAACTCTAAATCTCTAGTGGACATTCCTTCTGGAAATTTCTTGAAGATATTCACATTTTTCATAAAAGTTTCTTGATTCTTATCTTCTGTATTTACTTCAACCGTTGACTCTACAGAAATATCTGCACAACTGAGTACAAAAGCCATTAAAAATAATATTATTTTTCTCATAGTAGTTATTTTAAAAAACTAAGATAAATCTAAAGCTTGTTTTTTACAAGTTTTAAAAAATAATTTATTTTAATAACTAAAGCGAGAATTATTATATATTGAAAAAAAATTGTAGAAAAATGAATTCAATCAAGATAAAATCTTTGCTTAAAATCTTAATTATTCCTGTAATTTTTACTGGATTTTTATGCTGTAATGATGATCCAACAGGAAATTTAGGAAACTCTAATTCCACAATACTATCTGGAGAATTTGTTGAAAACTTTGGAAATCAATATAATAGTGACTTTTTTGGTAGAGTTGTAGATCTACAAGACAATCCTATAAGTGGGGTAATGATTGAAATCGGAGATAGCTCAACTGAAACAGATAATAACGGAATTTTTATTCTTAAAAATGCACAAGTTTATGAAAAGTTTGCTTACGTAAAAGCTGAAAAAGCAGGTTTCATAAATGGATCAAGAGCTCTTGTTCCAACAACAGGTGTGAATCATGTTAAAATAATATTATTACCAATGACGGTAACTGAAATTGTTAACTCTGGAGTTGTATCCACGGTCAGTTTAGGAAATGGTGCAAGTGTAGAACTTACAGGTGAATACAGCCTCTCAGACGGAAGTATCCATGAAGGAAACGTACAGGTAACTCTCCACTTTTTAAATCCATCGGATGAAAATATGGTTAATCAAATGCCAGGAATGTTATTGGCTCAGAATTTACAAAACGAAGCTAGAATGTTGGAAACACTAGGAATGTTGGCTATAGAACTTAGAAGTGATTCTGGAGAAAAACTTAATCTTAAGGAAGGTACTCAAGCTACAATTTCAATTCCTTTAGACCCAGAGACACTTAATGGAGCTCCAAATGAAATACCGCTTTGGTATTTTGACGAAACTAATGGATATTGGGTTGAAGAAGGTAGCGCTACATTGCAGGGATCTAATTATGTTGGTAATGTTAGCCACTTCTCGTTTTGGAATTGTGATATCCCTACGGAATATGTTAATTTATGCTTAAATATTACTGATGCAAATAATAATCCAATAAGTAATATACAAGTAAGTATTGAGAGTGAATTAAATGGTACTGGTTATGGGATAACAAATGAAAATGGAGAGGTTTGTGGTATTGTACCAGCAAATCAAATTTTAAATTTGAATTACTTTCTAAATGGTATTTGTAACAATCAAGAAATTCCCAATTCATCTCAAACTATTGGTCCACTTTCACAAGATGCGTTAATTAATGTTATATTGGATATGCCTGAGGTTGAAGAATACTTTGAAACTATTACAGGACAATTCAACACATGCTCTGGAGGTAATGTAGTTAATGGATATATTCAAGGAAGTATTGAAGGTGGAGAAACTTTTTACAGCTTAGTTTCAGATGGTGATTTTGAAATCAATATTCTAAGCTGTAATGAAAATTCAAATCTTAGCATTGCAGGTTATGATTATGACAATTTACAAACTACTGGAGAGATTAATTATACACTAACAAGTCCACTAACAGACTTGGGAGTATTATCCGCCTGTAACTCTGTTGACGAGTTTATTCAATATAGTATCGATGGGGGTGCCCTAGAGTATGTTTTTTCTAATTTTTATGTTGATGCATCATTTGATTTAGATATTCAGTATTTTGGTGAAAACAATAATGATTGGGAAAATTGTTTCTGGCTGAGGATTTCTTTGAATCCAAATTATCCAAATTACGAAGGCGAGTATCAGTTTGGGTATCAATCCAATAACGAAACTTTTTATTTTGTTGAAAACTGTCCAATATATCCAAATACAAATGAAAACGAAATTGTTCTTAATTTAAATTCCTTTGGCAACGCAATTGATGAATATATTGATATTAATTTTGGCGGAGCTTATTTAGATGATCAAGGCAACCCACACACAATCACAGGAGTAATTCATGTAAAGCGAGATAATTAATTTTGCATAGGTATTAAATAAAAAAAACCTCACAATTTGTGAGGTTAACTAAAGTGGGCGCGAAGGGATTCGAACCCCTGACCCCCTGGGTGTAAACCAGGTGCTCTGAACCAACTGAGCTACGCGCCCTAAGTGTGCAAATATAGATTAGTTTTTCTTTTCGCAAAAGGATTTTTACTAAAATTTAAATGACCTCAGCTACTACAAATGTACTTCCTCCAACAAAGATTAAATCTTGAATTGAGCACTGTTGCTTTGCGTTTTTAAAGGCCGCATTAACAGATGAATATTGAGCTCCAATATATCCAAATTCAAGGAATTTATCCGCCAAAATTTCAACATCCATACCTCTTGAAATATTTGGTTTACAAAAATAGTAAATAGCCTTTTTAGGAAATAAATCTATTATACTTTCTACTGATTTATCTGATACCATCCCTAAAACAATATGAAGAGTTTCATAAGATTCTTTTTGTAATTGATTTAAAACTAATATTAAACCCTCCCTGTTGTGAGCTGTGTCACAAATGATTTTTGGAGTTTTTGAAATCAGCTCCCAGCGGCCTCGAAGACCTGTGTTCTTTTGGATTTTTATTAAACCCTCTGTTATTTGATTATCAGAAAAATAGAAACCTTTACTTTGTAAAACTTTTAATGACTGTAAAGCTGTTTTTACATTTTTTTGTTGATACTCACCTCCCAAACTACAAGGAATAGTTTGGTCTATTCCTTCATCCGCAAAGTATATATCTGAATTCAATGAATTTGCTTTACTAATGAAAATATTTTCAACTTCAGTTTGTCTTTCGCCAATTATAACTGGTACATTTCTTTTAATAATCCCTGCTTTCTCTGTAGCTATTTTTTGTAGAGTGTCTCCAAGAAACTCAGTATGATCCATACCTATATTAGTAATTATGGATATTTCTGGGTTGATAATGTTTGTGGAATCTAGTCTTCCGCCTAAACCTACTTCAATAATTGCGACATCAACTTTTTCTTTTGAGAAATATTTAAAAGCCATACCAACTGTCATTTCAAAAAAAGATAAATGGTTAGATTCAAAAAAATCTTTATTTTGTTTCACAAATCGAATGATAAATTCTTTTGATATTTTACAACCATTAATTAAAATTCGTTCACGAAAATCTATTAAATGAGGGGAGGTGTATAAACCGACTTTGTAACCAGATTCTTGAAATACAGAAGCTATCATGTGGGCTGTAGAGCCTTTACCATTAGTTCCACCAATATGAATTGATTTAAAATGTTTGTGAGGGGAATTTAGATGGGTCAGCAGTAGCTCTGTTCGGATTAAATCTTTTTTATAAGCCACATTACCTTGACGCTGATACATAGGTAGTTTAGAAAACATCCACAATGTTGTTTCATCGTAATTCAAAACACTGTTTAAATAATAAGATTAAAATAAGGTTCTAGTGAATAAAAAAACCAAAGCACCACAAACAAAACCTGTAAATGCTAGCCAGCTAATCTTTTTTAAATACCAGAAAAAATTTATTTTTTCCATACCCATAGCAACAACACCTGCAGCAGACCCAATAACCAACATACTTCCTCCTGTACCAGCAGAGTAAGCAATAAAATGCCATAAAATATTATCAGAAGCTTCAGAAAACATTCCAAGTGAAGCGGCTACTAAAGGTACATTATCAATTACAGCGGATCCAACTCCTAAGAGAATAACAACAAGATCCGAAACAGCAGTGCCTGCCATTTCAGTTCCAATATGTGGCGTACTAACTTTAAGCCAATCAGCAAAACCAAATAAAATTCCTAGAGATTCTAGCGCTGCAACGGCCATCAAAATTCCCAAGAAAAACAAAATACTTGGAAGTTCAATTTTAGTCAGTGAGTGGTGTATTGGACTGGTATGCTTTTTATTGTCTAATCCCTCTAGACTAAATTTTGAAGAACTGCATATTTCGGCAAAAATAGCGACTATTCCTAAAGAAAGCATCATACCTACATATGGTGGTAAATGAGTAACCATTTTAAAAAAAGGAACAAAAATAATTGCGGATAGTCCTAAATATAGCATTGTACTACTAAAACGCCCGGAAGCAGAATCGTCTGAGCCATAAACATCTAAATCTCCTTTGAAAACCGATAATCTCGATGCTAGATAGGTTGGGACAAGCATACATACAAGGGAAGGTAATAATAAGTAGCCGAACAGAAATGGTGTGGTAACTTTGTCTGCAATCCAAAGCATAGTTGTTGTAACATCTCCAATTGGTGAAAAAGCACCCCCTGCATTAGCTGCAATGATAATAAGTCCAGCAAACCATAAACGAATTTGACGTTCTTTAACCAATTTTTGAAGTAGAGAAATTAAAACAATAGTAGCTGTTAAATTATCAATTATGGCTGATAGAATAAATGCTAACCAACAAAAAATCCATAATAGCTTTGTCTTCTTTTTTGTTCTTATGAATTTTTTGATTGTTGAAAATCCATTGAAATAGGCTATAATTTCAACAATTGTCATAGCTCCTAATAAAAACACTAAAATCTCAGCTGTCTTTCCTAAGTGATGCAAAAGTGATTCCTCAACAAGGTGCATCTTGTCATTATGTAGTAATGTGTCAAAATTAGTTAATAAAGTATGTTTGGAAGAATCGAACCAGGAATTAAATTCATCAACTCCAAACGATATTAATGCCCAACTAATAGACATCATAATTAGAGCTGGAACAAGTTTATCAATCTTTAAATTATGTTCTAGGGTGATGGCTAAATAGCCGGCAATAAATACAATTATTATAATTGTTTCCATGA
>CABXZJ010000013.1 GCA_902516685.1 uncultured Formosa sp.
ATATTATTAAACAAAGTATTGCATATGAAATTAAATGAATTATTTTATCAATGTATTTAAAATCTAGCATTGAAATATTATTAGAACTAGAGAGACTTCCAAAAGATATTAGAGACACGTATACAATACCAATTAGTACTAGAATATTTTTCTTAGACATTGAGTAAAGCCTTATACGAAGAAGCATCTAACAAGGATTCTAGAGAAGATAGGTCATCACATTTGAGTTTAATTATCCAGCCTTCACCATAAGGATCATCATTAATATGCTCTGGAGCATTTTCGAGAGCATCATTAAATTCAATAATCTCCCCAGGGACTGGAAGAAATAAATCAGACACTGTTTTTACTGCTTCAACTGTTCCGAAAACTTCTTCAGCTTCTAAGGTCTCATCTATTGTATCAACCTCAACATAAACAATATCACCCAGCTCTTTTTGAGCAAAATCTGTAATTCCAATGGTAAGAGTGTTTCCATCCACACGTACCCATTCATGGTCCTTAGTATATTTTAATTCAATTGGAATATTCATAAAAGTCTATTTTAAAAATTAATTACCGAAATTATATCTTAATGTAAATCCAGTACGTATAGTTGTTTGAGGAAAAGCAGTTGAAATTGCATATTCCGAGAATGCATAGTCAAAATAAAGAATAGCAGTCAAATTATTGCTAAAAGCATAATCCGCTGCATATTTTAAACTCCAAATAGTTTGACCTGCACTTACTTGATTGTTATCTAAATCTAAATATCTAATTATTGTCTTATTATTCCTTAAGGATAAGTCAGCCTTCATGTTTAAGTCACTTTTTATAATTTTTCTTGGGCCCGCAAGCTTTGACTTAATTCTTAAATCTTTAATTCTGTAGCCCAATCCAAATACATATTCAAACCCTTGAATTTCCGTCAACAAATTGTTATCAAAACTTATTGACAAACTACGATCTTTTTTTAATTTCTGCCGAAAATTTAACAGAATTTTTCATCTCCAAATCCAACTTTACAAGTGGACTAAATTGCTCTACTAAATTAATATTACTGTAAAGAGTTTTAGTCTTAAAATTTCCAGATTGATCTAAAACATTTGGATTTTGTAATGAATATTCTTGACCTGGATCTGCTGCTTGATAATCTAAGTTTGTTCTAAATTGATTGATAGTGTAAGTTGCTCGGTAAGCATGAGTGATTGAAAATCGTCTAAATTGTTTTTTAAACCATTTATTTCGCATTAGTCCTGTGTATTTTAAAGTCCAATTGGGAATAGGAACATCTCTAAAAGGATTTAAACTAATTTTATTTACTGGTTTTCCTGAATAAGCAGAAAGAAAAGCTGGTAATAATACAGATTGACTGTTTTTTCCAAAACCAAGAGGGAATCCATCAGAATCAGTAGAATAGCCAGCAGGGCCATAAAATTCATTTGCCAATCGATTAGCAATTACTAAACGATTATTTTTGAAATCTTCAAAAGGAGCTGAACTAAATTCATCGCTTTTACTAAAAGCTGTTCTAATTAGTGATGTAGAAATATTAAAGTTCCCAAAAATATTTTGAGTTAATGAATTGTAACTATCACTAAAACCATCTCCATTAGTATCATCAGTATTAAAATTTTCAGTGAAATTTGTAGCATAGGTTTTGCCTCCTGTAAAATCTAATTTCAAGTCTTGAATTAGCTCTGTATTAATTGCATAATCTAAATTTTCGTTGTGTGATTCAGTATATTGCTGGTTAAATTGATCGAATGTTGTGAGCCAACCATTTTTAGCAGAGATTTGACGTACATCACGCTGGCTACCCATTGTGTAACCAAATGTAGGCTTTAAAGTCCCTATAAAGCCAGGTGTAGGTAAATATCCAGGAAGAAATGAACTATTATTTTCTGAATAATTTAATTGCATCCTATTTATTCCAGTAATTATACCCAAACCGAGGTTTTTTAAATCAAACTTATTTTTTGGTGTGTTTCTGCTAGTGATGTCCTTCTTTTCGTCTTTTGATCGTGATAGTTGAGCCCTAGAAGAACGCCTGGATTTTGATTTTTTAACACCAAGATATTGATACAATTTTCGCATATCAAAAGAGTTGTTTAGATTATGTTGATTAGAATTTGATATAGAATTTCCAAGATTATAAATTTGGCCATCAACATTCAATTGACCAAAAAGATCAGAGCCCTTATCCCACTGAAAATTCCCTGAATAAGAATAATTAGTATTGATAAAACTTAGTGTTGGTATTTTATTAATTGGCAATTCATAATTAATCCCTAATTGTTGTGTGTGTCGGTTTGGGTCTCCAAAATCAAAAAAACGATTCCATATATCTAAGCTTGGATCTTGGTCTCCATTCAAATCACCATCAATAAAATAATTTCTAACTATATTATTATTAGAAGAGGTGAAGTTTAAACTAAAAGCTTTGGTTATTTGATAATTCAAAGTGTATTGAATATCAAAAGTATAGTCTCTTCTAATTAACTCATCAACAGTTATATTATTGGCGCCTAAATCAGCATCTCTGAATTTTTGACTATTAAATTGTCTTATGAAATCTGAATTAACTGTAAAACTAGATGGTATTAAATTAAAATTAAATTCCTTTAATATTTTCCAATAACGTCCTGTAAAAAGGGAATCATTTTTCTTAAATGGTTCAAAAGTAAGAGGCTCAAAATTATAGCTATAATTTGCACCCAAACGTATATTTTGGTCGAGTGAGCTTTCAATTTCAAAATTACGGTGCTTCATTTCGTTAAATGAATAATTAAATGTCAAATTCTCAACATCATAAACCCTTGGCTTATTATCATTTGTTCTTTGCTTTTTAACTCCAATGAAATTTATGCTATGTCGTTTTGTATAATCCTCAGATTGGCTTAAAATTCTGTCTCTGTCTTCCTCTGAACTAGCAGTATCAAGACGGTTTTTAAGCTTTAAGTCTTTATATTGTTGGTCATATTCAGGAGTGATTAATATTTCACTTTTACCATAATTGAAAGGTATTTGTAATCCCCATTTTTTGGGAAGTAATTGACCTATATTCATGTTAGTGACAAAATCGTATTGCTTTAAATCTTCTCGACTTCTCTCATTTGGACTCTGATCTACATTGCCAAAACCAGTTGTACTTTTTCTGGCTGAAGCATTAATATTCATAAAATCCGAAATATTAGAGTCCATACTCATTATAGCCGCCCAACCCCCTTCGTTGTCCATCTCAGCAATACGAAGTTCATTAAACCATACCTCAGCACAAAGGTCTGAGTTTCCGATATTTTTTACTCCAATCATCAAGTTTCGTATATCACCAAAATTTGGATTTCCTCTAATTGCTACTCGCTGTTCGTAAGGGGTTTCAGTTTGAGATGAATTCGTTGTTAATGAGAAAGGAGAAAATTCCGCTACTGGGCTATCTTGTAAAACACCATCGATAACATTATAAAAAATAGGGTCTTCATTAATTAAAGTCCCCTGGTTTATTCCAATTGATTTAATTTTTGCTAGTATTTCTAAAGAAATATTTATCTCGTTTAACTCGGGCCACACTTCAGATTCAGATGCTCCAATAGCTCCTGAAGATTTTCTAAGTGGCAATTCAATCTGATAATAATTTTGTGTAAAGTCGTTACCCATTCTGATAAAAGCTACTAAATCCCCTTGTTGGAAACTATTAGCCTCGCCATCTTCAGCGTGAATAAACATTTTAATTTTTTTATACTGACGCATGTCAATATTAATATTTTTAAAAACGGCTCTTGAATCTTGTTGCTCTAAATCACAAACATCAACAACAAGAGATTGTTCATTTTGACGTACAATGGTATTATTGTTATTTAATTGCTCGCGCTGAACATTTGGAGGTGATATATAACTCCCGTCATTTTCTTGTATTCCTACAATACCTACACTAAAATCCGTTGGTTCTAATAAAGTTGCCGCATTTGAATCCTCATCTAAAGATTGTTGAAAGCGTCTCCAATCACTTCGAACTAAATCAAAAGTTCCAAATCTAAATATAGTCGTTTCAGTAAAATCCTTCAGGTATAGCCTTGTAAAACGAACTGATCTAAAATCAGATATTCCACCAATTGCGTTTGTGTATGAGTTAAGAGGAATTCTAAATTGATACCAATTAATTACGCCTGATGATGAGCCGTTAGGGAGAGTTATATTAGTTAATGATTTACGATCAACAATATAAGGATTATTAGTATTGTTCAATGCCGCTGTGTTAATATCAATTTCGTATTCAAAGTAACTATCAATAGTATTCATTGTATTATCTCTATTGATATCTTCAACATCAGGTTGTGTTGTAGAGCCACGATTAGTATCAGTAAATACATCAGGTGAATTACCTTCTACTCCATTATAATACTTATATCTATCAAAAATATCTCCATTTGTGTTTAGGTAATACGTGTAGTTGTCGTTGGCAGGATCAGCTAAGTTCGAGAAGCCAGAGAACCTAGAATCTGCTGGATTTGCCTCCTCAATATCATTATAGCCATCTAGTCCTACATCTTGATTATCCCTTTCTTGACCTTGGGACGAAAATGCATAAATTAAGGATTGGTTCTGAGGAGTTACTGTACCCCAAGTAGTTTGTGGAAGAATGCTGATATCCCCATCTTCAGGTAAACCATTTTCATACTGTTTTTTACCGTCTTTAATAACATCTTCAGAAATATTCCCAAGGTTTAAAACAAGTTTTCCTCCCGGATTTGATGGGTTATCCAAAAAGGGATCCATTAGCCAAAACTCAATATATTCAACATTAGATTGTTCAAAGTCAGTTGATGTTAGTTGCCTTGAAATCCCAGCCCAACTATCTTGAGGATTATCCAGTAGACCGTCTTCGGCACCAAATTGATAATTATATGGTCCTCTTTCATTAGGCCTATAAACCAAATCTAATGAGTTAATCACTGTGTATTGACCAGTTACTAAGTCAATTTCGGGAAATAACTCATCAATAAATATTCTTCTTGTATAGAGGTTAGAAACATCATCATCCGAGATATCGCCCGGACGCTGTGCGCTATAAAATATTGGATCCACAGCATACCAATTTAATAATGCTCTATCAAAGCCATTTTGATAACCATTGTCATCCTCGTTTCCTTGTGCATAAATACGTCCTAATGCCTTCGGTCTACTAGATAAAAACCAAGATTGAGGAGATAATAAACTAATGCCATTTTGAGAGCCCTCAAAATCATCAATATATGAAGTAGCCTCATTATTAAAATCAGTACCCTTAGGAGCTCCAGGTTTCAAATATGCAAATTCACCTCTGAGAGATATGTTTGACTCTACATCACTATCAATATTAGGCAATTTATTGGCTATTCGTGTCAAAAAAGGAACTTCAGTTGAATAGTTCCCATTTAAACCAAAAATAGTATTATTTATAGGTTCGGTCCCGTAATTCGCTTTTTGTGTAATTGGTCTTTCATTTAAATTAAGGAATGTCCCCCCAATAACAAAATTTTTATTAAACTGGTGTTCTACATTTATACCTGAAAATCGTTTAGTTTGCTGACCGAAAACTGCATTATTTTCAACAGAAACTTGAATAGGTGTATTAGAAGCTTCTAAGGATGGATCTAAAATTTGAACAGTACCAATTTGATAATTAACAGTATAATCAACCCCTTCAACAAGAACGCGCCCCCCAGCTGTGACTCTAACCGATCCTCTGGGTACATTAAAAGCACCTATTGGAATTCCTGAGCCACTGGTTGACTTATAGCTTCCTCGTATTTTAAATTTATTCTTTTCGCTATCTTGAAGTGCTGCTGTTTTAGTGCTTTTGTACATAGATTTATATACATATTTAGCTTGATTTGAATTGTAGTCTCCGGGGATTGTTTCGTCCCCTAGATAATCTTCAGAAAGTTCTAATCTAAGTTTTTCAAATAAATAGTTTCCAAATGGCTCCACCTTGGTGAAAATTATTTTACCATTTTGTGGAATAACAGTAATGTTGGGAACAAAATCAAAAAAACCATCTCCTTTATTTTGAGGGTCATTATTATAATTCAAGCGATCAAAGTTAAATAAGCGAATCAATGGAGTATCATTTATTGGGTCAGCGTTTCCAATAGGGGGTGGAAAAGGAGTTCCAGAGACAGGTGATATGTAATTCAAAGAAGAAGTCTCATTGTAAAAAATATTTAATTTAAAATCTTCTGCTGATAATTGATAAGCACCTGTATTGTAAATATTTTTCATCATCAAATCCCAAATAGGCTGATCGACGCTTGTAACAGCACTTTTTAACATTTTCAATACCAAGCTTTGGTTGTTTACAATCACATTTCCGGTATTTAAGTCAGTATTTACTTCCGTTGCATTTAAACCATCATTTGCAAATTCACCAACTTGAAACACTTGCCCACCAACTGTATATTGATATGCCACAGCCAAAACTTCATCATTTTGAAGGCGTTGATTTAAAGAAATATACCCCAGTTGCGTATTAACTGTATATCCATTTCCTTGAACTAATTTTTGAGCGTTTTCTAACTTTCCATAATCAAAACCTTCATTGATTCCGGGGACTAAAAATCCAGATTGAGCAGTAGCTATGTCTCTAACAGCATCCGTTAGTTGAGAGCCTACTCCTCCAATATTCATAGGATCGAAAGCATTATTTGAATTATCTGGATATGCGTCTTGACCAACATTTACAAATCCAATTGGTGGAGAAGGTAGACCAATCCTTGATGATTCACCAAGGTCTTGTATTGCAACAATATTACGAATATTTTGAGTCTGATTAGTACGGTTTGTTATCCAAACCTCGATTCTTGTAATTTGAACCTGAGAATTAATAAAAGGATAATTTTCTAAAGCCTCATCGTATTTGTTTCTAAAATAATGCCCTAAAAAAAAGTGTCTATTTTCGTCGTAGTCTAAACCGAAAAAATTAAATTCTTGAAGTGTACCTCCGCCTTGAGCAACTACATTTCGAGATTCCGACCTCTGTTCAGAAAATACTCCTGTAATTCGGGTTTTACCAAATTGCAGTTCCGCCTTAACCCCAAATAAGGACTGTGCTCCATTGATAAGAGAACTATTTAATGGCATGCTTATATTTCCTATTTCTAATTTTTGAAGAATATTATCCTCTCCACCGTCAACAGTAGGGTCAAAATCGAGCTTAAAAATATTTTGAAAATCAAATGTAGATTGAGTATCATAATTCAAATTTGCTGTAAGCCTTGTTCCTACCTTTCCCATTAGACTTAAACTTATGCGTTGGTCAAAGTCAAAAGTGAAATTACTTTGGTTTCTTGGTGATAATGAAGGATTTTCTTGTTTAGTATACATAACTCCTAAATCCATCTCAACTGAGCCTTGGGGTACAATTGAAATAACATTACTTCCGAAAATAGTCTCAAAAAATTTACTATTTATATACAGGTCAGGAATTAAGTTTTTTGCTTCAATTTCGTCCCCATTCTTTAGGCCTGCATAGGCTTCAATTTTTTCTTTATAATAGCTTTTGATATTTTCTTTTTGTATTAACTCTTCAAATTCTTTAGGTGTCAAAATAATAGGAAAGTTAATATCAAATTCACCTATTTTTGACGTATAATAATAACGGTTTGTTATTGGATCATATGAATACAGGTTGACAATTGTACTAATATCTGGAACATTAATATTGTTAAAAGAAAAAGTAGTTGATGTAGAATCTCTAATAACTGGAGATTGTTGTGCCCAAAGGGAGGTTCCAAAACATAAAACCAAAGTTAGGATGTAGAGGATGTATAGGGATATTTTAGTGTTGAGTATTTTCAATACTTAAAGATTTTTTAGAGCTTCCTTAATAATCAGCTCTGCGGAAGCCTCTGGGGTCTTACTTAATATTTGAACAACGATACGTTCGCTTTGTTTTTTAGAAAAACCCAATACCTCCAATGCAGATAACGCTTCATCTTTATTAGTATTGTTTGAAACAGAAATACTTTCATCAATATCATATAATTTTAAAATCTTATCTTTAAGATCAATGATCACACGCTGGGCAGTTTTTAAACCAATTCCCTTTACGGACTGAATCAATCCAACATCTTCAGCCGCAATACCTTCTCTCACTTGTTTGGGGGTCAATGAAGAGAGCATAGTTCTTGCTGTATTAGCTCCAATCCCGCTTACTGAAATTAACAACCTAAAAATTTCTCTTTCAATTTGAGATACAAAACCATACAACTGATGAGAATCTTCTTTTACCTGAAAATGTGTAAGAAGTTTAATTGATTCATTATCTGTCAATTGAGAAAAAGTGTGTAATGAAATATGAATAAAATATCCGATTCCGTTACAGTCAATAACGACAGCTGTTGGAGACTTTTGAATCAACCTGCCTCTAATGTGAGTAATCATCTTTTAAATATTTAGAATCTCAAATGTACTAAAATTATCATATTTAATGAGATCAAAATCAAGGGTCTATTTTTTATTCCTTTTCTTTTTGTTGAGCATCAATTACTGCTACAGCAGTCATGTTAACAATTTCATCAACACTAGCTCCAAACTGGATAATATGAACAGGTTTTTTTAGACCCATCATAATTGGCCCAATTGATTCCGCATTATTTAGTTCTTTTAATAATTTGTATGTAATATTAGCCGATTCTAAATTTGGAAAAATTAAAGCATTTACTTTTTTACTGGCAAGCTTTGAAAATGGGAAATTAGCCTTTAGCATTTCACTATTTAATGCAAAATCTGTTTGTAACTCACCATCTACAGATAAGTCTGGGTGGCGGCGATGAAGATAAGCTACTGCTTCACGAACTTTTGTGGCTGTAGAATCTTTAGAGGAACCAAAATTTGAATAAGACAGCATCGCCATAACTGGTTTTAAACCAAACATTTTCATAACTCTTGAAGTCATTTGTGTGATTTTAATTAAATCATGAGCTGTTGGATTAATATTTATAGCCGTATCGCTTAAAAACATAGGTCCGCGTTGAGTAATCATAACATTTGTAGTAGCAATTCTTGTTGAACCTGGTGCCAAACCGATCAAATCTAACATAGGTTTTACCACCGATGGGTAACTTCTTGAGTAACCTGTTATTAAAGCATCAGCATCACCTTCATTTACCATCATCGCAGCGTAATAATTACGTTCACGCATTAATTTCTGTGCTGAAAAAAGTGTTTGTCCACGTCTTTTTTGGTGACTCCAAAAAACTTCCCCATATTTATTTTTTTTGTCATTATGGTCTTCGTGTTTGGGGTCGATTATTGGTACATCTGCATAAAATTCAAGTTCATTCTTAAGATGCTCAATTTGTTTCTTGTTACCCAATAAGATGGGATTTGCAATACCTTCTTCATGAACAATTTGTGCAGCTTTTAATACATCTAACTGATCAGCTTCAGCAAAAACAACGCGTTTTGGATTTGATTTAGCAGTGTCAAATAATAACCTCACAATTTTATTATCAGCATTCATACGATTTAATAATCTTTCCTCATACTTGTCCCAATCTAAAATAGGTGATTCTGCCACTCCGCTATCCATTGCTGCCTTGGCGACAGCTGGGGGTATTTTGGCAATTAATCTCGGGTCAAAAGGTTTTGGAATTATATAATCATTACCAAAGGCAAGACGCATTTCTCCATAGGCAATGTTTACTTGCTCGGGTACAGGTTCTTTTGCTAAATCAGCAAGTGCTAAAACAGCCGCCATTTTCATAGCCTCATTGATAGTAGTGGCTCTCACATCAAGTGCCCCTCTAAATATAAATGGGAAACCTAAAACATTGTTTACTTGATTTGGATTATCGCTACGACCAGTTGCCATGATGATATCCTTACGTGTTCTTATGGCTACATCATATGCTATTTCTGGATCTGGATTTGCCATAGCAAAAACAATTGGGTTTTTAGCCATAGACTTGAGCATTTTAGGGGTTACTAAATTCGAAATTGAAAGTCCAATAAAAACATCCACTCCAATCATAGCTTCCTCTAGAGTATTAATATTTTTGTATGTGGAAAACTCAGCTTTCTGCTTAGTTAAGTTTTCACGGTCTTGTCGAATAACTCCTTTACTATCTAACATCACTATATTTTCTCGCTTAGCGCCAAAAGATCTATATAATCGAGTACACGAAATTGCTGCAGCTCCAGCGCCACTAACTACAATTTGGACATCCTCTATTTTTTTTTCTGCTAATTCAAGAGCATTAATTAATGCAGCAGCTGAAATAATTGCTGTACCATGCTGATCATCATGCATGACAGGAATATTTAATTCCTTTTTAAGACGCCTCTCAATTTCAAAAGCCTCAGGAGCTTTAATGTCTTCAAGGTTAATTCCGCCAAAAGTTGGAGCTATATTTTTTACGGTAGATATAAACTCGTCTATATTTTCGGTAGCAACTTCAATATCAAATACATCAATATCAGCAAATATTTTAAACAAAAGGCCTTTACCTTCCATAACAGGTTTTGATGCTTCTGGACCAATATTACCAAGACCTAAAACAGCTGTGCCATTAGAAATAACAGCCACTAAATTGCCTTTAGAGGTATATTTGTAAGCGTCAGAAGGATTTTTTTGAATCTCGAGACATGGTGCCGCTACCCCAGGTGAATATGCTAAAGATAAATCTCGTTGAGTTGCATACTTTTTAGTTGGAACGACTTGTATTTTACCAGGGCTAGGCTTGGCGTGATAAGCTAAAGCCTCTAGCTCTTGTCTTGTACGTTTTGACATAATACTTTTTTAAAAAATTAAATATACAAAGTTAGATTAATATCATACATTAAAAAATTTGGCATACTATTTTAAAAATCTAATATTTCTAGCTATTCCGCTATATTTAGCTCGTTTAACTGGAGATTTTTTAAAAACTTTATTAAAAGTTTCCTGAGTAATTTCTTCCCAGTCTTTTTTGGACATTGAAAGTAATTCAGGTTTAGGATTAAAAAGTGGTTCACTGTGATGCTTTGAAAAACGATTCCATGGACAAACATCTTGACAGATGTCACATCCAAACATCCAATGGTCAAATTTGTCTTTAAATTCACTTGGGATATTGTCTTTTAACTCGATCGTGAAATATGAAATACATTTACTACCGTCAACCTGGTAGGGTTCAGTAATTGCCTCAGTGGGGCAGGCATCTATGCAAGCAGTACAACTTCCACAATGATCAGTCACAGCATGGTCAACCTCTAAATCTAAATCTACAATAAGTTCTGCGATAAAATAAAAAGAGCCTACTTTCTGAGTAATTAAATTACTATTTTTTCCAATCCAACCTAATCCTGACTTTTTGGCCCAAGCCTTTTCCATTATTGGGGCTGAATCTACAAATGCACGACCGTGGACCTCACCAATATCGCTTTTTATAAATTCTAAAAGCTGTTTTAATTTTTCTTTAATAACAAAATGATAGTCAATCCCGTAGGCATACTTACTAATTTTAGGCGCATTAATATCTTGTTGTAATTTATCAGTATAGTAATTATATGTCAATGAAATAACGCTTTTTGAACCTTCTACCAATAATGTTGGATCCAAGCGCTTATCAAAATTATTTTCCATGTATTGCATGTTACCATGCATATTTTTATTTAACCAGGATTCTAGCCTTGGTGCCTCTTCTCCTAAAAATTCAGCTTTACTAATACCGCAAGACAAAAACCCGAGGCGTTTGGCTTCAACCTTAATCAGTTGTGCATACTCCTCTTTTTTTGACATGTCTAAAATAATCCTTTCTGATAATCGCTCTTCTGACGACCGAGATGTTTATAAGCTAACTCTGTAACCTCACGACCTCTTGGCGTTCTAATTATAAAACCTTGTTGAATAAGAAAAGGTTCATATACTTCTTCAATCGTTTCGGAACTTTCACTTACAGCTGTTGCAATAGTGGTTATTCCTACGGGACCGCCTTTAAATTTATCTATAATTGTAGTTAATATCTTATTATCCATTTCATCTAATCCATGAGTGTCGACATTTAATGCACTTAATCCAAATTTTGTAATTTCTATATCTATACTACCATTTCCCTTAATTTGTGCAAAATCTCTAATACGCCTTAGTAGTGCATTGGCAATCCTTGGAGTTCCTCGGCTACGGCCTGCAATTTCTATTGCGGCTTCAAAACTAATAGAAACTTTTAAAATTTTCGCACTTCGCTGAATTATAGTAGATAGAAGTTCTGAGGAATAGTATTGTAATCGGCTACTGATTCCGAAACGAGCTCGCATTGGAGCGGTAAGTAACCCTGAACGTGTGGTAGCTCCAACAAGAGTAAAAGGATTAAGATTTATTTCAACAGTTCGAGCATTGGGGCCTGTCTCTATCATAATATCAATCTTATAATCTTCCATTGCAGAATATAAATATTCTTCAACAATTGGGCTTAGACGGTGAATTTCGTCAATAAACAAAACATCACGTTCTTCTAAATTAGTTAAAAGACCAGCTAAATCACCTGGCTTATCCAAAACCGGACCCGAAGTAACTTTAATTCCGACATTAAGTTCGTTTGCTAATATATGAGCTAGGGTTGTTTTACCAAGTCCAGGAGGACCGTGGAAGAGTGTGTGATCTAATGCATCATTTCGTTCAACAGCAGCTTTAACAAATATTTGTAAATTCTCAAGAACTTGCTCTTGACCTGAAAAATCGTCAAAAGTTAAAGGTCTTAAAACCTTTTCAATGTCCTGCTCCTCAGAAGAAAAATTTTCGTCTGTTGGATTTAGATTCTGATTCATATCAACAAATATAAAGAAAAAGGATTTCTAGAATGAGAAAGGCTTTCTAAATATATGAGTAATTAGCTAACAACTAATGTTGTAACTCTTCCTCTCCTTCTTTAAGCGGTATATTTTGTGGTGTAAAGTCATTTGCATGCCCAGGCTTACTGTAGTCATATGCCCATCTATGGACATGAGGGATTTTCCCAGGCCAATTACCATGCATATGCTCTACAGGGGCTGTCCATTCTAAAGTATTTGATTTCCACGGGTTTTGTTCTGTTTTTTTTCCATAAAACATACTATTAATAAAATTATATAAAAAAACCAATTGAACTAATCCCGCAACGATAGCAAAAACAGTTATTAATACCTGAACGTCTTGAGTATCATCAAAAAGAGGAAAATTACTGTTTGTATAATAACGCCTTGGAAGTCCAGCCATTCCAATGAAATGCATTGGAAAAAAAACTCCATAAGCACAAACGGCGGTAACCCAAAAATGGATATACCCTAAATTTTTATTCAACATTCGTCCAAACATTTTTGGAAACCAATGGTAAACTCCAGCAAACAATCCATAGAGTGCAGAAATTCCCATCACTAAATGAAAGTGGGCGACTACAAAATAAGTGTCATGTACATTTATGTCTAACGCACTGTCACCGAGAATAATTCCTGTGAGTCCTCCAGTAATAAAGGTTGAAACCAACCCAATTGAAAAAAGCATTGCAGGATTTAGTTGTAAATTTCCTTTCCAAAGTGTTGTTATATAGTTAAATGCTTTCACAGCTGAAGGTATTGCAATAAGCAAGGTGGTAAATGTAAAGACAGAACCTAAAAAGGGATTCATACCTGAAATAAACATGTGGTGGCCCCATACAATAGTTGAGAGAAATGCAATTGCAATTATAGAAGCTACCATAGCACGGTAACCAAAAATAGGTTTTCTAGCATTGGTTGCGATTACTTCAGATGTTATTCCCAGTGCTGGTAACAAAACTATGTAGACTTCTGGATGGCCTAAAAACCAAAATAAATGCTCAAATAAAACTGGTGAACCTCCTTGGTAATGAAGAACCTCACCTTGAATGAAAATATCTGAAAGAAAAAATGAAGTCCCAAAACTTCTATCCATGATAAGAAGCAATGCTGCTGACAATAAAACTGGAAATGAAATTACTCCAATCGCAGCTGTTATAAAAAATGCCCAAATAGTTAATGGAAGTCTCGTCATTGACATTCCTTTAGTTCTTAAATTTATAACTGTAACTATGTAATTGAGAGAACCAAGTAATGAAGAGACAATGAAAATTGCCATAGAAACAAGCCAAAGAGTCATTCCTGCTCCAGAACCTCCTTGTGCCATAGGCAGAGCACTTAATGGTGGATAAATAGTCCAGCCTGCTGCTGCAGGTCCAGCCTCAACAAATAATGATAATATCATTATAAGACTTGATAAAAAGAATAACCAGTATGAAACCATGTTTAAAAACCCTGAGGCCATATCTCTTGCGCCAATTTGTAATGGAATTAGAAGGTTACTAAAAGTTCCACTTAATCCTGCAGTAAGAACAAAGAAAACCATAATTGTCCCGTGAATAGTAACTAGTGCTAGATAAATATCAGCGTCCATAACTCCTCCTTCTGCCCATTTCCCAAGTAGTAATTCAAAAACCATATTGGGCTCCTCAGGCCACGCAATTTGCATACGCATTAGTAAGGACATTAAAATTCCAATAATTCCCATAACAAGGCCAGTTATTAAATATTGTTTAGCAATCATTTTGTGATCTTGGCTAAAGATATATTTTGTAACAAAAGTTTCTTTTGGGTGATGCCCGTGATCTTCTTCGTGTGTATCTCTAATTTCGTGTGCTAACATAATGTGTCTGTATATTGCAAAATTAATAATTAGTTTTGAACAAGTGAGTTTTTAAATAATTTCTGTTCTTTTAACCATTCATTATAATCTTCTTCAGAATCCACAATAATTTTCATTTGCATATTGTAGTGTGATTTACCACATATCTTATTACATAATAATAAGTAGTCAAATTCATAACGATCTAGAGGTTCTTCCCCTTTGGCCTGAAGTGTTTTACTTTTACCATTTCGAATTTTATTGATATTACTAACTTTATCATAAATTTCGGGGTTCAAGCGCATTTCTTCAGTTGTAATGGTAGGTGTAAATGAGAACTGAGTGATCATCCCAGGAACGCAATTCATCTGTGCTCTAAAGTGTGGCATATATGCTGAGTGTAATACGTCCTGTGAACGCATTTTAAATAAAATTTGTTTCCCAACAGGAAGATGAAGTTCGGTCGTTATAAAATCATCTTGTGCGTTGGGGTCCGATTCATCAAGGCCTAAAATATTAGCATTGTCTAGATTAATTAAACGAACATTTGCTTTTCCTAAGACATTGTCCTGTCCTGAGTATCTAGCTTTCCAATTGAACTGTTGAGCATAAAGTTCTATAACTAACGGATCATCCTCTTCATCAATCATCATGATATCATTCCATGTAAAAAGTCCATACATAATCATTCCAGCCAAAACTATTACTGGAATAATTGTCCAAATAAATTCCAATTTATCATTATCTGCGTAAAATAGTGCTTTTTTACCTTTTTCGCCTTTATATTTGAAAGCAAAATAGTGAAGTAAAAACTGTGTAATGGTTTGAACAATAAAAATAATAATCATAGAAATAACCATCAGACGATCGATTTCTGGACCATGTTCAGAAGCTGAATTTGAAACTAAAGGAAGATCTCCCCACAAAGCAAATGATATAATAGTTATTAGGTAAATGAATCCAAGGAAACCGAGCATTAAATACCCATTTACAGAATTATCTTTATCATTAGCAATTTGAGAATTGTCGCCTTTACCTTGAGTAAGGTCAAATATTTTGACCATTTGCCAAATTGCTATGGTAATTCCTAATAAAATTAAAATTGTTAATAAACTGGTCATTGTCTTCTGATCTGTGTTTTTAAATTTAATTAATAATGAAATTGTTCACTTTCCTTAATAAAAGGATTACCCTTTGGTAATAACGGCGCTTTTGAAAGCGCATAAAATACAATCAAAAGGAAAAGTCCTAAAAACAAAGCTACGGCACTGATTTCGGAGAGCCCAATAAACCATCGATCTCCTACTGTGGCCGGCATAATCATATTAAATACATCAATATAATGCCCAAATAATATTACAACCCCTGCCATGACAATAAACCAGGGTTGTCGCTTATAATCACTATTTATTAATACCAAAAATGGGAAAATAAAATTCAGGATTAGCATACCAAAAAACGGAATTTTATAGTCCTCTATTCTAGTAACAAAATAAGTGACCTCTTCGGGGATATTAGCATACCAAATTAACATGAATTGCGAAAACCATAGATAAGTCCAGAAAACACTGATCCCAAACATAAATTTAGCCAAATCGTGTAGATGGCTATCGTTGACAAAGTCCATAAGTCCTTTGGCTTTTAGATAAATCGTGATCAACGCAATGACTGTAATTCCACTAACAAACATGCTCGCAAATACATACCACCCAAAAAGAGTACTAAACCAATGCGGATCAACGCTCATGATCCAATCCCAAGACATCATAGATTCAGTGTATATATAAAAAACGAGGAAAGCAGCAGAAATTCGGAAATTTTTTTTGAAATAACTGTTGTCGTTTATGTCTGCTAAATCTTGTGCCAAAGAAAATTTTCTTGAAAAATATCGGTATAAACTCCAACCTGCAATGAAAATTAGGCCTCGAATTGCGAACCATATTTTGTTAAGCCATCCAGACTTACCTTGAATTAGTTTATCGTGTGCAACGACCTCAGGATCCATCCAAATAAAAATGTGATCGTCCGCCCAAAGCCCGATTGCAAGAACAAAAAGTGCTCCAGGTAAAAGGTAGTAGGTAATGGCTTCCATGACCCTAAATAATACGGGTGACCATCCGGCCTGAGCCGCATACTGTATGCCATAAAATGCTAACACCCCCAGTGAAATCATCATAAAAAAGAAAGCCGCCACATATAGAGCCGCATAGGGACGGTTGTGCATTTGATGTAAAACGTGTTCCGCATGCTCATTATCATGATGATTCGCTTCTCCATGATTATTTGAAGCATGATGACTTGATTCGTTATGGTGGTTCTCGCTCTGGTAGCCAACTTCATTGGGGTGATCGTGTACTTTTTCGTGTGATGAATAATCTGTTTTGTTATTTAAATCTTCATTATAGCTGGCTATATTTCCATGATGCGAGTGTTCCTCAGCAAGCATAACCTCAACATCCTCTAATGTTAGATGATGTGAAGCTCTATAGCTGTAGACCCAGCCAATAACACCAATAAGAATTAGGGTAATCGCAGTAATTTTTAATCTTTTCGAAAGCTTATACATCTTTTATTTATGTTTTCCTTTTCTTATTTTAATAGTTCTTCTCGAAGCGCCTCCACGTAAGCCGTAACTTGCCATCGTTCCTCTTCGTTTAAAAAATTTGCATAAGAACCCATTGAATTCTTACCGTAATATATAACATGGTAAATACTTCCTGTTGTGATAGGGCGATCAGCATAACTAGGAACACCTAATATTTTTTCTCTTTTGACGAGTTTTCCTAGACCAGCTCCTTTATTTCCATGACATATACCGCAATAAATTTCATATAATTCCTTCCCCTTTTTAGAATCAATTTCTAAACTAGTTAAGGGTGATTTCAAAGTTTTCAAGGCCGAATCATACCCTTCATTTGTGTTTTCATAAGAGTATAGAGAATGGCCCCGAGCTATAGTATTTTTTGGAGGTAGTAAGGCTTCTTGACTATTTGGAAATACATCATATTCGCCATAGGCTTCATAGCCAACTGATTCATACATATTTGGGAAAAACTGATAATTAGGACGTCTTTTATCTTGACAGGAATAAAAGCTTGAAATAATAACAGCTAAAATTAATATGTTAACTAAACTTTTCATGGTTCTAATGCTCATCTTTTTCTACAACATGTATCTCAACTGCACCGGTTTTGGTGAGTAGAGATTTTAGTTGCTTTTCATTATTTTGTATAGGAATTTCCATTAAAAAGTGGTCATCCGTAGTTCTGGGGTCTGGATTTTCAGCATTTTTGAATGGCCACATTCTACTTCTTAAATAAAATGTAATTACCATCAAGTGGGCAGCGAAAAAAACTGTCATCTCAAACATAATGGGTACAAATGCTGGCATATTTTCAATGTAACTAAAGCTTGGTTTTCCGCCAATGTCTTGTTGCCAATCTTCAATCATTATAAAATTCATCATTGCGGTAGCAACAATCAATCCTACACAACCATATAAAAAGGATGCAATAGCTATGCGGGTAGGCTCTAGCCCCATAGCTTTATCTAAGCCGTGGACTGGAAACGGTGTATAAACCTCTTCTATGTAATGTTTTTCCGCTTTGATCGTTTTCACAGCGGACATCAGTACGTCATCATCATTATATAAGGCATGAATAACTTTCGTAGTTCCCATACTTATTCGTTTTTATTTTTAATTTTTTCAATAGCTTTTGATTTTATGGAGGTACGCTCATCACTGCCGGTACCTGTCAAACTTTTCCCAGCTTCTCTAATATTTTTATATCGCTCTCCAGATGATTTTAAAATTGTCTTGACCTCCGCCTGAGCAATAACAGGAAAGGTCCGTGAGTACAACAAAAATAACACGAAGAAAAAACCAATCGTTCCAATAAAAATACCAATATCGGCAGTGGTGGGTGAAAACATGGTCCATGAAGATGGTAAATAATCTCTATGTAATGAAGTAACAATAATCACAAAACGCTCAAACCACATACCAATATTTACAACAATGGAAATAAAGAAAGAGAACATTATACTTGTTCTTAATTTTTTAAACCACATAAACTGGGGTGAAAACACATTACAAGTCATCATCGACCAATAAGCCCAAGCGTAAGGACCAGTTGCTCTATTTAAAAATGCATACTGCTCGTATTCTACTCCTGAGTACCAAGCAATAAAAAGTTCAGTAATATAAGCCACACCAACAATAGATCCTGTTATCATAATAACTATGTTCATCAATTCAATGTGCTGAACTGTAATATAATCTTCTAAATGACATACTTTCCGCATTATTATTAGCAAGGTGTTAACCATTGCAAATCCTGAGAAAATTGCCCCAGCAACGAAGTAAGGTGGGAAAATAGTTGTGTGCCAACCTGGAATTACGGAGGTTGCAAAATCAAAAGAGACAATTGTGTGTACAGACAATACGAGAGGAGTTGCCAACCCAGCCAATACAAGAGATACTTCCTCAAAGCGCTGCCAATCTTTCGCTCTGCCAGACCACCCAAAACTTAAAAGCGAATAAATTTTCTTTTGGAAAGGGCGTACCGCACGATCACGAATCATTGCAAAGTCAGGTAATAACCCTGTCCACCAAAACACCAAAGACACGGATAAATAGGTTGATATTGCAAAAACATCCCAAAGTAAAGGAGAATTAAAATTAACCCAAAGAGAGCCATACTGGTTAGGTATTGGAAGTACCCAGTATGCTAACCATGGGCGACCCATGTGAATGATAGGGAATAAACCTGCCTGGATAACAGAAAAAATAGTCATGGCTTCTGCGGATCGGTTGATCGCCATACGCCATTTTTGTCTGAATAAAAGAAGTACCGCTGAAATCAATGTCCCTGCGTGCCCAATTCCTACCCACCAAACAAAATTTGTAATATCCCAGGCCCAACCAACTGTCTTATTTAGTCCCCATGTACCTATGCCAGTGGAAATAGTAAAAATCATCCAACCAAGACCATAAAGGAAAGCAGCTAATGAGATAGAAAAAACAATCCACCAGAGTTTGTTAGCCTTCCCTTCCACAGGTGCAACTACATCCAAAGTAACATCATGATAAGATTTTTCACCTGTTACTAATGGTCTTCTAATTGGTGCTTCATAATGAGAACCCATAGTTTTTACTAATTATGCTTTATTATTATTTCTTACCTTTACCTGATAAACCACATTTGGTTTAGTTCCAACATGTTCCAAAAGGTGATAGGCTCTATCGTCCTCCACAAGTTTAGAAATTGGACTGTCTTTTTCATTGATATCTCCAAATCGCATCGCACCACTACTACATGCTGCTGAGCAAGCGCAAGCATCATTAAACTCTCCAGCGGCAACAGGTCTACTTTCGCGTTTCGCTTTTAAAATAACAGCTTGAGTTGTTTGAATACAAAATGAACATTTTTCCATAACCCCACGAGACCTTACAGTCACGTCAGGATTGATAACCATACGCCCTAAATCGTTGTTCATATGGTAATCAAATTCATCATTTCCGTTATATAAAAACCAATTGAATCGACGAACTTTATAAGGACAATTGTTAGCACAATAGCGCGTCCCTACACAACGGTTGTAAGTCATGTGATTTTGACCCTGTCTTCCGTGTGCACTCGCTGCCACAGGACAAACTGTTTCACAAGGTGCGTGGTTACAATGCTGACACATAATTGGCTGAAAAGCAACCTGTGGATTTTCTGATGGAAACTCCATTTCGCCAAAAGTACTTAACGAACTACTCAATCCACTTATTTCATCCTTGGTCCTGTTATCTCCTTCAAAAGTTTCATCAGATGAATAATAACGATCGATTCTAAGCCAGTGCATGTCTCGACTTCTTCTAATTTCTTCTTTTCCTACAACTGGAACATTATTTTCTGCATGACAAGCAATTACACATGCGCCGCACCCTGTACATGAGTTCAAATCAATGGAGAGGTTAAAATGGTGGCCAATGGAACGGTCAAACTCGTCCCACAAATCAACATCTGGAGAACTTACAGGAGTTTCTACATGATTTAAGGATACTACTGGAGTTGGATTCCAATACTCAGAATCCTTAGTATTGAAAACTTCTAAAGTAGTTTCCTTTATAATATCCCCACGACCCATTAGGGTGTTATGTAATTGAACAGAAGCAAATTCATGTTTTCCTCCGGCAGCAGTTATGGAAACGGCTTGGGTGGCATTAAAGTCTTTGTATAATGGGTAAGCATTGACCCCTGTTTGCATTTCTGCTTTCAAGCCATTTGTTCTTCCATAACCGAATGACAAACCTACTGTTCCACGAGCTTGTCCTGGCTGAATTATTACAGGTGCTTTGATTGTTATACCGTCAACAGTCACATTAGCATAAGTTCCGTTAAGACCACCAGTTGCATCGTGACTGCTTTGATTGAAGAAATTGCTTGGATCTAAGTAAAGGCCTAAATTTTTGGCGTCATACTCCGACACTGTTAAATAATTGTCCCATGTCGTACGGGTTAATGGGTCTGGAAATTCTTGTAACCAAGGATTGTTAGCTTGTTGACCATCGCCCATTCCAGTTTTTGGATACAGAGTGAGCTCAAAATTAGAAGATTTAACTGAAGACAAGGCCGAAATAGCAGCGGCCAAGCTAAAAGATGTCTTAGTATTTTTTGATGTGTTAGTTTCTGTAGTGACTAAAGGATCACCTTTGTAAACACCATCGTGAAGTGCTTGATTCCAAACAACATCTTTTAAAATAGTCTGAGTCCAAAATGATTTTATATAGTCGTGATAATTTAACGTAGATCCGTTGAATACTAACAAGGCCTCTTGAAATTGTTGAGTATCAAAAAGAGGTCGAATTGTAGGTTGCATTAATGCATAAAAACCAGACTTGGTTTGCAAGTCTCCCCAAGATTCAAGGTAGTGTGGTGAAGCCCCAACATATTGAGTTTTGGCAGCAGTTTCATCATTTTTCATCGTAAATGTTACGGACACAACAGTTTTTTTAAGTCCTTCCACAAACGCAGCGGCATTAGGAAGGGTATATACTGGGTTGACTCCAGCCATGATCACTGCTCCAACATGGCCAGCATTCATATCTTTTACAAACGCTGAAACAGCTTTGTCGTTTCCTTGTCGAGTCAAAATAATTGTTTTCGGATCGAAAGCCTTGCTCTTTATAAATTCGTTGATGGCAATGACCAGGCCTTGCGCTTTTTCATCTTGAATACCTGTCAAAACAACAGCATTGGCCCCTGCTTTAGAAATTTCCATGGCTGCTGAATCAATGGCTGCTTCAATTGTAGGAGGCAAGGTTACGCTTACAGAAGAACCCGTTAGTTTCCCATAAAGTCTTACCAAAGCTAATTTTTGCTGAGAAGGTTTTAAAGGTATCCGCTTATCAGCGTTAGCCCCAGAAAGTGACATATTAGATTCAAACTGAATGTGTCGAGACATAGTTCCGTTTTTTGGAACTCGCCCTTTGGCATAGGCAGAATCAAAACCACCCCCTTGCCAATCACCAAGAAAATCTGCGCCAATAGATACAATTGTTTTGGCCTTTGAGAAGTCGTAATTTGCAAGTCCTCTTCTACCATACTTTGCCTCATAAGCGTCAGCCGCAAAAGATTCAGAAATAGCATCGTATACGATATGAGAAACATTTTTGTATTTAGCTTTAAACTCAGAAATTAATTTTGAGGTGCTGGGGCTGGCATATGTTTGGGTCAACAAAACAATCGCTTTGTCTTGCGATTCAACCATTTCTAACTTTTCACCGACTTCTTTGTAAAAGTCTTTCCATGAAATATTTTCTCCGTCTTTAAGCGGTCCAGATAGGCGTTGGTTGTCATAAAGGTCCAATACGGAAGCTTGTATTCTGGCATTGGTGGTTCCGTTTTCATCTGCCAAAGTATTACATTCAATTTTTATAGGACGCCCTTCTCTTGTTTTAATCAAAAGGCTGGCAAAATCATATCCATTTCCAATAGCAGTGGCATAGTAATTGGCAACTCCAGGGATGATTTGTTCGGGCTGCACAACATAAGGAATAGATTTTATCACCGGGCCCTCGCAAGCTGCCAATGAGGCTGCTGCAGTACTAAATCCAACATATTTTAGAAAATCACGGCGAGTCGTTGTAGAGGATCCTAAAGCATCCTTGTCTCCTAAAAATTCATCTACCGGAATTTCTTGAACGAATTCCTTGTGTTTTAAAGAGTTCACAGCCGCAGATTGGCCAGGACTAATCTCCTCAACATTCTTCCAGTATTTTTTATTCGATGACATATATTTAATTTTTTAATAGTGGCATTTCCCACACTCTAAACCACCCATCTGTGCAGCAGTTAATTTTTCAACCCCATACTTCTTTGAAAGTGCTTCATGTATTTTTTCATAATACCCATTATCTTCAACTTTAACACTAGTTTCCCTATGGCAATTTATACACCAACCCATAGTCAATGGAGAGTGTTGATACATAATTTCCATTTCTTCAACAGGACCATGGCATGTTTGGCACTCGATTCCAGCTACAGTAACGTGTTGCGAGTGGTTAAAATAAGCAAAATCGGGAAGGTTGTGGATACGAATCCATTTCACTGGCTTTGTATTGCCCGTATACTTTTGCTCTGCATCGTCCCAACCTACTGCTTTATACAGTTTCTGTATTTCAGCATCATAAAATTCTTTACTATATTCTTCAGTTGCAGTAGATTCAGCAACTTCATAAATTGATTTATGGCAATTCATACAAACATTTAATGAAGGAATACCCGAATGTTTGCTGACCCTTGCTGAAGAATGGCAGTATTTGCAGTCAATACCATTCTGTCCAGAGTGAATTTTATGTGAATAGTGAATGGGTTGAATTGGCTCATATCCCTGATCAACACCAACTTGAGATAGGTATCCATAGACAAAATATGCACTTGATAATAGAAAGAAAATTGCACACAAAAGCATTAAAAACTGATTTTTTACAAAAGCCTTCCATAAAGATGGTCTTTTGGTTACTTCCCTTATTTCAACTTTATTAGAGACGGCAAATCGACGTAAAGTCTTATTGACCAAGAATAAGCCTAAAGCAAGAAGGCTAAACAGTATAGCTAATGCGCTAAGAATAAGAATTTTAGATAAACCAGAATCTTGAGCTGAAGATTCACTAGAAACTGCAGCTACTGCAGCTACTGCTGGGACAGTTTTATCTTGTGCAGTGTAAGCCAATATGTTAGATATATCTTCGTCAGAAAATTGTGGATAAGCAGTCATAGCTGCTCCATTGTACTCATTGTATATTTTGTTGGCATATACATCACCAGATTTAATCAAAGAAGAACTATTACGAATCCAAGCGTTTAACCATTCGCGATCCAAACCCTCATCTTCATATAAACGCTTTTCAACGTATCGAAGCGCAGGGCCAGTCATTTTTTTGTCTAATTGGTGGCAAGCAGCACAATTGGCATTAAACAGTGCTTTACCTTTTGTTGCATCACCGTCTTGAGAATACAAAGGCGTGACAGTGAGTGAGGATAAAAGGACTCCTAAAAATAATAAACGCAGCATTTGGTTTTGCATCTGCTTCATATAGATAATTGGGACATTATTATTTTAAAATATTATCTGATAAAAATACCTTTAAAAAAACACTACAAAAATACGATATAATCATTATTATAAAAATGATAAAACTGGCAAAATATCTAATTT
>CABXZJ010000014.1 GCA_902516685.1 uncultured Formosa sp.
AATCCAAGCTTAAGGAATTTACACAATATCTTATTCCAGTTTCAGTTGGACCATCATTAAAAACATGACCTAAATGTCCACCACATGAACTGCAAACAATTTCAGTACGAACCATACCATGACTTTTGTCAAGTAAATAATCTACATTTCCTTTAATTGAAGCATCAAAACTAGGGTTTAAAACTGCTGTTATTGAAAAAGAAAGTTTGGGAGTAAGGAATTGGGATTACCAACAATAAATCTAATTTTAACAATAATAATAGTTCAAATTGTTGCGATATTTGGTGCTTATACGTTCTCTAGAATTTCAAATAGAATTGGAAATATCCTGTCTTTAAAGATAACCTTGTTCATATGGGGTTCTGTGTGCTTTATCGCTTTTGCGTTAGACAGAACTCTTCCAAACATTGATTCATATTTTTATTTGATGGGTATAGTTCTCGGATTTGTCTTAGGAGCTACACAGACTTTGACTCGTTCAACATATTCAAAATTATTACCAGAAACACAAGATCATGCAATTTACTTCAGTTTTTATGATGTTACCGAAAAAATTGCAATTGTTTTGGGGATGTTTCTATTTGGTTTCTTAATATCATTAACAGGCTCTATGCAGTATTCAGTTTTGGCACTTGCAATTTTTTTCTTTTTCGCCTTCATTATATTTTTCAAAGTGAAAAATTTTCATTCACTATAAAATTATATCGTCTTGGCACGGGAATTGTCAATAGTATTATGATGTAGCAGATGTAAAACACCTTTTAAGGTATAATCGTTACTAATTTTTGTTTTTTAAATCACCACAAAATATGTCTTTCATGACAATATGACCTACATACTATTATGAGCAGTTCAAAATATAAATTACTTGACACTTTGTCATTTCATGATTTTGATGAGAATTCAGAACTCATCCCATTGATGACTACAGAAGATGAAGAGATTATAAAAAAAGAATCCCTTCCAGAATCACTTCCTATTTTATCTTTAAGAAATACTGTATTATTTCCTGGAGTTGTAATTCCAATAACAGCCAGTAGAGATAAATCTATCAAACTTATCAATGATGCCAACAAAGGGCTCAAAGTGATTGGAGTAGTTTCACAAATAGACGGTAATGTAGAAAATCCAACTTTTAAAGATATACACAGAATTGGGACGATTGCACGTATTTTAAAAGTTTTAAAAATGCCCGATGGTAATATTACTGTAATTATTCAGGGAAAAAAACGTTTTGAAATTCAAAATTTGGTTTCTGAATTTCCTTACATGACTGCTAAGATTAAAGATGTAAAGGAAGTTGTTCCAAACTACAACAATGTAGAATTTAAAGCAGTAATTGAATCTATCAAAGATTTGTCATTAGAAATTATTAAGCAAAGTCCAAACATTCCAAGTGAAGCTTCTTTCGCCATAAAAAATATCGAAAGTAATTCTTTCTTGGTAAATTTTGTTTCATCAAACATGAATATCTCTGTGAGTGAAAAACAAAAAATTCTAGAGATAAATAACTTACATGAGCGGGCACTTTTAACATTAAAACACATGAATGTTGAGCTTCAACGCCTAGAGCTTAAAAATGATATCCAATCCAAGGTTCAAAATGACATGAACCAGCAGCAACGCGAGTATTTTCTTCATCAACAAATGAAAACTATTCAAGAAGAATTAGGTGGAATTAGCTATGATGAAGAAATTGGCGAAATGAAAAAAAGGGCTGATGTTAAACCCTGGGACGATACCACCAAGATACATTTTGATAAAGAAATTGGTAAATTACAGCGGATGAACCCACAAGTTGCGGAATACTCTGTACAACGCAACTATCTTGACTTATTACTTGATCTGCCTTGGAATAAATTTAGTAAGGATAAATTAGATTTAAATCGTGCAAAGCGTATTTTAGATAGAGATCATTTTGGTCTTGATGAGGTTAAAAAGCGGATTATCGAATATTTAGCTGTTTTGAAAATTCGAAATGATATGAAATCACCTATTTTGTGTTTACATGGCCCTCCAGGTGTTGGTAAGACTTCTTTAGGGAAATCAATTGCAGAAGCGTTGGGTAGAGAATACGTTCGCATTTCACTTGGTGGTTTGCGTGATGAGGCAGAAATTAGAGGCCATAGAAAAACTTATATTGGAGCTATGCCTGGAAGAATTTTACAAAGTTTAAAGAAGGCAGGAACTTCAAATCCTGTATTTGTTTTAGATGAAATTGATAAGTTGTCATATTCAAATCAAGGTGATCCATCTTCTGCGATGCTTGAAGTTTTAGATCCTGAGCAAAATTCAGAATTTTACGATAACTTTCTAGAAATAGGTTACGATTTATCTAAAGTCATGTTTGTTGCAACTTCAAATAATATAAATTCTATTCAACCCGCTTTACTAGATCGAATGGAAATTATTAATGTTAATGGATATACTACTGAGGAAAAAATTCAAATTGGAAAAAAATATTTATTACCAAAACAATTAAAAGAACACGGCTTAAGTTCAAAGGATCTCAAAATAAGTAATCAGCAATTAGAAACAATTATTGAAGGTTACACAAGAGAATCAGGTGTTAGGGGACTTGAAAAGCAAATTGCCAAAGTAGTTCGTTGTGTTGCAAAAAATATTGCAATGGAATCTAAATATGATGTAAAAGTTTTAAATGATAGTATTATAGAAGTTTTAGGAACCCCAAAACTCGAACGCAACAGATATGAGAATAATAACATTGCAGGTGTTGTTACTGGTCTTGCCTGGACACCTGTTGGGGGCGATATTTTATTTATTGAGTCAATATTATCTAAAGGAAAAGGAACTTTAAATATTACCGGTAATCTTGGTAAAGTAATGAAGGAATCAGCAACAATTGCCATGGAATATATAAAGGCAAATTCAGATAATTTTGGAATTGAGAATCATATTTTTAAAAATTATAACTTTCACATTCATGTGCCCGAAGGTGCAACCCCAAAAGATGGTCCTAGTGCAGGGATCACTATGTTAACCTCACTAGTTTCTTTAATAACTCAACGGAAAGTTAAAAAATCTATTGCAATGACAGGTGAAATCACTTTGAGAGGAAAAGTCTTACCTGTTGGAGGTATAAAAGAAAAAATATTAGCAGCAAAAAGAGCTAAGATTAAAGAAATTGTTTTGTCTGTGATAAACAAGCGTGATATAGATGAGATTAACCCACAGTATTTGAAAGGTTTAAAATTTCATTATGTTTCTGACATGTCTGATGTTATCAATACAGCTTTAACTAATTATAAAGTTCCCAATGCAAAAGCTTTGTAATTAATTTATCCAATTCATTAAAATAAAATATACAAAAATCCGTTTTGTTACAGAATTAGTTATTTTTGATGAGTAATGAAATTTTCCTTAGCTTTTTTTTTTACTTTAATAACTCCCATTCCAGTTTTTTCCCAGTTGGGAGGAAATTCAACCTATCAATTCCTGAATTTAATATCTTCCCCTAGACAAGCTGCACTTGGTGGTAAAGTTATAACAAATGTTGATTATGATGTAACACAGGGAATTTATAACCCTGCTACAATCAATATTGAGATGGATAATCAATTAGCTTTAAATTATTCTAACTATTTAGGAGACATTAGTTATGGCACAGCAGCTTATGCTTACACTTTAGATCGTAGAGTGCAAACTTTTCATGCTGGAATCACATACATTAATTATGGAGCTTTTGATGGATATGATGAAAATGGAAATAGCACAGGCAGTTTTACTGGAAAAGAAACTGCACTTTCTTTTGGATATGCATTTCAAATTGGATTCACTGATTTTTATGCTGGTGCTAGTATTAAATTAATTTCCTCAAAACTTGAGCAATATAGTTCCTTTGGAGGCGCTTTAGATTTAGGTCTAATATATATTGATGATTACCTTGAATTTAATGCTGCAATTGTTTTAAGAAATATTGGAACTCAATTCACAACATACGCTGGATTAAATGAACCTTTACCTTTTGAAATTGACTTTGGATTAAGTCAAAAACTCCAATTTGTTCCAATTCGTTGGCATTTAACTTTTGAAAACTTACAAAAATGGCCTATTGCTGTTCCAAATCCTTCACGGGCTTCTTCAGATCTTGAAGGAAATATCAGTGAGGAAGAAGTAGGGTTTTTATCAAATATAGCAAGACACACTATTGTAGGTTTAGAATTATTTCCTGATCGAGGATTTAATATCCGATTGGGATATAGTTTTAGACGTTCAGAAGAATTAAGAATTTTAGAACAACGAAATTTTTCAGGTCTTTCTTTTGGAATTGGCTTGAAGTTTAATAAATTACGAATTAGTTACACTCATGCAAGATATTCATCAGCATCGAATACTAGTTTTTTAGGTGTTCAAATTAGTTTATACAAGTGAAAAAAATTATAATTGCTATTGATGGTCATTCATCTACTGGAAAGAGTACTTTAGCTAAAGAATTAGCTAAAGCCTTGGGGTATATTTATGTTGATTCTGGATCAATGTATAGAGCAATTACATTAAACGGAATCAAAAAGGGATTTACCGCTAATAATAAGTTTAATCATTTAGATTTCATTAAAAGTATTGATGATATTAAACTTGATTTTAAAGTTGGGCTTGACGGATCAACCAGCTTGTTTTTAAACAATATGAAATTGACGTCAGAAATTCGTAGTATGGAAGTTTCAAACATTGTAAGCAAAGTAGCTGCAATTCCTGAAATACGTAAATTTCTTGTAAAGAAACAAAGATATATTGGAGTTAACAAAGGTATAGTAATGGATGGTCGTGATATTGGTACTGTTGTATTTCCAAAAGCAGAATTAAAAATTTTTATGACTGCTTCGCCCAAAACTAGGGCTTACAGAAGGTTAAGTGAACTTTCCAAAGTAAATTTATCTGTAAGTTTTGGTGATGTATATGAAAATATAAACTCAAGGGATTACAATGATTCAAATCGAAAAGAATCTCCGCTAATGATGGCTTCAGATGCAAAAAAAATAGATAACACAAATTTAAGTGAATCAGAACAATTTGAGTTAGTTATGTCTTGGGTTAAAAAAATTGTTAATTAAAATAAATGATTGCTGTGTAAGTTTAACATAACAAATCTCAAATATAAAATTTGTTCAATTAATGGAATAGTTGTATAATTGCAATCTTCTTAGCAAAATTGTTAGAGAGAAGAGAAAAAAAAATTAACACTCTTATTTGTTATGCTTTAAATCTAACATCAAGAACAAATAGGATACAAATTTTAATCAGCAATGGTTGAAAACAAAAAAACCCAAAAAAAGGACTCCAAACAAGAAATTTCAACAGTTGAATCAACTCAAGATAACTCATCAGTTGAGCCCCCAACATTAGACAATAAAATTAGTTCTGACCAGTTTTTAAAAGATTTTAATTGGCATAACTATGAAGAGGGTATTGACCCTGTAGCTGATGACAAATTGGATGAATTTGAAAAGCTTGTAGCTGATAATTTTGTTGATACATTAGATGACCAAGTTGTAGATGGTATAGTCATTCACATGACAGATAGAGACGTTATTATTGATATCAATGCTAAATCAGAAGGAGTAATTTCCTTAAATGAATTTCGTTACAATCCTAATTTAGCAGTTGGAGATAAGGTTGAGGTATTAATTGATGTTAGAGAAGATTCAACAGGTCAATTAATTCTATCACACCGTAAAGCTCGTGTAATAAAAGCATGGGATCGTGTTATTAGTGCTAATGAAACTGGTGAAATTGTAAATGGCTTTATAAAGTGTAGAACCAAGGGGGGAATGATAGTAGATGTTTTTGGTATTGAAGCGTTTTTACCTGGCTCTCAAATTGATGTTAAACCAATCAGAGACTATGATCAATATGTAAACAAAACAATGGAGTTTAAGGTTGTTAAAATCAATCATGAATTTAAAAATGTTGTTGTATCACACAAGGCTCTAATTGAAGCTGATATTGAGATACAGAAAAAAGAAATTATTAGTCAACTTGAGAAAGGACAGGTACTTGAGGGTATTGTTAAAAATATAACATCCTACGGGGTTTTTATGGATCTAGGTGGTGTTGACGGACTTGTTCACATAACTGATCTTTCATGGTCAAGAATAAACCACCCTAGTGAAATTGTTGAATTAGACGAAAAGTTAAATGTTGTTATTTTAGATTTTGATGAAGATAAATCAAGAATTCAACTAGGTTTAAAACAATTAAGTAAGCATCCATGGGACGCACTTGGTGAAGGGGTTAAAGTTGGTGATGAAGTTGAAGGAAAAGTAGTTGTTATAGCCGATTACGGTGCTTTTGTTGAAGTAGCTGACGGAGTTGAAGGACTAATCCACGTGTCCGAAATGTCTTGGTCTACTCATTTAAGATCTGCTCAAGATTTTGTTAATGTTGGTGATTTTGTTAAAGCCCAAATTCTTACCCTTGACAAGGAAGATCGCAAGATGTCCTTGGGTATAAAACAGCTTAGTCCGGATCCTTGGACTGATATTACTTCTAAATTTCCTGTTGGTCAGCGACATACAGGTATTGTTAGAAACTTTACAAACTTTGGTGTTTTTGTTGAAATGGAGGAAGGTATAGATGGTCTAATTTATATTTCTGATCTATCTTGGACTAAGAAAATTAAGCATCCAAGTGAATTTTGCACTGTGGGTGATAAATTAGATGTTATTGTTCTAGAATTAGATGTAGACGGTAGAAAATTAAGTTTAGGTCATAAGCAAACAAAAGATAACCCATGGGATAAATACGAAAAAGAATTTGCTTTAAACACAAAACACACCGCTTCAGTTTTAGAAATTGTTGATAAAGGTGCAACAGTTATGTTTAACGATGATATAGTAGCATTTATACCAACTAGACACTTAGAGAAAGAGGATGGCTCAAAACTCAAAAAAGGTGAGGAGAGCGACTTCGTTATAATTGAATTTAGTAAAGAATTTAAGCGTGTTGTAGCATCGCATACAGCTGTTTTTAAAGATCAAGAAGTTAAGAATGTTAAAGCAGCTTCAAAAAAAGCAGCCAAAACTGCTCCAGAGTCAAAAACAACTATTGGAGACGCAAATGAAGCTTTACAAGCGTTAAAAGATAAAATGGATTCTAACTAAAAATAATTTTAGCAATCATTAAATTAAGACCTTTCGTTATCACGAAGGGTTTTTTTAAACAAGGACTCTCATTTTTTTAAATAATTAACTTTTTTTTTTAATTATAAGAAATTTAGTTAGTTAAATTTATAGAGTTTAATAAATTTGAATATTATGAAATTTAATCCAATTCCCGATAATTTTAAGATTAAACACATTATAAATCACAATACTTATCTTATTAATGGAGAATTAAAACATTGGAATGGTGCTACTTCAAAAGTTTATTCAACTATTTCATCATCAGTTGATAATTCACCAACATTGCTTGGTTCCATTCCACTTCTAGAAAAGGATCAAGCTATGGAAGCATTAGATGCTGCTTCTGCCGCATATGATAATGGAAAGGGTGAATGGCCCACTATGAAAGTTATTGATCGAATTTCTTGCATGGAAAAATTTGTTTCGCAAATGAAAACAAAACGTGATGAAGTTGTTAAATATCTTATGTGGGAAATTGGAAAAAATTTACAGGATTCCCAAAAAGAATTCGACAGAACTGTAGATTATATTTACGATACTATTGATGATTATAAACAACTAGATCGTAACGCTGCTAAATTTCACAAGCATTCAGGTGTTTATGCTCACATAAGAAGAGGACCTCTTGGTGTTGTATTATGTTTGGGACCATACAATTACCCTTTAAATGAAACTTTTGCTCTTCTAATTCCTGCTTTAATAATGGGTAATGCCACAATATTCAAGCCCGCAAAACTTGGAGTTTTACTATTAACTCCTTTGATGGAAGCTTTTCAAAATAGCTTCCCAAGTGGTGTTGTTAATATTTTGTTTGGTCGTGGAAGAACACTAGCATCTCCAATAATGGAAACTGGTAAAATTGATGTTTTAGCACTTATTGGACATAGTAATTCTGCTAATGCTTTACAAAATACACACCCCAAAAAAAATAGACTTCGAATTGTTTTAGGTCTTGAAGCCAAAAACCCTGCAATTGTTTTACCAGATGCTGACATAAATTTAGCAGTTAAGGAATGTATTGCCGGTACACTATCTTTTAATGGCCAGCGTTGTACTGCACTTAAAATATTATACATCCATGAAAATATTTTTGATGAATTTAAAACGAAGTTTTGCAATCAGGTTGATAATCTAAAATTTGGAAATCCTTGGGATGATGATGTAATGTTAACTCCTTTACCAGAGGTAGATAAACCCGCCTACATACAAAATTTAATTGATGATGCTAAATCTAAAGGTGCAAGTATTTTAAACTCAAAAGGAGGTAAAAGAACACATAATTATATTTATCCTTCAGTACTTTACCCTATTGATAAAACAATGAACGTTTACCATGAAGAACAATTTGGACCTGTAATTCCTATTATGACGTTCAATGATATTCAAAAGCCATTGGATGATATGGCTGAATCAAGCTACGGACAGCAAGTTAGTGTATTCGGGAGAGATACTAAAGCGTTAGCTCCTCTTATTGATGTGCTAGTGAATTTAGTCTGTCGTGTTAATCTTAATAGCTCTTGTCAAAGAGGCCCAGACGTTTTTCCATTCACTGGCCGAAAAGATTCTGCTTTTAGTACACTAAGTGTTAGAGATGCTCTACGTTCATTCTCAATCAGAACATTTGTAGCAGCTAAAGATAATTCAGACAATAACAATATAATAAAAGAAATGTTGGCTGAAAAACAATCAAATTTTATTAGCACTGACTATCTTCTGTGAAAATTAATAAATTATTGATTATTATTTTAATAGATGTAATCTGTTAATAAGTTTTTATTTAATATTTTTCCGTTATATTTGCGTTCGATATTTGTTGAAAACATTATGAGCCAAAAAGTTTTACTGAATCAAAAAGAAGTAAACATTATCCTCCATCGTCTGGCTTGCCAACTTATTGAAAGACACAGTGACTTTTCTAATTGTATTTTAATTGGAATTCAACCAAGAGGAAAATATTTGGCCAATAGGATAAACGAATTGTTAATTAGCAATTATAATGTTCCGAAAATTCAAACAGGTTACTTAGATATTACATTTTATAGAGACGATTTTAGGCACACCAATAAAGTGTTAGAACCTAGCTCAACTAAAATGGAATTTTTAGTTGAAAATAAAAATGTAATTTTTATTGACGACGTTTTATATACTGGTAGAAGCATTCGTGCAGCTCTCACTGCTATTCAGTCTTATGGTCGCCCTAGTAGTATTGAATTATTAATATTAATTGACCGTCGCTTTAGTCGACATTTGCCGATTCAGCCTGACTATAGGGGTAGACAAGTTGACGCAATTGATGACGAAAAGGTAATTGTAAATTGGAAAGAAAATAAAGGGGAAGACAGTGTTTATTTAATAAAACAATAAATTATGAGTACTTTAAGTGTCAATCATTTGTTAGGAATTAAATACTTAAATAAAAAGGATATTGACCTAATTTTTAGCACTGCAGATCATTTTAAAAAGGTTATTAACCGTCCAATAAAAAAGGTTCCATCACTAAGAGATATTACTATAGCAAATTTATTTTTTGAAAGTTCAACTCGTACTAAACTATCATTTGAAATTGCTCAAAAACGTTTATCTGCTGAAATAATTAATTTTTCTGAATCTCAATCCTCTGTTAATAAAGGAGAAACTTTAATTGATACAGTTAATAATATTATTTCTATGAAAGTAGATATGGTTGTATTACGTCATCCAAAACCTGGTTCAGCAGATTTTCTAAAACAACACGTAAATTCCATTATTATTAATGCTGGAGATGGTGCAAATGAACATCCTACTCAGGCTCTATTAGATTCCTATTCAATAAAACAAAAGTTTGGAAGTGTGCAAGGAAAAAAAGTAGTAATCGTTGGAGATATTTTACATAGTAGAGTAGCATTGTCTAACATATATGCCTTACAACTTCTTGGTGCTGAAGTAATGCTTTGCGGTCCATATTCGCTTATACCAAAGTACATACAAAACTTAGGAGTAATTGTAGAAACTAATTTACTTAATGCTCTAAAATGGTGTGATGTAGCTAATATGTTAAGAGTTCAAAATGAAAGAATGGATTTAAGTTATTTTCCATCTGTTAGGGATTACACTCAACAATATGGTTTAACAATGCCAATTCTTAACCAACTCAATAAAAAAATAGTCGTAATGCATCCAGGTCCCATTAATAGAGGAGTAGAGCTTACTAGTGAAGTGGCTGACTCTAGCCAAGCAATTATTTTAGATCAAGTTGAAAATGGTGTTGCTATTAGAATGGCTGTAACCTATTTATTAGCTTCAAAAATTAAGTCTTAGTTGAATTTTGAAATTACAGATGAAACAGCCATTATATTTAAATCAAGTGATTTGAAGAGAGATTTTGTGACCAATTTTAAAGATGTTTACGCTAAGTTAAAGCAAAAAAACATCATTTTAATACTATCAGAAAGCCAAATATTAAACAATGACTTAATTGAAAATATTTTAGAAATCTCCCACACTCACAACAAAGGAAAATATTCTTTTGTATTTGTTTCAGATCATACTAATCCAAATGAAATTAAAGCTGAAATTTCATGGGCACCAACCTTACAGGAGGCTTTTGATATTATTGAAATTGAAGAAATACAAAGAGACTTAGAATTTTAAAAAAAAATATTTTAATTGAAATTAACTATTATTGGTTGCTACAGCGCCACTCCACGAATCGTTGGTCAGACAACTTCTCAGATTTTAGAAAGTCGTGGTCATGTTTTTTTGATAGATTGTGGTGAAGGAACACAATTAGAGTTAAGACGACATAAAGTCAAATTTAATCTAATTAAACATATTTTTATATCGCATTTACATGGTGATCATTATTTTGGCTTAATTGGTCTTATTTCTACGTTTAGATTGTTAAATCGTGAGACTGATTTACATATATATGGACCAAAGGGAATAAAGGAAATTATCTTAATTCAGTTAAAAAAATCAAATTCCTGGACTAATTTTAATTTATATTTTCATGAACTTGAAAATTCATATTCTGAGCTTTTATTTGAGGACAATAGGATTGAAGTTTTTACCATCCCTTTAGATCACAGAATATATACAAATGGTTTTTTATTTAAAGAAAAGCCGTTCGACAGACAATTGTTAATTAATGAAATAAAAGCAAATAATATTGATAAGGCTTATTTTCGTAAGTTAAAGCAGGGTAGTGATGTTTACAATAAAGAAGGTAAACTTATTAAAAACTCTTTAGTTACAACAATCGGAAGAAAAAGTAAAAGTTATGCTTTTTGTAGTGATACAGCATACAATGAATGTATATTACCATTAATTAAAAATGTTGATGTTTTGTACCATGAATCTACTTTTTTAGATCTCCATAAAAATCTTTGTATAAAAACTAAACATTCAACAGCCAAACAAGCAGCCATTATTGCAAAAAAGGCATGTGCTTCAAAATTAATTCTTGGTCATTATTCATCAAGATACAAAGACTTACAATTATTTAAAGCTGAGGCTAATACAATATTTGATAATGTATTATTGGCCAATGATGGTATTAGTTTCAATTTTTGAAGATTTTTAAAATTTTTCAAACACTCCAAGACCAAATAAAGCAAAATCATATTTGGCAGGGTCATTCGGATCTAGTTTACGAAGCTTTTGATCTAATTCCTCTAGAGCTTTTGAGTCATTATTTTTTCTTTTTATTAATCCAAGTTTTCTTGCTACATTGCCCGAATGTACATCAAGAGGACATGATAGAATTGATTGTGAGATATCGTTCCATATTCCTATATCAACTCCAGAGCTATCTTTCCTGACAAGCCATCTCAACATCATATTAAGTCTTTTACAAGCTGATCCCTTTTTTGGGTCGCCAACGTGTTTTTCGGTTCTTATTGCATGTTCTAGCGAAAAAAATATTTTTTTAAACTCATGAATACTTGGTTGGACACTTGAGCTAGAGGTATTCATCCTAAATACAGTTTCCATACTGCCGTAATTCTTATAAATATTTTGTAATCCTTTTATGAAATATTTTAAATCTATCGAATTGAAAGTTCGATGAACAAAATAATCAAACGATTTTAAATTTGAATCATTATGATTCATAACAAAATCATATGGTGAATTACCCATTAGGTTCATTATTTTATTTGCATTCTTAATAATCATTTTACGATTGCCCCAAGCAATTGTTGCAGTAAGAAATGCCGAAATTTCTATATCATATTTAGATTTATATTTTTTGGGGATTTGAATTGGATCGTCTTTAATGAATCGTGGAGTATTATATTGCTCAACTTTTTCATCTAAAAATTGTTTTAACGATTGAAAACTTAATCTGTTCTTGTATTTAGATTGAAATTTGGCCATCAACAATAGATATTTTTCGATCTGCCATTTCTGCAAAGTCTTTATTGTGGGTTACAATTAAAAAAGTATATCCGAAAGAATCTCGTAATTTAAAAAAAAGCTTATGTAATTTATCAGCAGCATTGCTATCTAAGTTTCCTGATGGTTCATCTGCTAAAATCAATGATGGATTATTTATCAATGCACGTGCAACTGCTACTCGCTGTTGCTCACCTCCTGAAAGTTCACTGGGCTTGTGATTTAGTCTTTTACTTAACCCTAAAAAATTTAATAATTCTTTAGCCTTATTTTCAGCTTCTTCTTTTGATATTCCCTTAATGAAAGCTGGAATACAAACATTTTCGATTGAACTAAATTCAGGTAAAAGTTGATGAAACTGGAAAATAAAACCAATATTTTCATTTCGAAATTTCGCAATCTGATTTTCATTTAATCCTAATACCTCAGTTTTATTAATTTCTAATTTACATAGTTTTTTTTGTGTCGGTGGGGTTAAAGTTCCTAAAATTTGAAGTAAAGTTGTTTTGCCGGCACCAGAAGATCCAACAATCGAAATAATTTCACCTTTTTTAACCTCTAAGTTTACCCCTTTAAGAACTTCAATCTCATTATAATTCTTATATATGTTTTCGGCTTTGACCATATTATGTAAATTTAGATAAATAGTCTTACAATTCAATCAAATTTTTATTTTTTGCAAAATTCTTTTACTAAATTTGTTAATGAATCATATTTATATGGAACAAGCTATATTTTGTGGTGGATGCTTTTGGTGTACAGAAGCAATTTTCAAACGTCTAAACGGAGTAATAAGTATAACTCCAGGATATACAGGTGGTAATATTAAAAACCCTGCTTACAGAGAAGTTTGTGAGGGGACAACTGGACACGCAGAAGGTGTTAGTGTATTTTATGATTCAAGCGAAATATCATATGAAGATCTGCTAGAAATTTTTTTTTCAACTCATAATCCAACGACTCTCAATAGACAAGGAAATGATCTAGGTGAGCAATATAGGTCTGCGATTTTTTATATAAATGAGAGTCAAAAAATATCGGCTAAAAAATATATTAATTTTTTGGAAAAATCCAAAGTTTTTAATCAATCAATAGTAACTGTACTCAAGCCATTTGATATTTTTTATGATGCAGAAGATTTGCATAAAGACTATTATGATCAAAATAAAAATCAGCCATACTGCCAATTTACAATATCTCCTAAAATTAAATTATTAAATAAAAAGTTTAGTAATAAGATTGACGATAAATTTAAATCCTAATTGGATTTTATTGTTTTTTCTCGAAAAATATTCCCAGACCAAAACGCTTAAGTATTTTCTTTTCAAATTTCCAAAAAAATTCGAATTGCCCTAAAAGCCATCCCCAAAAAATTAGCAAAATTTGATAAAATATAAGGCTTACAAAAATAAATATCAACCAATAAACAAATGTATTTAGATTTTTAAATGATGAGTCTATTAATTTAACTACTGGTCGACTAATTAACATTGAAGAAGAACCCGTTATTGCAAAAACTATAAAAATTCGAATAAGCTCCCAACGCTGATCGACAATCCATTTATTTTCTAATTTTATAATTGAGTAGATTACGATCTTTAAAAATAGATAATAGATTGCAACGAAATATGAAATAATAAGAAAGTGAGATAGATAATATGAATCTATTTGATTAAACCAATTAATGGGGAATAATTTTACTAACCTAATACTGGTGAATCCAAGAAGTAATACTCCAGCAAATGGAAATAATAACTGCCAATTTTGTGTAATTTCCCAGTAATTCTTAAAATCTGCAATAAGTTTTTTCATCCTAAATTTCTATCAATCATGAATAATTAAACAATTAAATATTTTTAAAAGAGAAGTAGTGGTTAAAGATATTATTTTAATAATTTAATTATTTGTGTTGCTAATTCAGAGCCAATACGTTTTTGTGCTTGAGTAGTTGCGGCACCAATGTGAGGACTTAAAGATATATTGTTAGTCATTAGTACTTGAACTGATGGTGTTGGTTCATTTTCGAAAGTATCAACACCTGCGAAGCTTAATTTCCCAGATTTTAAAGCATTTACCAAAGCTACTTCATCTACAACACCACCACGAGCTGCATTTACTAGGCCAGCACCATCTTTCATTAATTCAATTTCGTTTGATCCTATGACAAACTCTTTTTGGGCCGGTACATGAAGTGTTATAAAATCAGCTTCTTTCAAAACACTTTCCTTAGACTGTATATTAATATCAAAATTTAAACTTTTTTCATCGAAAAATGGAACTTTGATGCTTACTTTTTCCAAAAAAGGGTCAAATGCGATAACTTTCATTCCAAGACCTATGCCAATTTTAGCAGTAGCTTGACCTATACGACCAAAGCCTATGATTCCTAAAGTTTTACCTCTAAGTTCTGTTCCTTTTGAATAAGCTTTTTTGAGTACTTTAAATTTCGAATCTCCGTCCAAAGGCATATTACGATTGGATTCATATAAAAACCGAACTCCAGAGAAAAGGTGAGCAAATACTAACTCCGCAACGGATTCTGATGAAGCAGAAGGGGTATTTATCACATGTAATCCTTTATCTCTTGCGTATTTAACGTCAATATTATCCATACCAACTCCACCGCGACCAATGATTTTTAGACTAGGGCAGGAGTCTATTAAATCTTTTCTTACTTTTGTAGCACTTCTAACCAGTAAAACTGTAATGCTTTCTTTGTTGATAAAGCTCTTTAATTGCTCTTGAGCAACTGTAATTGTAATAACTTCAAATCCGCCAGCCTCTAGTTCTTTAATGCCATTATTTGAAATACCGTCATTTGCTAATATTTTCATATTTATTTATGCTTTTCTTTCTAGTTCGTTCATAACTTCTACTAAAACCTGAACACTTTCTAGTTTCAAGGCATTGTACATTGAGGCTCTGTAACCACCCACGCTACGGTGACCATTTAAACCATTAATTCCAGCTTCTCTACACATGGTGTCAAAACTGTCTTTTAAATCCTCATTTTTAAGAATAAAGGTTGCATTCATTGTTGAGCGGTCTACTTTTGCTGCAAAACCATCAAAGAGTGGGTTTAAATCAATTTCAGAATACATTAAACGGGCTTTCTTTTCATTTTCTTTTTCAATAGATTTAATTCCGCCTTTGTTCTTTAACCATTGTAAATTAAGCATTGATGTGTAAACCGGAAATACTGGCGGTGTGTTAAACATGCTACCTTTACTTATTTGAACCTTATAATCCATCATAGATGGAATTTTTCGAGATACCTTTCCCAAAATATCTTCACGGACTATAACTAAAGTAGTCCCTGCAGGACCCATATTTTTTTGTGCACCAGCATAAATTAATCCAAACTTTGAAAAGTCAACAGATCTAGAGAAAATATCGCTACTCATATCACAAACTATTGGAATATCACATTCAGGAAAGTCTTTAATTTGAGTTCCAAAAATTGTATTGTTTGAAGTACAATGAAAATAATCATACTCCATTGGTATATCATATCCTTTAGGGATATAATTGTAATTGGCATCTTTTGATGAAGCAACCTCCAAGACATCGTCAAAGATACGAGCCTCTTTAATTGCTTTATCACTCCATGTCCCTGTATTTAAATAAGCAGCTTTTTTTTCTAACAAATTTAAAGCAACAGCCAAGAATTGGGTACTTGCTCCACCTTGTAAAAATAAAGCTTTGTAGCCCATACCTTCTAAGCCTAGCAATTCAACTGAAAGTGCTCTAGCTTTTTCCATAATATCAACAAATGCTTTACTGCGGTGAGATATTTCTAACAGTGATAAACCATTATCATATCCCATTACAGCCTTAGCAGATTCATCAATTACCACTTGTGGCAACACGCAAGGTCCAGCACTAAAATTATGTCTTTTCATTTATTAGTTATTTGGCAATAAATTAGATATCAAATTTCTGAATTAATTATTTATATAGCCGTAAAAAATTTGATAATATTATGTTATATTTTCAACAGGAAATTAACAGTATCAATATCATCGGCATAATCATCCAAACCTGGACACTGAGTATTACCAAATTTAATTTCATTTTCAATAAAATTTTTAGACACAACACATTGTATCTTTGAAACATTCGTTTTAATGCTTTGTTTTAGAATTTCCAAATCATCATAAAATTCGAAAAATAAAGTTGCTATGGGTGATGCATAATTTGTGTCTTTTTTCAACATTAAAAAACCATTTTCAATAAAATCAAATTCACTCATAATATACACAGCTTTGTTGTAATCGTAATTATTAGCATATTTCTTGTTGTCCATAATATGGTACCAATTGTAAATTGCATTAAAAAACTTATCAAAGTCATAGTTTTTTGGAATAAATAATTTTGAAACACTGCGACAACCCAAACCATAATACCTAAAAATATCTTCAGCTAAGGACTCTAACTCAATCTTAGACTCACTACCATTTAAAACAGCAATTGAGTTTCTGTTCTTTCTAATTATTGAAGGCTTATTTTTGAAATATAATTCAAAATATTTAGCAGTGTTATCACTACCGGTGGCAATTACAGCATCAAATTTTTTTAGTTTTTTATTGGTAAATTTAATTTTGGATTTTAAACCTGGTGTTAGGTATACTAAGTAGTCGGATAAATAAGGAATAATATGAAGATCTTTAGAGGATTGCTTTACCAAAATTTCATGACCTGAAGCCAAAACAGATATAAAATCATGGAAGCCAACTAGAGGAATGTTTCCTGGCATAACTACGGCAACAGTTTTTGGATTTGCTGTTGGAGTTAAGTATGGCCCTAACCAAGATTTTAGAGAATCTTTTTGAAGTAGTTTTGACCATTGTTTCATAGCATAACAAAGGTTTGATTTGGTATACCAACCATTGTTTTCACTTGCTAGTCTTAACTGATTTTTAAAACCTTCAAAAAAAACATCATTATAAAGCACTTTATTTGATTTAATTGGAGTTAAACTTGCGAATTGTGACATAAATTTTCCTAAGCTTACCAACGACTTAATTATAGTTTTTTTATGATTCATAATTTGTTAAAACGTAAATTTGGTTTTAATTTAGTACCAAATTTAGGCAATAATAGTTACAAATAACTATGGCAATTATAATCACTGATGAATGTATTAATTGTGGCGCTTGCGAGGCAGAGTGTCCCAACACTGCAATTTACGAAGGTGCTGACGATTGGCGTTACAATGATGGTACTAGCCTCGATGGGCAAATTATTTTACCTAGCGGAAAACAAGTAATAGCTGATGAACCACAAATACCCATAAGTGATGAGTTTTACTTTATTGTACCAGATAAGTGTACAGAGTGTAAAGGTTTTCACGAAGAACCTCAGTGTGCAGCTGTATGTCCAGTTGATTGTTGTATTCCAGATGAAAACAACGTTGAAAGCGAAGAAATATTAATCGGAAAACAACGTTTTATGCATCCGGATAATCAATAATTCTAACCAATAATACAGCTATTTTATTTAACTACGTTAAATTTTAAATCATGAAAGCAGGCATTGTAGGTTTACCTAATGTTGGAAAATCAACCCTTTTCAATTGTCTATCAAATGCAAAAGCTCAAAGTGCTAACTTTCCTTTTTGCACTATCGAACCTAACGTAGGAGTGGTCAATGTCCCTGATCCAAGAATTTCAATTTTGGAAGATTTAGTCAAGCCCGAAAAGGTTTTACCCGCTACTGTTGAGATTGTGGACATTGCAGGCCTCGTAAAAGGCGCCAGTAAAGGCGAAGGGTTGGGTAACCAATTTTTAGCAAATATTCGTGAAACAGATGCCATTTTACATGTACTGCGCTGTTTTGATAACGATAATATTTTACACGTAGATGGCAGTGTAGACCCTCTCCGTGACAAAGATACTATCGATATGGAACTGCAGTTGAAAGATTTGGAGACAGTCGAAAAAAAACTTGAAAAAGTAAAACGTGTTGCAAAAACAGGCAACAAAGAGGCTCAAAAAGAAGTCACCATTTTAGAAACCACAAAATCTCACCTAGAAGAGGGTTCTTCTATTCGTAGTATGGAATTATCTGAGGATGATTATATCGGCTTCATAAAACCTTTGCAGTGTATCACGGACAAACCTGTAATGTATGTTTGTAATGTGGATGAAAAAGCTGCTGTTAACGGTAATACTTATGTAGATCAAGTTAAACAGGCAGTGGTATCAGAAAATGCCGAAGTATTAGTACTTGCTATAAGTATTGAAGCTGATATCAATGAACTTGATGACTTTGAAGAGCGCCAATTATTCTTAGAAGACATAGGTTTGAAAGAACCGGGATCCGCTAAGTTGATTCGTTCTGCCTACAAACTTTTAAGCCTTCAGACTTATTTTACGGCTGGTGTAAAGGAAGTGCGTGCTTGGACGATTCCCATTGGAAGTTTAGCTCCACAAGCTGCTGGGGTCATTCATACAGATTTTGAAAAAGGTTTCATTCGTGCTGAAGTCATTGCATATACTGATTATGTAGAGTTTGGTAGTGAGGCTAAAGTTAAGGAAGCTGGTAAAATGCGTATCGAAGGTAAAAATTATACGGTCAAGGATGGAGATGTGATTCATTTTCTGTTTAATATTTAAAAAATAAAATCAATTTTTTAAAAATTATTTCTCAACATTTCTTCTTATTTTTTGTTAATTAATTTGTGATTTAAAGGTTTTATCTTTTACGTTGATGCAGTATATTAGCACTTCATCCGTTAGCTTCTATGGTTAAAAACACAGCTTACACTGAAGATAATATTAGGTCCCTCGATTGGAAGGAACATATTCGGATGCGACCAGGTATGTATATTGGTAAGCTCGGCGATGGCTCTTCAGCTGATGATGGCATATATATTTTACTCAAAGAAGTATTAGATAACTCAATTGACGAATATGTCATGGGGGCTGGTAAAAGTATCGATATTTCAATTCAAGGGAATAAAGTTATTGTTAGGGATTATGGTCGTGGCATTCCGCTAGGGAAAGTAGTTGATGTGGTTTCTAAAATGAATACAGGTGGTAAATACGATTCTAGAGCCTTTAAAAAATCAGTCGGTTTGAATGGTGTTGGAACCAAAGCCGTCAATGCACTCTCAAATTATTTTCGAGTTGAATCGACCCGTGAAGGCAAATCAGCTTCAGCGGAATTTGAATTGGGTGTTTTAAAAAGTCAAGACCTTCTAGATGATACATCCAGACGTAAAGGAACTAAAGTTTCATTTATTCCCGACCCTATTATTTTTAAAAATTACAAGTACAGAAATGAGTATGTAGCACGCATGCTAAAAAACTACGTGTATTTAAATCCAGGTCTAACTATCATCTTTAACGGTGAAAAATTTTTTAGTAAAAATGGTCTCAAGGACCTTCTAGAAGACAATTCCAAATTGGAAGATCGACTTTATCCAACAATTCATATCAAAGGTAATGATATAGAAGTTGCATTGACCCATAGTAAAACCCAATATAGCGAAGAATACCATTCTTTCGTAAATGGACAAAATACGACTCAAGGTGGGACCCACCTCGCAGCTTTCCGCGAGGGCTTTGTAAAAACCATCCGTGATTATTTTGGCAAAAACTATGACGCCTCTGACATTCGTAAATCTATTATTTCTGCCATCGCTATTAAAGTGATGGAGCCTGTATTTGAAAGCCAGACAAAAACAAAATTAGGATCTACCGAAATGGGTGGTGGCCTTCCTACAGTCCGAACGTTTATCAATGATTTTGTAAAAACTCAACTGGATAATTATTTGCACAAAAATGCCAATGTTGCTGAGGCTATTCAGCGAAAAATTTTACAAGCTGAACGAGAACGAAAAGAACTATCTGGTATTCGAAAAATAGCAAAAGAACGCGCTAAAAAGGCCAGTTTACACAATAAAAAATTACGTGATTGTCGTGTGCATTTTGGTGATACCAAAAACAATCGCAATTTAGAAACAACACTTTTTATAACAGAAGGGGATTCTGCATCCGGAAGTATTACCAAGTCTCGAGATGTAAATACACAAGCTGTTTTCAGCCTTAAAGGCAAGCCGCTAAACTGTTATGGTTTAAGCAAAAAAATTGTTTACGAAAACGAAGAGTTTAACTTGTTGCAAGCCGCGCTTAATATCGAAGAGTCTATTGAACATTTACGTTATAATAATATTGTGATTGCCACCGATGCCGACGTAGATGGTATGCACATACGCTTACTTTTAATCACCTTTTTCCTTCAATTTTTCCCTGAGCTCATCAAAGAGGGCCATCTTTATATTCTACAAACACCACTTTTTAGAGTTAGAAATAAAAAAGAGACTATTTATTGTTACTCAGAAGAAGAGCGTATTTATGCTATTGATAAACTAAAACCAAAGCCAGAAATTACTCGCTTTAAAGGTCTTGGAGAAATCTCTCCTAATGAGTTCAAGCATTTCATTGGAGATGATATTCGCCTCGATCCAGTAATGTTAGACTCAGAAACAACGATTGAAGAAATGCTTTCATTTTACATGGGTAAAAATACACCTAATCGTCAGAAGTTCATCATAAATAATTTGAAAGTTGAACTCGATTTAATCTCTACAGAAAAGCCCTCATAAATGCTAGAACCTGAAGACAAAATACTTAACGAAAACAATCAAAGTGAAGAAACTATCACTCGTGTTACTGGTATGTACAAAGATTGGTTTTTAGATTATGCTTCATATGTAATTCTTGAACGTGCCGTCCCAGCCATAGAGGATGGTTTTAAGCCTGTTCAACGGCGTATTCTTCAATCCATGAAAGATTTGGATGATGGCCGCTACAATAAAGTCGCGAACATTGTTGGACACACCATGCAATACCATCCACATGGCGATGCCAGTATTGCTGACGCCATGGTTCAGATTGGTCAAAAAGATTTGCTCATTGACACCCAGGGGAACTGGGGAAATATTCTAACTGGGGATCGCGCGGCTGCTTCTAGGTACATTGAAGCGCGACTATCTAAGTTTGCTTTAGATGTAGTGTTTAATCCTAAAACTACAGAATGGCAAGCCTCATACGACGGTCGCCGTAAAGAGCCTGTAAATTTGCCAGTCAAATTTCCTTTGCTTTTAGCCCAAGGTGCAGAAGGGATTGCAGTTGGTTTGTCTACCAAGGTAATGCCACATAATTTTATAGAACTCATTGGAGCTTCCATAAAACACCTCTCCGGGAAACGTTTTACCATACTTCCTGATTTTGCTACTGGTGGTATAGCAGATTTCACCAATTACAATGATGGTCTAAGAGGGGGTAAAGTTCGATGTAGAGCTCGAATCAGTCAATTGAATAAAAACACCCTTGTTATTACAGAAGTACCGTTTGGAACCACTACTTCTTCTTTGATTGATTCTATTTTAAAAGCTAACGATAAAGGGAAAATTAAAGTTAAAAAAATTGAAGACAACACAGCGGCAGACGTTGAGATCTTAATTCACTTACCCTCCGGAATATCTCCAGATAAGAGCATTGATGCGCTTTTCGCTTTTACCAATTGTGAGACTTCAATTTCTCCCTTAGGATGTGTGATTGAAAATAATAAACCTTTATTTATAGGAGTCTCTGAGATGCTTCGTCAATCTACGGATCATACGGTTGCATTATTAAAATTTGAACTAGAAATTAAACTCAATGAGCTGGAGGAGCAATGGCATTTCGCATCCTTAGAACGTATATTTATTGAAAATAGAATTTACCGCGACATTGAAGAGGAGGAAACCTGGGAGGGAGTTATTACAGCGATTGACCGCGGATTACAGCCGCACATCCAATATCTTAAACGCCTGGTCACTAAAGATGATATTGCGCGCTTGACTGAAATAAAAATTAAAAGGATTTCTAAGTTTGATATTGATAAAGCGCAGCAAAAGATAGAAGCACTTGAGACTCAAATTGAAGAAGTAAAAAGCCATTTATCCAACCTTATTGATTATGCCATTTCTTACTTTAAACGCCTTAAAA